>CAYUHJ010000458.1:0-1508 GCA_964444365.1 uncultured Alcaligenaceae bacterium | reverse complement strand
CGCGGAGGTAGTCGAACTGCCCGCCCTGGAACGCCTTGAGCGACAGTTGGTACGTTTCCTCGGCTTTGGGGAGGATCGACGCCTTGTACTTCTCGGCCCGCTTCCTCGCGGCGGCGTAGGTGCCGAACGACGCGGCCAGTCGGCTGACGAGGTCGTTCTGCACCCGGCCCACGCCGTTGATCGCCTCGCCGACCTGGGCCTTCGCCGCGTACACGTTCCCCTGGTTGCGGTTCCACACCGGCACCGGGACGCTGACGCCGACCGTCCAGTCGTCGGACTTGTTCTGGTTTTGCCGTACGTATCCGGCCCCTACCGTAAGGTTCGGGATCGGCTCGACGGTGGCCCGCTTCAGAACGAGTTGAGCGCGTTCGACGCCGACCTGGGCCGAGCGGAGTTCCGGGTGGATGCCGAGGACGTAGGCCCGCACCCGTTCGAGGTCGTAGTCCGGCAGCGTCACGTCGAGCGTGCCGACGACGGCGGTGGGAGGCAAGTCCTGTACCCCGACGCTGGCCGCGAGCCGCCGGAAGGCCGGCGGCAAAGCCTGCTGGGTGGCCTCCAGATCGGCCCGGTAGCGTTCGAGATCGACTTCGAGTTGCACAACGTCGAGCCGGCTGCCCTCCTTCGCTTTGAGCAGCTTGTCCGCGTTCTCCACCGACTTCTCGGCCAGCTTGATGAGTTCCCCCAGGATGTCCGCCCGCCGCTGGAGGGTGACGACCTCGTAGTAGTTCTGCCGGACCTCCGTGAGCAGCCGGTAGCGTTCGGCGATGAGCGAGAGGCCGGCCTGATCGACCTCCTTGAGGCCGGCGGCTCGGGACAGCCCCAGCTTGTTCGCGGTCACGATTTCCTGGCTGAAGTGCGGGGCGGTCCAGATGCCGCCCGGCCCTTGCACGTCGCCGAGTTCGTCGCCGGTGACCGACAGAGTCGGGTTCGGGTACAACCCGGCCTGCACCGCCCGGCCACGGGCGGTTTCGACGGCCCACGACAACTGGGCCAGCCGGGGGTGCCGTTCGAGCGTCAGGGCGGTCAGTTCCGGCAACCCCAACCCCGGCGTCGGTGTCGCAGGTGGTCCCGTCGCGTCCGCCTTTCCTTTGAGCGGCTTGGGGGCGGGCAACTCTCCACCGTCCTTCCCTGACGCCGGGTCTTCCCGATACCCGGCCTGGACGACGGCGTGGGTGGCGGTAGGCCGTTGGGCAGCCGCAGAGGCCGCTACCGGATTGGGCGGGCGTGTCGCCGCACACCCGGCCAGCCCGGCGAGGGACACCACGACCACCAGCACCGTGTAGTTCTTGTTCATGACTCTTGCCTCCGCGTCCTGCGAGTTCGGTCTGGCGATCCGTCGCCGATTGACCCGTCCGTCCCGGCGGACCCGCCTGGGTCCGTACAGCATCCACGAAACTTCGCTCGCTCCACCTTCACCGGGACTGGGGCGGGCCGCACACGACGTGTGTCCAGCCCGCCCCGCGACATCGCCACCCCGGACTTGTCAGGTCACGTCTTCGGCTTGGTGG
>CAYUHJ010000457.1:0-1510 GCA_964444365.1 uncultured Alcaligenaceae bacterium | reverse complement strand
CCCGGTGAAGACGCCGCTGACGCAGGAGATCGTCGCGGGGAAGAACGACGTCACCGTCAAGGTCAAGCGGCCTGCGAAAGCGTCCCGGTAAGGTTGCCGCGGCCGGTGCTCGTTGGAGGTGGCGCCCCCTGGTATGGTTCTTCAGCGTCGTGAATAACGTATTCAGGAGTCCACCGGCGGGTGTGTTCGATGCCCCTCGGGCCTTCGCGGCCGTGGGTGAGTAGGAACCCCCGCCGGGCCGTCCGCGACCGACCCCGAACAGTTACCCGACCCACGAGGTCGCATCGCCAGGCCGGGGGGATCGCCGGACCGGACCACACCACGGGGTACCCACATGACCACACCCACCGAGCGGTTCGCCGGGATCGACGTGTCCCGGGACGCACTCGACGTCCACGTCCGGCCCGACGGCACCGCCCGCCGGTTCGACAACACCCCGGCGGGGGTCGCCGCCCTCGCCGCGTGGCTCGGCCCCCTCGCCCCGGCCCGGGTCGCCATCGAGGCCACCGGGGGGTACGAGCGGCCGGTCGTCGCGGCTCTCTCCCTCCGGGGCCTTCCGGTCTGCCTGGTCGACCCCCGGCGGGCCCGGGGGTTCGCCGGGGCGCTCGGCCGCCGCGCGAAGACCGACGCCATCGACGCCGGCGTCCTGGCCGCGTTCGCGGACAAGGTCCGGCCGCCGGTCCGCCCGCTCGCGGGTGCGGAGGCCCAGGGGTTGCAGGCCCTGGTGGCCCGCCGCAACCAGCTGATCGAGATGCGGACGATGGAGTCGAACCGACTCGCGACGGCCGGCCGGGCGGTCCGCCGGAGCATCGAGGCGATCCTGCGGGCGCTGGACAAGGAGATCGGGAGGGCCGACGGGGAGTTGGCGGCCGCGGTCGAGGCGAGTCCGGCGTGGAGGGCGAAGGACGAGCTGCTGCAGTCGATCCCGGGGATCGGCCCGGTGACGAGCCGGACCCTGCTGGCGGACCTGCCGGAGTTGGGCACCCTGTCCCGCGAGCAGGTGGCGGCGCTGGTGGGGGTGGCCCCGGTCAACCGGGACAGCGGGCGGTGGAGCGGGAGGCGGTTCGTCGCCGGGGGCCGGGCGGCGGTGCGGCGGGTGCTGTACCTGGGGGCGCACGCGGCGCGGCAGGGCAACGCGGTACTCCGGGCGTTCGCCGCGCGCCTGGAGGCGGCCGGCAAGCCCCCCAAGGTGATCCGCATCGCGGTGGCCCGGAAGCTGGTCATCATCGCCAACGCCGTCCTCCGCGACCAACGCCCCTGGCAACCGCAAGTGGCTTGACAAACGCCACAGTTACTCACCCGCCGCCGTCAAAGCCCGGCGGCGACCTCTCCCCGTAGGAACGGGGCGAGGTCGCCGCGAGTCTGCGAGCGGCGGGTGAGGGGGCTCCACCTTCAGTGATCACCGGTCACGGGAACCGTACGGGCGCGGCACGTCCTCAAGCCGCGGCGCGGAACGGAAGCACGCCGGCTCGCCGCAGACGGGCGGGCGAGTGGAGCATCACTTCCATCC
>CAYUHJ010000456.1:0-1598 GCA_964444365.1 uncultured Alcaligenaceae bacterium | reverse complement strand
GGCGGCAGCGGGTTCCGGCCGGCGGTTGTCCCCGGCCTCCGGGCCGGCGGCGGTACTCTGCGGCGGAGGCTTCCCTACTGGCTGCGTGACCGGGGCCGTCCGGGTGGGAACGGCCGCCGGCCGGGACTCGTTCGATGTGCGATCCGTTTGCTCACGCCGGGGATGCTTCGTCACCCCGGCCGCCGGTTGCCGGTCAGCCGCGGAACGACCCGCGGCCGGCGGCGTGACCGGCACAGGCACCGCCCGGTTTGGGCCCGGGTACGCGGCCTCGGCCGCCGCCCGGACGGCTTCGATCTGGTCCTTCGTGGGCGTCCGAAGGACCGAGGCCGTTGGGTCGTACCCGTGGGTCGTGGCCGTGGCCCGCCACCGAGCCCGGAGCTCGGCTTCGGGGGTCTTGACCTTTCGCCCGCGGGTGGCCCAGGCCGCCTTCTGCGCGGCTCCGCGGTCCTTCGCGTGGTACTTCTCCTTGGCCTCGACCACCTCCTTCCGGCGGGTGGAGAATGCCTCGCAGAGGGTCTTCGGCACCTCGGCCACCACGCACCGCCCGTTCTCGAGGCGGGCGTCGATGCCGAGCGCGACGAGGTTGTCCCGGAGGGCCCGGTGGTAGGTCGCGGTCAGCCGCTTCTGGGCCTTGTAGAGCGGCCGGTTGTGATGCGCCCCCCAGGTGCCGTCTGTACGGAGCACCAGGCTCGGGACGACCACGTGGTGGTGGAGTTGCGGGTCACCGGACCGGGACGTGAAGTGGGTGTAGATGGCGAAGACGAGCTTACCCGGCTCGTGAACGAGCCCGGCCTTCCCCCGGCGTGTCACCCCGCACTCGGCTTCGGCCTGCCGGAGGGCGAGCCGGAGCGCCGCCTCCGAGGCGGCGACGATCGCCCGGGCAACTGTCAGCGGGGCGACGGCGAAGAGCGCCGACACCGACTTGTCCGGGGCGGCGTGCAGCTCACACCCCGGCTTCCGCTTCGGGTGCGGGCGGACGAGTTCCCGGCCGCCGTCCGCCGACCGGCCGGCGAGTAAGTTGTCGAGCTCGACAGCGGTCACGGTATCGGTCAGCCCGGCCGCGGCGGCGGCCCCGCCGGCCGCGACCCCGGCGGCCGACGCGCCATAGTACGCCCCGGGGCTCGCGTCCCGCTCGTAGTAGCGGCCGTTCCCGGCCAGGACGCCGATCTTGATCACGGCTTGGTCCTCCCGGGGTGCGCGTAGCCGGGGGCGGCCGGGGCGTCGAAGTACGCCTCGACGAACGCCCTCGCTCGGTCCTCGTCCAGGTCGGGGCTCAACGCCACGAGCAGGCACCAGACGGCCCGCCGGAGCCCGTCCGCCGGTGGGGGCGCGGCCGGCCGGCCCGCCGGTGATGTCGGGGCCGCGGGCGACGCCCCGGACTTGAGCGCGGCGAGCAGCAGCCGCCGGGCGTGGGTCGCGGGCTTCTCCCCCGCGGCCGCAGCCCGGGCGGCGAGCAGAGCCAGGTCTCCGTCGTCGAGCTTCACCGAGAACGCCTTCACGGCCGCCCCTCCAGTCGCTCCCGGAGTGCCTCACGGAACACTGGCGGGGCCCCCTCCCAGCGGGCCTCCGCCGCCCGCCGCTCGGCCTCACTCCGGGGC
>CAYUHJ010000455.1:0-1656 GCA_964444365.1 uncultured Alcaligenaceae bacterium | reverse complement strand
CGCGAGGGTTTTCGCTTCCCACACGGCGAGTTCGTCCCTCCAGCCGGGGCGGGCCGCCTTCGCCCGCTTCTCGGCGTCGGCGATCTTCCCGCGGAGGTCCGCGATCTGCTTCAACTGCGCCGGCGTGTAGACCCACGACTGCGCTTCGTAGGTGTCGTTGAAGAACGCATACATCCCGAAGTATTCGACCTGGGTGATCGGGTCGTACTTGTGGGTGTGGCACTGGGCGCACTGGAGGGTGAGCCCGAACGCGGCCTTGCCGAGGGCGTCCATGCGGTCGAACATTTCGTCGGTGCGGAACTGCTCGGGGACGATCGCGCCTTCCTCGTTGACCATGCTGTTCCGCAGGAACCCGGTCGCGACGAGCTGGTCCTGCGTCGCGTTCGGCAGGAGGTCGCCGGCGAGTTGTTCGACGAGGAACTGGTTGTACGGCAGGTCGCGGTTGAGCGCGGCGATGACCCAGTCGCGGTACGCCCACATGTCGCGGGGGAGGTCCTTTTCGTAGCCGTTGCTGTCCGAGTAGCGGGCCACGTCGAGCCAGTGCCGCGCCCACTTCTCGCCGTACTGGGGCTTTTTCAGCAGCGAATCCGCGAGTGCGGCCACGGCGGCGGGGCGGTCCTTCTCGGCGGCGGCCACGAACTCATCCACCTCTTTTGGCGACGGCGGCAGGCCGATGACGTCGAGGTAGATGCGCCGGCAGAGCACTTCGAGCGGCGCGACGGGGGACGGCTTGAGCCCCTCCTTCGCCAGTCGCGCGAACACGAACGCATCGACCGGGTGCTTCGCGACGGCCGGCGGCTTGGGCTTCTTCGGCGGCTGGAACGCCCAGTGGCCGGCGTCGTAGGCGGCCCCCTGTTTCACCCACGCCTTCAGCGTGTCGATCTGCTTCGCCGTCAGCGGCTTCTTGTCCTTCTTCGGCGGCATCACCTCGGTGTCGTCGTGGGACTCCACCCGGCGGATCAGTTCGCTGGCGTCCGGCTTGCCCGGCACGACCGCGACTTCCCCGGACTTCGCCGGCTTCGTGGCCCCGTCGCGGGTGTCGAGCCGCAAGCCGCCCTTTCGATGGCCGTCGTCCGGCCCGTGGCAGAGGAAGCAGTGCTCGGCCAGGATCGGGCGGATGTCGCGGCCGAAATCGACCGGTTCGGCCCCCGCCGACGGGGCAACCCCCGCCGCGATCAGGAAAGGGAGGATGGCGTATCGCATGGTGATGCTCTCGGTGGTCGCCGTATCATTAAAAAATTCGGCGACCGGGCTGACAAGAAATCCGCCCGCGTCGCGGCAAAGCCGCGGCCCCTAACCCCGGCCCGCTTGACAGGTTGCCGCCCGCGGCCTACAAAAGTCAATTCTAAGAGCTTTTGAATGCCACCCCTGCGTCGCCCCGGCAGGGGTGGCGTCGCGGTTCCGTCGCAGCGGAACCGGACCCCCGCTGTATCCACGGACTTCCGCCGCATGAACGCCGCCGATTCGCCGACCGAGCCGACGCCGGAACCGGTCCCGACCCCCGCCCCGGTCCCGGCCGTGACGGAACCCGCCACCGCGGAGGCCCCGCCGCCCGCCCCGGAACCGACCCCGGACCCCGCGCCGTCCGAGGCCCCCGTGGAAGCGCTCGGGCCGACCCCGGTCAGCTGCCCCGGGTGGACTTGGCCATCTTGCCGC
>CAYUHJ010000454.1:0-1762 GCA_964444365.1 uncultured Alcaligenaceae bacterium | reverse complement strand
CTTCACCCCGGTCCCCGAGCCGACCACCGTGCTCGCCCTTGCCGCGGCGGGGCTGGGCGGCGTCGGACTCGTCCGCCGCCGTCTGGCGCGAGTCGCCCCGGCACGCTAAAGATCTGTCCGCTATCAGCGCCGCGTTTTTCGTCGGGACGTTCTGCATTGTGGCACCGGCCTCTGGCCAGTAGAGCCTGCATAGGCCAGAGGCCGGTGCCACAAGTCAAAAACACATTGAGATCGACTTTGCATTCCCTCGGCACTGTCCGATCGAGCCGTGCTCGCCACTTGTCGTTCCCGATCAGTTCATCGACCGACTCGAACACCGCAGCCCCTCTTATGTCACGCCGCTTCGACGAACGAAGTAAACAGCCGCCGCATCCCCGGTTGGGACTCGGCCAGTTCCTCCGGGTGCCACTGGACGCCGACGAGGAACTGGCCGTTCGTGCCCTCGATCCCCTCGATGATGCCGTCCGGGGCGAAGGCGGAGGCGCGGAGCCCCCGGCCCAGATCCTTGATCGCCTGGTGGTGCATGCTGTTCACGGGGACGACCGAATCGCCGAGGAGCTCGCCGAGCCGGGTGTTCGGCGTCACCGTGATGTCGTGGGCGAGGTACGCCCGGCTCGGCTGGGCCGGTGTCGGGAAGTAGTCGTGCTTCAGTGCCGCGGGCACCTGGGCGGTCACGTCCTGGTAGAGCGTCCCGCCGCAGGCCACGTTCAGGATTTGCAAGCCCCGGCAGACCGCGAGCACCGGCCGGCGGTTGTCCATCGCGTGTTCGAGGAGCATCATCTCGACGGCGTCGCGGTCCGGGTCGGTCGTGCCGCACAGGGGGTGCTTGGCCTCGCCGTACCGGGCCGGGTCCACGTCGACGCCCCCGGTCAGGAAGACGCCGTCGAGCCGGTCGAAGATCTCCCGCATCGTGTCCGGGTCATGCGGCAGCAGCGGGATCACCCACGGGATCGCGCCAACGGCCCGCAGCGTCTCGACGTAGCGGTGCCCCATGATCCAGCACGCGGGCCGTTCGCCGACGACGGCGGGCAGGGTCTGGGTCGCAATCCCGATCACGGGCCGGCGGGGCATCGGCGGGACTCTCCGGCAACAGGAGTTAGGGAACGGGCGTCGAGAGGTGGCTCAATGTTACTCGATTCGTGCGGCGATTTCCACCGCAGCCCGCGGCGTGGCTCGACCGGCCGGCGGATTCCCGTATCCTCGGCAGGGCCACCCGCGCACACCTGGGAAGGGGCTTGCCATGCGTCCGGTTCTGATCGCAGTCGCCGCCGTCGGGCTCGTGTCCGCGGCCCCGCACGCCGACGACAAGGACCACGTCATCCGCACGCCCGCGGACCTGACGTGGGTCGACGGCCCCGCGTCGCTTCAGAAGGGCGCGAAGATGGTCGTCGTGGAGGGCGACCCGGCGAAGGACGGCCCGTTCGTGCTGCGGATCAAGCTGCCGGACGGGTTCCGGATCATGCCGCACACGCACCCGAAGGACGAGCGCGTCACGGTGCTCGCCGGCACGCTCTACCTCGGCATGGGCGAGAAGTTCGACGAGAAGGTCGCGAAGGAGATGCCGGCCGGCTCGTTCGGGCGGACCGGCGCGGGGATGAAGCACTTCGGGTTCGTGAAAGGGGAGACGGTGCTGCAACTGCACGGCACCGGCCCGTGGGCGATCGACTACGTCAACCCCGCCGACGACCCGCGGAACGCGAAGGAGTGATGCCCGAGCCCAAGGGTTCCTGATTTTTCCTCCCCTCTCCCCGCTGGGGAGAGG
>CAYUHJ010000453.1:0-1767 GCA_964444365.1 uncultured Alcaligenaceae bacterium | reverse complement strand
ACCCACCGGAGTGGCAATCACTTCCTCGCGGGTGCGGTGGGTCTTCGCCGAAGCGGCTCGACCCACCCTACAGATCCGTCAGTGCGTCCGTTTCGTCTGGTCCAGGCCGAAGAAATGGTGCGTGCCGATCCACAGGATCATCGTGATGGACCGCACCGCCTCCTGCCAGTTGACCTTCGACTTGCCGGCCCGCCGGTTCTCGAAAATGATCGGCGTCTCGCCGAGCTTCGCCCCGGTCCGGTGGACGCGGAACAGCACCTCCTGCTGGAACGAGTACCCGCGGCTCTGCGTCAGGTCCAGCCGGGCGCGTTTCAGGTTGCTCACCCGGTAACACCGGTACGCGCCGCTGGCGTCCAGCACGGGCATCCGGAAGAGGAACCGGACCAGGGTGTTCACGCACCGGCTGATCGCCAGGCGGGTGAGCGGCCAATTCTCCGTCCCGCCGCCGGCGACGTACCGGGAGCCGATCATCACGTCGTGCTTCGCCATGCCGGCTTGCATCGCCGGCAGGAACCGCGGCGGGTGGCTGAAGTCCGCGTCCATGTTTTGCAGGTAGTCGTAGTCGTGCTCGATGGCGTACCGCATGGCCGCGAGGGTCGCCGTGCCCAGG
Organism: uncultured Alcaligenaceae bacterium; assembly: GCA_964444365.1. Classification (GTDB taxonomy): domain Bacteria; phylum Planctomycetota; class Planctomycetia; order Gemmatales; family Gemmataceae; genus CAYUHJ01. The sequence continues at coordinate 1,157 of CAYUHJ010000453.1, read as the reverse complement.
CCGAGCTTCGCGGGGCGGTGCAGGGCGTGGATGCGCGGGTCGGCCTGGGCCATCTCGTCGACGGTCTTGCCGGTGCCGTCCGGGGAGTTGTCGTCCACCACCAGGACGTGGGCGTCCGGTAGGTAGGTGTGGATCTCCTCGATGAGTCGGCGGATGTTCTCCTGCTCGTTGTACGTCGCCAGGGACACGAGGACGCGGGGGCTTCTCGGCGGGTGGCCGTTCGCGGAGGGAGCCGACGGTCCGGAGGGGTGGGGCACGAGCGTCGACAGCCGGCCGTTGCGGGAAGAGGCGACCGGGGCGGTCCCGGCGGGAACAACTTGCATGAGGCGACTCCGGGTCTAAGCTCTTAAGATATAGACTCCGACTCGCCGGGGTTATTCCCCCCGCGGTTCACGGCCTTCTGGGAGCCGGTTCATGGCGGCGACGCTCGACATTTCGTGTCCGCACTGCTCGAAGGCCTTCAAGGTTCCCGCGGAGTTGGCTGGGAAAACCATCCGCTGCAAGGGCTGCCAGCAGACGTTCCCCGTCGGCGGCGGGAAGGCCGCCAAGCCCGCCCCGGCGAAGCCCGCCAAGCCGGCGAAGGCCGCGCCGCCGGCCGACGTGATTCCCTTCAAGGACGACGAACCCGCGAAGAAGCCGGCCGTCGAGGAGGACGACGAGGCGAACCCTTACGGCGTCATCAAGGATGACAGCGAAATCCCGCGGTGCCCGTTCTGCGCGAAGGAACTCGACCCGCCGGACACGAAAGTGTGCCTGCACTGCGGGTTCCACCTGACGGAACGCCGCCGCCGGGAGAGCAAGGCCGTGTGGGAGCCGAGTACCGAGGACTACATCCAGCACCTCGGCCCGGCGGTCGGGTGCGTCGTCGCGATCCTCGTCATGATCGGGCTCGACATCTACTGCTTCCTGAACATGCGCGAATGGCTCACCGGCAGCATCGTGGACCTGGACGAGAAGAACCCGATCACCGGGGACACGACGTTCATCGTCGGCCCGCTGTGCTTCAACCTGTGGATCGGGGTCATGACGGCGGGGCTCGGTTGGATGTGCGGCAAGTTCGCGTTCGTGCGGCTGGTGTACAACTTCCGGCCGGAAGAGAAGATCATCAAGAAGTAGGCGATACGTCACCCCGCCCCCTCAACCCCACCACCCGATCC
>CAYUHJ010000452.1:0-1776 GCA_964444365.1 uncultured Alcaligenaceae bacterium | reverse complement strand
ACCGCCCCGGACTGGGTGCCCTGCTTGACGAGGGCGGCCACCCGGTCCCGCTTGGCGGCGGCGAACTCCGCCTCCCGCGCGGCCTTGGCGAGGTCCGTCTGGGCACTCTGGAGGAACTCGCTGGCGAGCTGGATGGTGAACAGCGGGTCGCCGGCCTTGACCGTGTCCCCCGGCCGGGCCTTGATCGCGGTGACGACGCCCGCGACCTTCGAGGTAACGCCCCGGTCGCTCTCGCCAGGCCGGTCCACCACGACGCCGGGGACGAGCATGGTCCGCCAATACTCTTGGGGGGCGAGGGTGTCCACGTCGAGGCCGAGGTTCTTCTGGGCCTGCGGCGAGAGCTTCACCCGGTCCACCGGCTTGGCCCCGTGCTCGTCGGCCTTGCCGGCGGCCTCACCGTGGGCGTCCCCGGACTTTGCGGCCTTGCCCGGGAACACGTGCGGCAGCCACTGGTCCTGGGTGCGGTACGCGGCGAACCCGGCCCCGGCGAGGACCGCCAGTGTGATGACGGGCGAAAGAATGCGTTTCAGACGCATAAGAAAGTACCTCGCCGGCGCGACAGCGCCGAGGCAGTAGACCGTTGAACGGACAGAACGAAATGCGACGGTTGGCGACCAGCGCGGAGAATCCGCGGGTCAACGAGAGAACGCGAGGTGCGGGCTAAATCCGAAGGGAGAGCAGCGAGATGTAGAGGGGAACGCAGCGGAAGGCGTGGCCAGTTAGCGAACGGCCCAAACGGGGTGCGGGCTGGCAGCAGTCCGCGTCGGTGCGAATCGTGACGCCGACATCACAGTCGGTCGGCGCGTCAGGGGTCGGTGTGGGAATGGCCTGGATGACGGCCGGCGAGACGACGGCGGGACAGTCGGGGTGGTGCGGGGGGCCGCCGGAGTCCGAGTGGTCACCCGGCAGGCATGCGGGGTCGTGGTTGCCACTTTCGTTCGCCGCACTCGCGGAATCACGGTGCGACCCGCCGTGGCAACCGCACCCTCGTTTCTGCGAAGAGGATGAATCAGTGGCCGAAATTGTCGGGAATGGAGCGGCCGCAAGCCCGTCGGAGGCCGCGCAGGTGCAGACGCGAACGGGGTTTGGCCCCGCTAGCATCAGCACCGCGACTAGCAGCCGAACGAACATGGGAGTTCTCCAGATTAGTGAGTTTACAAGCCGAGGGCTGCCCGGTCAAGACTAACGCGGTTGATCGCCGACCTTGCCCTTGGGCATCGGCAGGGGGGCCGGGAGCAGCGCCGGGGCCGCCCCGGGTCCGGCCGCCTTCGGGGCCGGGCCGGGCCACCACTCCTCGAGAAGAAGAGCCGAGAGGTCGGCCGCCGCCCGCCACGCCTCCCCGAGCGCCCGGTTGTACTCCAGCCGCGCCTCGGCCACCGCCCGCTGCGCCTGGATCACCCGCAGGTACTCGAACTGCCCGCCCTTGAACGCATCGAGGGACAGTTTGTACGTCTCTTCCGCCTTCGGGAGGATGTCGGTCCGGTACTGGTCGGCCAGCTTGAGGGCGGCCGAGTAGGCCCGCAGGGCGGTCGCCACCCGCTCGGCCAGGTCGTTCTCGACCCGCCCGACCTCCTGGACCGCCGCGCCGAGTTCGGCCTTCGCCGCCCGGATGTTCCCCTGGTTGCGGTTCCACACCGGGATGGGGGCGCTCACCCCCACCATCCAGTCGTTCGACCGGTTCTGGTTCTGCCGGACGTAGCCGCTCGTGAGCGTGAGGTTCGGGATCGGCTCGACCTCCGCGCGGCGGATGGCGGCCTGCGCCCGGTCCACCCCGAC
>CAYUHJ010000451.1:0-1802 GCA_964444365.1 uncultured Alcaligenaceae bacterium | reverse complement strand
TCTCCCTCCGGAGGACGTAGTTCAACACCGTCCGGAGCACAATGACCGCCGCCAGTTGGCCGAGGTCCGTCCAGGTCGGGGTCGCGGCCGTCCGGAGGATGTCGGCCGCCACCTGGAATTCCAGCGCGAGGACGAGCCACCGGCCGAGCGCGAGCCGCGTCGCCTCGGTCTCCGTACCGGGGTCACCCTTCCGCACGAGCAAGACGAACGACCGGATGGCCGCCCGGAGACAGGCGAGAGTCACGACCGCTGCGGCGGCCAGTTGGACCCCGGCCGCCAGGTGGAGCGCGGCCGCACGGGAGTATTCCTCCATCGCCTCCCTCCGTCCTTTCTGGCCTCCGCTCGATCAGCCGCCGGAGCTCGACCCGTCACTGCTTGTCTGGTTTCTGCTTCAAGGTTTCGCCGACCAGCAGCACCGCGGGATACAAAACTTCTTCCTCCTCCTGGATGTGCAGGATCAGTTGTTCGGCGAAGGCCGCGTACTCGGGCTTGGATTCCTCCTTGGCCGCTGTGGCCAACTTCTTGAGTCCGACGATCAGGTCGCGGTGCTCGCGGCGGATCTGCGGAAGGTTCTCCCTCAGCGACGCCGCGATCTCCCGTGCTTTCGCGTGCCCGGATGGGACTTGGCGCTCCGCCAACAGGGGCAACAGGCCGAGGGGCTTGAAGACCTCCTTGCCTTTTGCGAAGTGGGCGACCGCCAGCTTCTCGATCGACCGGGCTGCATCGCCAACCTTGCCGGGGTCTTTCGTGGCCCGCGTGAACTCGGCGACGAACGCCTCGTGCCGCAGCCGGAGTGCTTCGGGAACTTTCAGGGCGTCCTGTTTGGGTCGAGGATCGTCGGCCGATGCCGGCTGTGCCAGCCGCACCGTAGGGGCAGCCACACCCGCGAGTATTGCCACGAGTAGAACCGCAAGAGTCTTCATCGCGGGCCCCAGCTTAGTGGGTTGAATCTGTCGGTCCTCGTCAGACCCTTCACGCCTCCCGCCAAACCGCCCGGCACCCACCGGCGAGGTGGCCGGCTTCGGCCGGCCCCCAGGTCCCCGCGGCGTAGTTCGGGAACAGTGGCGGCGGGCCGTCCCGCCAAGCGGTGAGGACCGGGTCTACGAACGCCCACGCGGCGGCCACCTCGTCCGACCGGAGGAAGAGCGTCGGGTCGCCCCGGAGGGCGTCGAGGAGGAGCCGCTCGTAGGCCTCGGGGACCGGGCCGTCGAACGACCCGGCGTAGCCGAACGCCATCCGGACGGGACCGAGGGCGAGCCGCATCCCGGGCCGCTTCGCCGCGAACGAGAGGCTGATCCCCTCGTCCGGCTGGAGCCGGAACGCGAGCGCGTTCGGCTGGCCCCCGGCGTTACAGCACTCGCACGTCGGCCCGCAGTCGCACCCGCGGTCGCACAGCCCGCCGCCCCGGACCGGGGCGGTGAAGAGCCCGGTCGGCGGCCGCTTGAACTCGACCGCCACCTCGGTCACCCGCCGGGGTAGCCGCTTCCCGGCCCGGAGCAGGAACGGCACGCCGGCCCACCGCCAGTTGTCCACCTCGGCACGGAGCGCCACGAACGTCTCGGTCGCCGAGTCGGCCGCCACCCCGTCCTCGTCCCGGTAGCCCCGGGCCGGCTCCCCGCCGACAACCCCGGGGCCGTACTGCCCCCGGACCACCCGGCGGGTGACGTCGGCCTCCCGCACGGGGACGAGGTTCCGCAGCACCTTCACCTTCTCCGCCCGGATGTCGTCCGCGCCGAGCGAAGCGGGGGGCTCCATCGCGACGAGGGCGAGGAGCTGGAGCAGGTGGTTCTGGGCCACGTCCC
>CAYUHJ010000450.1:0-1824 GCA_964444365.1 uncultured Alcaligenaceae bacterium | reverse complement strand
GCCCGCAGATGACTCCGCCGGCGTCCATCATGGGGCAGATCCTCCACGTCGGCATCCACCGCCGGACGGGGCCGAAGGGAGGAGACCTCGCGGTGATCGGTGAAACCGGGCTCGTCGCCGAGCGGGTCGGAAGTGGTGACACAGCGACTGTCGCCGTCTGGCGGCCGCGGGAGCGCAACGACCCTTCAAAGTGGGAGCAGGTTAAGGCGGAGCAATTATCCTGGGAGCCTACTGCCCCGAGCCGTAAGGCGACCGTCGTGCTCGGCGGCCGGACGCACACCGCGACGTTCCGCACCCCGCTCGAAGAGCGGATGGACATCCGGGCGACCGCCGACTGGCTCATCCGCCCGCGGCTCCTGAAGCTCCCCGGCATCGCCGAAGTGATCGTCATGGGTGGGGACCGGAAGCAGTACCAAGTGCTGGTCGATCCGGACCGGCTCCAGGAGTACAACGTCTCGCTCCAGGAAGTCGAAGAGGCGATTAAGTCGAATAACCTGAACTCGAGCGGCGGGTTCATCGAGGAGGGGCAGAGCGAGCGACCGGTGCGGGTCATCGCCCGCCTCGGCCCGGTCCCGCAGAAGGTACTCGCCGACCTCCGCCAGGTGCCGGTGAAGACGACCCTCGACCGGGCGGTCCTCCTCGGCCACGTCGCGACCATCGAGGAAGGCCCGGCCCCGAAGCGGGGCGACGCGAGCATCGACGGGCACGCGGGCGTCGTCATCACCATCGTCAAGCAGCCGCACGCCGACACCCGGAAGCTCACCGAGGATGTGAAGGCCGCCCTCCGCGACACCGAGGCCTCGCTCCCGCCGGACACGGTGGTGAACACGGACCTCTTCCAGCTCAAGAGCTTCATCGACCGCGGGGTGTACTACGTCGAAGAGGCGCTCCTCCTCGGGGCGGCCCTAGTCGTCATCGTGCTGTTCCTGTTCCTGCTGAACATCCGGACGACGTTCATTACGCTGACCGCCATCCCGCTCTCGCTCGTCATCACGACGCTCGTGTTCCGGGCGATCGGCCTCCTCACCGGGGCCGAACTCTCGATCAACGTCATGACCCTGGGCGGCATCGCGGTCGCGATGGGCGAGCTCGTGGACGACGCCATCGTGGACGTGGAGAACATCTTCCGCCGGCTCCGGGAGAATAACGTCCTCGCCGCGCCGAAGCCGGCACTCGTCGTCGTCTACGAGGCGAGCCGGGAGATTCGCTCGGCCATCGTGTTCGGGACCGCCGTCGTCATCCTCGCCTTCCTCCCGCTGTTCGCCCTCTCGGGCGTCGAGGGGAGGCTTTTCATCCCGCTCGGGATCGCCTACATCGTGTCGATCATCGCCTCCCTCGTGGTGTCTCTCACCGTCACCCCGGTCCTCTCGTACTACCTCCTCCCGGCTTCCGCCGCGGCGCACGGGCACGAAGACGGGCTCCTCCTCCGCGTGCTCAAGCGGGCGGCGACTCGGCTCATCCGGTTCAGCATGGACCGGGCGACGACGCTGCTCGTTGTCACCTGGGTCGTAGTCGGGCTCTCAGCCTGGCAGCTCACCCGGCTCGGCTCGGACTTCCTCCCGAAGTTCGACGAGGGGAGCGTGCAGATCAACGTCGCCCTCCCCGGTGGGTCGTCGCTCAAGGCGTCGAACGAGACCTCGGCGCTCATCGACGCGAAGCTCAAGACCATGCAGAAGACGCTCGAGAACCCGGACGGGCCGGTGCTCCACTTCGCCCGCCGCACCGGCCGGGCGGAGCTCGACGAGCACGCCCAGCCGGTGAACGTCGGCGAGTACATCCTGACCATGAACCCGGACTCGGGCTACCGCCGGGACGAGTTCTTAA
>CAYUHJ010000449.1:0-1908 GCA_964444365.1 uncultured Alcaligenaceae bacterium | reverse complement strand
ACGTCCGGGTGGCGGAACAGGGCGTTGTCGTCGAAGTCGATCTTCGCGTCGAGCACGACCACGTCGCCCTTCACCGTCACCGCCAGCGGGTTGACCTCGACGATGCTGGCGTCCTTCGCGAAGTACACCTTCGAGATGGCCATCAGGATCTTCACGACCGGCGCGATCTGCTCGTTCGTGAAGCCGAGGTCGAACGCGACCCGCTGGGCCTGGAACGGGAGCAGGCCCGTTTCCGGCGACACGGGGATTTTCAGGATTTTCTCAGGATGTTTGTGAGCAACCTCTTCGATGTCCATGCCGCCTTCCGCGGAGGCCATCAGGATCGGCAACCCAGTCGCTCGGTCGAGAACCATGCTGACGTAGTATTCCTTCGCCGGTTCCGCGTCGGCCTGGATGATGAGCTTGCGGATCGGTTGGCCTTCCGGCCCGGTTTGCAGCGTGACGAGCGCGTGCGACAGCATCAACCCCGCAAGTTTGCCGGCCTTCTCCTTGCTCGGGGCGAACTTCACGCCGCCGTGTTTTTCGGCGTAGCCCTTCAACTGCCCGGCCCCGCGGCCGCCGGCGTGGATCTGGGCCTTCACCATCGCGCCGCCCTTGCCGCCGGTGATCTCGTCCCACGCCTTTTCGGCGGCCTCGGCCGAGTCGACGACGATGTGCCGGGGGGTGGTCGCACCCGCGGCGGCGAGGAGTTCCTTGGCCTGGTATTCGTGAATCTTCATCGGCGGCTCCGGCGAGGCGAGGTGGAATGAGGAGGTTATACGCGCGGGGAACTAGCTTTCCACGTCCCACACGACGACCCGCCCGGTGTCCGCGCCGGCGGCGCACGTCAGTCCGTCCGGGGCGAACGCGACGCAGTGCAGCGTCCCGAGCTTCCAGTCGAACCGGGCTCGTTCGGCGAACGTCTCCGCGTCCCAGAACGTGACGGTGCCGTCGGCGGACGACGTGGCGAGCGTCTGGCCGTCCGGGGAGAACGCGACGCCGGTCTGACGGCCGGGCCGCTTCAAGGTCGCGGACGGCTGCACGCTGCCGGAACCGGTGAGGTCCCACACCGCGACCGAACCGGCCTTCCCGGCGCGGTTCGCGAGGCGCGACCCGTCGGGAGAAAACGCGAGTTGCCGGCAGACGCGGTCCGGGTCGGTCGGGTCGAGGTGCAGGACTCGCGCCCACTGATGGCGGTTCCAGTCGAAGACCTGAATCCACAGCTCGGTGCCGACGGCCAAGAACCGTCCGTCCGGCGAGCACGCCATCGCGGTCGGCGAGCCCGAATAGTGCAGCGAAATCGGCTCGCCGGCCGCCATCGTCGTCGCCTGCGGCCCGCCCCGCAGCAACGCGGCGACGTCCCAGCAAACGATCTGGGCCGTGGGGTTCCGGCCCACGAGAAGGAGGGTTTCGCCGTCCGCGGTGAAGGCGAAGTGCCGGGGCGAGAAGAATCGGTTGTCGGCCTCCAGTTCCGCGAAGGCCTGGTCGGTGAAGCGGGTGAGGGCGACCGAATCGGTCCCGAGTTCCGGCTCGTGCGCGTGAACGGCCAGCATCGACAGGTCCGGGGAAACGGCCGGGTCCGCATACCGGCCAAGCCCCGAGCCCGCGTCGGTGTGTTCCAGGCGGATCCGCTGGTCCGAGAGCAGATCCCACCAGCACACGGTCGTCGCGAAGTGTTTTTGCCCCACGACCGCGGCGAAGGACTGGCCGTCCGGGGCGAACTGGATCGACCGGACGAGGTCGTCGCGGTCGTAGTCGGGGTCGAGCGTGAGGAGTCGCATCCGTGAACTGAAGCAGAGGCGGACGGAAAATGCAACGAGGCGGGGCGAACGTCGCCCCGCCTCGTCGGACTCGTGGGGTCCGAAGACCCGGCGAGTTATACTCCGCACGCCCCGAGATGAGCCGTTTCAGGGTTCCGCCTCTATACCA
>CAYUHJ010000448.1:0-1913 GCA_964444365.1 uncultured Alcaligenaceae bacterium | reverse complement strand
CGTCAACCCGGTCATGGCCCCGATCTCGTCCATCATGGGCGAGGTGATGATCGTCGGCCTCCGGCCCGCGGAGGCGGCGAAGACCCCGGAGGAAGCTCTGAAGCAGGGGATGGACCTCCGGACGTTCGGGGAGTTCACCGTCCGGAACCGGCTCCTGGCGATCGACGGGGTGTCGCAGGTGACGGTGATGGGAGGCTACCTCAAGCAGTACCAGGTGGTCACCTCGCCCGAGCGGCTGGCCGCCCAGAACGTCACCCTCGAGCAGCTGACCGACGCGGCCGGGAAGGCGTACGTGCTGGCCGGCGGCGGGGTGATGGAGCGGGGGACGAAGGAGTCCCTCATCCGCATCAGCGCGCAGAGCCTCGCCCCCGAACAGATCGCCGAGACCCCGGTGGTGTGGCGCGGGGACCGGGCGGTCCGGGTGAAGGACGTGGCGGACGTGCGGCTCGCCGGCCCGGTCCGCCGCGGGGACGGGAGCACCCTCGTCAAGGAGGACGGCCGCGTCGCCGGCGGGCCGTCCGTCATCCTCGCCGTCCAGAAGCAGCCCGGGGCCAACACCCTCGACCTCACGCCGAAACTCGACGCCGCCCTCGACCAGCTCCAGGCCGACGCCCCGCCCGGGGTCGTCATCGAGCGGCGCGTCTTCCGCCAGGGAGACTTCATCGAGACGGCCATCGACAACGTGGTGGAAGCCATCCGGGACGGGACCGTCTGGGTGTTCGTCGTCCTCCTCCTGTTCCTGGCGAGCATCCGGACGAGCGTCATCACCTTGACCGCCATCCCGCTCTCGATCCTGACCACGGTCCTCGTCTTCAGCTACTTCGGGATCACCATCAACACCATGACCCTCGGCGGGATCGCGGTCGCGGTCGGCGAGCTCGTCGATGACGCGATCGTAGACGTCGAGAACATTTTCCGAAGGCTCAACGAGAACCGGTCGAAGGCCAACCCCGACCCGGTCCTGAAGGTGGTCTTCCGGGCGTCGAGCGAGGTCAGGAACTCGATCGTCTACGCCACCCTGATCGTCTGCCTCGTCGTGCTGCCGCTGTTCGCGCTCTCCGGGCTCGAAGGGCGGATGTTCGCCCCGCTCGGGCTCGCCTACCTCGTGTCGCTCATGGCGTCGCTCCTCGTGTCGCTCACCGTGACCCCGGTCCTCGCGTCGCTCCTCCTCGGCCGGGACAAGGTGGCCCGGCCGCACCGGGACGCGCTCCTCCTCCGCGGGCTCAAGTGGCTCGACACCCGGCTCCTGCGCCTCACCCTCCGGTTCCCGCGGCCGGTCCTGGTCACGTCGCTCGTCCTGTCCGTGGCGACCATGCTCGCCGTGTTCGGGATGGGTTCCGAGTTCCTCCCCCCGTTCAACGAGGGGACGGTGACCGTCAACCTCCAGCTCCCGCCCGGGACGAGTCTCGCCGAGAGCGGACGGGTCGCCGCCCGGGCCGAGCAGACGCTCCTCCAGATCCCCGAGGTCGTGTCCGTCTCGCGGCGGACCGGGCGGGCCGAGCAGGACGAACACGCCGAGGGCGTGAACGTGTCGGAGGTCGAGGTCCGGCTCACCCCGCATGAGCGGCCGAAGCCAGGTGCTTGGTACGCGGTGCTGCGTGCGGTCCCGGGCCTCCACGGGTACGGGGTGGAGAAGTCCGGCCGCCCCCACGACCAGGTGCTGGCCGATATCCGGGACAAGGTGAGCAGCATCCCGAACGTGGCGGCGAACGTCGGGCAACCCATCAGCCACCGGCTCGACCACGTCATGTCCGGCGTCCGCGCCCAAGTGGCGGTCAAGGTGTTCGGCCCGGACCTCCAGGAACTCCGGAACGCGGCCCAGGAGATCCAAGACCGGATGGCGACGGTCCCCGGTGTCGTGGACCTCCAGGTCGAGCCGCAGGTGGAGATCTCCCAGGTCCGGCTCCGGGTGA
>CAYUHJ010000447.1:0-1921 GCA_964444365.1 uncultured Alcaligenaceae bacterium | reverse complement strand
GGCTGGCGGGCGACGACCCCGTTCCGCGAGGGGTTGAAGCGAACGATCGAGTGGTATGAGGCGAACCGGACCGGGTGATGAGGTTCAATCTGGCGAATTGATGTCTGCGGCGGGCTATAGCCCGCCGTGATCGTTTCTGGAGATCCCATTGTCGTCCAAGACGCCCCATGCCATCCTGCTGTATCACTTCTTCCACCCGGACGATGTCGTCAGCGCCCGCCTGTTCTCGGACCTGGCCGTGGGGCTGGTCGAGCGCGGCTGGCGGGTGACGGCCGTGCCGTGCGACCGGGGGTGCCGGGATGAAACGACCACCTACCCGGCGGAAGAAGCTTGGGAAGGGGTGACGATTCGTCGGGTGCATCGGCCGCAGTTCCCGCAGGCGACGAACCTCGGCCGGGTGATGAACTCGGCGTGGATGCTGGCAGGGTGGGCGACCACTGCGTTCCGGCTGCCACGGGCTCGGCAGGAAGTCGTGGTCATTGGGACAGACCCGGTGCTGAGCGTGCTGGCGGCGGTTCCGTGGAAGGCGTTTCGCCCCGCGTCCCGGGTCGCGCACTGGTGCCATGATCTCTACCCCGAGGCCCCGATCGCCGACGGGATGCTCCGCGAGTCGTCGCTGTTGGTGCGGGCCGTGAAGCGACTCCTCGCGACGGCCTACCGAAGTTGCGACCTGATCGCCGACCTGGGGCCGTGCATGGCGCAGTTGCTGGCGGCGTACCGGTCGCCGGCGCGATCCGCGATGCTGACGCCGTGGGCGCTGACGGAGCCTGCCGCCCCGGTCGAACCGGACCCGGCCACGCGGCACGATCTGTTCGGGGACGCCAAACTCGGGCTGCTGTACTCGGGCAACTTCGGCCGAGCCCACTCTTCGGACGAGTTCCTTGCCCTGGCCGATGAACTGGAAGCCGACCCGGTCCGGTTGTGTTTCGCCGGCCGCGGGAACCGGATGGACGAGTTGCGAAAGTCGGCCGAGGGCGTTTCAAACGTGACGTTCGCCGGGTTCGCTCCGGAGTCGGAACTCGAACGGCGGCTCGGGGCGTGCGACCTGCACCTCGTGAGTCTGCGACCCGGGTGGGCGGGGACCGTCGTCCCGTCGAAGTTCTTCGGAGCGCTGGCGGCCGGCCGCGGGGTCGTGTACGCGGGACCGCCGGACTCGGCCATCGCAAGGTGGATCGAAGAATTCCGGGTCGGGTGGGTGCTCACACCCACAACCATTCCGACCATCGCCGCCGAGTTGCGACGGCTGGCGGCGTCACCGACCGAACTGGCCGCGTTGGACGCCCGGTGCCACGCGGTTTACCACGATCACTTCTCGAAAGCCCGTCAAATTGCCCGCTGGGACGCCGAACTCCGGCGGCTCGTCGGGCTCCCGTCGTCGGCCTGATCCCCTTAGCAGTCGTTCCTTCAGTCGGCAGGCGTTGAAGCCTGCACCAGGGCCAGGATCGCCATTCGGATCGCCTTTGGCAGTTCCGGCCACACGTCGACGACCCGCCGCAACTCCGTCGAAAAGCTGCTGCTCCCGGCCGGGTCGGACGCCCTCAAGTCCAGAGACGGTTCATTTGCTGCGCCCGTTGCTGCGCACGGAGGATGTGGCTTGACGTAACCATTTTTACTATCAATGGTTTGCGGCAAGTCGTCTGCAGTCTTCGGAACCGCAGGTTGGGGGTTCGAATCCCTCCGAGCGTACTGAACAATCAGTCATAATTTGACCGACCACGGGGGCGAGAGTTTCCGGGGTCGATTTCGTTGCGTCATATCCCCAGTTTCCGCAAGACTTTGTGACTTGCAAATCTCAAACACCCGTCCCCGCGTCGACCGTTTCTAGCTCCTTCGACCCTGTCTCGACCTCCGTTCGGACGAGTCTCTTTTAGGACTTACGCAGTTGGGGGTGAATTGGGGTTGGGCGGTCGGGTAGGCTCTC
>CAYUHJ010000446.1:0-1925 GCA_964444365.1 uncultured Alcaligenaceae bacterium | reverse complement strand
TCCACGACCCCGAGGTGATCTTCCTCGACGAGCCGACCGACGGCGTCGACCCGGTCGGCCGCAAGGAAATCCGCGACCTGCTGGTGACGCTCAAGGGCGAGGGCCGAACGATCTTCTTCAACTCGCACCTGCTCAGCGAGGTGGAAATGATCTCCGACCGCGTCGCGATCATGCACCAGGGGCAGATCGTCCGGCAGGGGACGGTCGCCGACCTGACCCGCCAGGCGAACCGCTTCACGATCGGCCTCGCAAGCGGGCAGGCGTTCCCGACGGACGAGGTCAAGGCGCTCGGCCTGAAGGTCGAGGCGGAAGGGACCTTCCACGAGGTCGAACTCGCGGACGGCCAGTCGATCGACCCGGTGCTGGCCCTGCTCCACACGAAGGGGCTGAGCCTGCGGCACCTCGTCGAGAAGAAGCAAACGCTGGAGGACGTGTTCGTGAAGATGGTCGATTCGAGCGACGCTTCCACGGGCGAGAAGCGGGCCGTCCGCGTCGCCCGACCGGTCGGAACCGCGCGGAGGGTCGAGGCGTGAACAAGTTCCTCGCGATCCTGTACGACTCGTACAAGGAAGCCGTCAGCACCTGGGTCCTTCAGGTGATGCTCGGGCTGTCCGTGATCCTGATGCTGTTCGTGGCGAGCATCTCGTTCCGCATGGTGACGCTGGAACAGACCATCGGCAACACCTTCGGAACGGTGAACTGGCTGTCCCGGTCGAGCCCGCAGACCGGCGGGGCGCAGTGGGTCGTGGAGAACGTGGTCGCCAGCAACCCGGCGGAACCGTGGACTTCGGACTACACCTTCGATGTCGTCGTGAAGTGCGATTCGCCGGAGAAGTTGAAGCAGGCCCAGGACTCCGGCATGCCGACGACGAAGGAAACGATCCGGGCGATGCTCAAGGAAAGTTTGTACTATCTGAACAAGATGAAGGTCGAGGAGGTGAAGCCGCCCGAGGGTGCCAAGCCGTCCGAACTGCGGTTCCACGTCACGACGACGGGGACCAAGACCCCGGACCGGATGGCTTGGCCGCACGAGCCGACCGTGCTGTTCGCGATCGACCTGCCGTTCTTCACGCAGTCGCTCCGCGACGGGCTGTACACCCTGGAAAAGAAGCTGGTCAACGACGCCGGGGCGTGGGCGACGCTGCTCGTGAGCGTGGTCATCACGGCCGGGTTCATCCCGAACATGCTGCGGAAGGGGACGCTGGACCTGTACGTGTCCAAGCCGCTGAGCCGGCCGGCGCTGCTGATCTACAAGTACATCGGCGGGCTGACGTTCGTGGCGATCCTGACCACCGTCACGGTCGGCGGCGTCTGGCTGGTGGTGGGCCTGCGGAACGGGATCTGGGCCCCGCAGTTCCTGGCCGTGATCCCGCTCCTGACGTTCTACTTCGCCATCCTCTACGCCGTGTCCACGTTCGTGGCCGTGTTCACCCGCAGCAGTCTGGTCGCGATCCTCGTCACCGTCGTGGCCTGGACCATTTTCTTCGCCTACGGCTACCTGCACGATCAGGTGAAGAAGGTGACGCGCGAGCAGGAGAAGGCCAAGGAGCAGCTGTCCAAGTTCCGCAAGGGCGGCGACGACGACGACCTTCCGCCGGAGTTTCGCAAAGTCGGCGAAGTCGCAGAGTGGGCGAAGTGGATCGACGCGATCGGCCGGCCGGTCGTCCCGCGCACCTACGACCTGGACGACCGCGGGATTCAACTCATCGCGGACGGCCTGCTCACCGACGCGGAGAAGAAGCGACGGGGGTTGGACGAGCCGCTGCCATCGTGGTGGGAAACCCTCGGGATGTCGACGGCGTTCATCGCGGTGCTAATGGGGTTGTCCTGTTGGCGGTTCTCGACCCGCGACGGGTGAACCGGCCGGGCGAGCGGCGGGGCGTCAGCCCGCCGTGGATGACCCGTGGCCGTGAATGACCCGTGGC
>CAYUHJ010000445.1:0-1941 GCA_964444365.1 uncultured Alcaligenaceae bacterium | reverse complement strand
CTTCGAGGCCCGACGAATGCGCTCCCCGTCGGGCCTCGAAGACTCGACCCGACCTACAAGAACGAAGCGGTCAGTTCTCGTCCCGCTTCCAGACGCCGAGCAGGTTGGAAAAGTCGTCCGTCCACGCCGGCCCCGGCGTCGGGCGGATCGGCTGCCAGCGGGTGTCCTTCGCGGCCGCGCCGAGGTCCGCGGCGTCGCGGTACAGGACAACCCACGTCGATGGGAACTTCCCCTCCGCGGCCTCGCGGTCGGTCGCCCCGTCGGTGTCCACCTTCGCGGTGAACGGCGGGTCGTTCGCGGCCCCCAGGCGGGTGACGAGCGGCGGCAGGTCGAGGTAGCGGTTCGACAGGTGGAACGCCATCACCCCGCGCGGCGCGAGCTTGCGGGTGTATAGTGCGAACGCCTCGCGCGTCAGCAGGTGGGCGGGGATCGCGTCCGAACTGAACGCATCGAGGACGAGAAAATCGAACGAGCCGTCGGGCTCGCGGGCCAGCAGCCGGCGGGCGTCGCCGAGGACGATCCGCTGCACGGCGCGGGCGTCCTTCAGAAAAGAAAAGTGCCCGGAGTCGCGGGCGATTCGCACGACGCCGGGGTCGATCTCGAAGAACGCCCACGCCTGCCCCGGCTCTGCGTAGGCGGCCATCGCCCCGCACCCCAAGCCGATCGCGCCGACCCGCTGCTTCCGTTCCGGGGGCAACTTTGCGAACAGCCGGCCGATTGGCCCGGTGGGGTGGTAGTACATCAACGGCGTCGCCCGGCCGGGCTCGTCGGTTCGCTGCTGGCCGTGCAGCGTGGTCCCGTGTGCGAGGCGGACGAACCGGCCGTCGTGCGACTTCGTCACCTGCAACGTCCCGAAGAAGTTCCGGGACGTGAGCAGCACTTCGCCGTGCGTCCCGGTGTCGAACCGGCCCGCGACGAACAGGACGGCCAGGCACGCCGCGAACCGCACCGGCTTCCGCACCAGCGCGAACGCCAGGGCAGCGGGAACGCCGTAGGTGAGCCCGGCCCGCACCAGTCGACCGAGCGGGTCGAGGGCCGCGGGATCGGGGACCGGCGCGAGCAGTCGAGAGCCGAACGCGACGGCAGAAACGGTGATCGCGACGAACCCGAGGAGCAGCAACCCGTCCCCTTTCGTGAACCGGTCCGCTTCCACGAGCCGCGGCCGGACCAGGGCGGCCAGCACGATCGCGAGCGGGTATTCGAGCAGTCCGAAGTTCGCGAACAGCACCGGCGCGACGACCGCGTTGAAGACCCCGCCCAGGACGCCGCCGACGGAGATCGCCAGGTAGAACCGGGTGAGGTGTGCGTTCCCCGGCCGGTCGGCGGCGAGTTCCCCGTGACAGAGCAGCGACACCGCGAACAGCGCCGCGAGGTGAATCCCCGCCACGAGCACGAGCGGCTCCGTCGCGCGGACGAGGAGTGCCAGCGTCAGCACGACCAGCAGCGCCGGCGTGGCCCGGCCGGTCACGAAGCGGGCGCGGCGGGGCCAGCGGGCGAACACGATCACGAAGCTGACGAGGTACAACCCGAGCGGGACGACCCACAGCAGCGGCACCGGGGCGACGTCCGTCGTGAGGTGGGCCGTCGCGGACATCAGCAGGCTGGACGGCAGGGCGGCGAGAAAGACCCACTTCAGCCAATGCGGAACGCCGAATGCGGAACGCGGAACCGGCGTCTCCTCATTCCGCGTTCCGCATTTCGAGTTCCGCATGGCCACCCACCCGCAGACCGCGACCGACATCAACACCAGCACGTAGCCGACGACCCAGGCGGTTCGCTGGTCGCCGAGCGTGACGTTCGGCTCGACCGCGAACGGGTACGCCAGCAACCCGAGCAAGCTGCCGGCGTTGCTGGCGGCGTAGAGGAAGTACGGGTCGGCCGCGGAGCGGTGACCCGTCGCGGCGAACCACTTCTGCAAGAGCGGGGCCGTGGCCGACTTGT
>CAYUHJ010000444.1:0-1974 GCA_964444365.1 uncultured Alcaligenaceae bacterium | reverse complement strand
CAGCCGACGGCCGTCGCGGGGGTGCCGCCGGACTACTTCTCCCCGACCGGGCAGCACTGGGGGAACCCGCTGTACGACTGGGACAGGATGGCCGCCACCGGGTACGCGTGGTGGGCCGCCCGGCTCCGCCGGCAGTTCGCCCAGGTCGACTTCATCCGCCTCGACCACTTCCGCGGGTTCGCGGCGGCCTGGCACATCCCCGCCGGCGAAAAGACCGCGATCAACGGGAAGTGGGTGCCCGGCCCCGGCCGCAAGTTCTTCGACCGGCTGGCGGCCGACCTCGGGTCACTCCCCGTGCTCGCCGAGGACCTCGGCGTCATCACGAAGGACGTGGACGACCTGCGGATCGGCCTCGGCCTGCCGGGGATGCGCGTCCTCCAGTTCATGCTCGGCTCCCCGGACAACCCGTACTGGCCGCACAACTTCGAGACCAACACGGCGGTCTACACCGGGACGCACGACAACGACACGTCGAACGGGTGGTACGCGAAGCTCGACGACGGCCAGCGGTGGCAGCTCGGCGAGTACCTCGGCCGGGCCGTCCCGAGCGCCGCGTGGGAACTGATCCGGCTGGCGTGGTCGTCCGTCGCGGTGCTGGCGATCGCCCCCGCCCAGGACCTGCTCGACCTCGGCGGCGACTGCCGGATGAACACCCCCGGCGTCGCGGCCGGCAACTGGGGCTGGCGGATCGCCCCCCAGCAGTGGAAGCCGGACGCGATCCAGCGGCTCGCCACGCTCACCTACATCTACGACCGCGACCCGAACGTCGCCCGCCCGGCGAAGGCGTAACCTCACATTGTTTCGAGAGCCGCGGCCGCCACAGTAGTTTCAATGTATAGCGGTTGACGCAATCACTGGATCCAAGGGGATTTGCTGCTCGGCGTCCGAGGACGCTAGAGCGGTTCCCGAATAGGTGTAGCGGCTGAGTAACCGCAACTGCGGAAGTAGTTGCGGCACTCCTCGGGCGCGAACGTTGTCGATAACTCGCCCAGGTATTCTTCGACCGCTCGCACCGTCCGCTTCGCCGCCGCCCGCAGCCGGGCCTTGAGCTTGCTGAACGCCTTCTCGATCGGGTTGAGGTCCGGGCTGTACGCCGGCAACAGCCGCAACTCGCACCCCGCCGCCTCGATCGCCCGCCGGACCCCGGCCCGCTTGTGGCAGGCCAAGTTGTCCATGACCACCACGTCCCCCGGCCGCAGGGTCGGGACCCGTTGCTGCTCGATGTAGGCGACGAACAGATCCCCGGTCACCGCCCCGTCGATCACCACCGGGGCGGTCATCCCGTCCGCCCGCAGCGCGGCCACGAACGTCGTCGTCTTCCAGTGCCCGTGCGGCACGTCCATCACGAGCCGCTCGCCCCGAGGGCACCGGCCGTGGGTCCGGGCCATGTTCGTGCTCGCCCACGTCTCGTCCACGAATACCAGCTTGTCCGGGTCGAGCGACGGCTGGGCCGTCTTCCACTCGTGGCGCTTCTCCTTCACGTCCGGGCGGTCCTGCTCGCTGGCCCGGACCGACTTTTTTTGCGGGACAGCCCGAGGGCGGCGAGCGCCCGGGCGAGGGCCGACCGGGACAGCGGCAGCGCGAACCGCTGGCGGTACTCGGCCAGCGTCGCGTCCGGGGCCGCCGCGACGGCCGCCCGGATGGCATCGGCGTGGGCCACCCAGCCGGGCCTCGGCCCCCGCCGCTGGTCGGCCGGGGTGGTGCGCCCGGCCTCCCGCCGGACCTGCTTGAGCCGCCGCACCCAGGACTCGCTCACCCGGTACTTGGCGGCGACGGCCCGGGTGCCCACCCCCCTGTCGCAGTCCGCCAGCACCCGCACCCGCAGGTCGGCCGAGTACGCCCGCATGGGTAGCCCCCTGTGAATGGCTACCAGCCTACCCGGCCCAAACCGCCAGCGCTAGATCATCTCGGGAACCGCTCTAACTCGGACGCCAACCATCTCAGCATGAGACGCAACGGCAACTCGGACACCCA
>CAYUHJ010000443.1:0-2007 GCA_964444365.1 uncultured Alcaligenaceae bacterium | reverse complement strand
GAACTCGACAAGCTGAAATGGGTGAGGGAGGTCGGCGACAAGGAGCGGTATCAGGAACTGGCCGACGCCTACCTGGAGGCCGCGAAGGGGCGAACCAAGGAAGGGAAGCCGAAGACGGCCCTGGTGGTCTCGCCCACGCACGCGGAAGCTGCTCGCGTGACCGACGCAGTGCGGTCAGCGCTCAAGAAGGACGGCACACTCACGGAGGAGCGCACCGTGACGACCTTGGTGGCGGCCCACCTGACCGACGCCCAAAAGGCGGACGCGACCGAGTACGAGCCGGGCGACGTGATCCAATTCCATCAGAACGCACGCGGGCACACGAAGGGATCGCGGCTGGTCGTCGGCGACGAAACCGCCCCTCCGACGGACCTGGCGGCGCGGTTCGAGGTCTACCGCGCGAAGCCACTCGCCCTGGCCGTGGGCGACCGCATCCGCGTCACGGCCGGCGGCAAGACCAGGGACGGCAAGCACCGCCTGAGCAACGGCTCGCTGTTCACGGTCGAGGGGTTCACGGCCAAGGGCGACATCCGGGTCAACGACGGGTGGGTGATCGACAAGGACTTCGGCCACCTGACGCACGGGTACGTCACCACCAGCCACGCCAGCCAGGGGGCGACCGTCCACAAGGTGTTCGTCGCGGCCTCCGCCGAGTCGCTGAAGGCCACCGACCAGCGGACGGCGTATGTGGCCATCACCCGCGGCAAGGAGCAGGCCGTCATCTTCACCGACGACCGCGAGGAACTGCTGAAAGCGGCCACGCGGGCGGACACGTCGCTTTCAGCAACGGAGCTGGTCGATCCCAAGCCGGCACAACCCACGGCGCTGCCGAAGCGCCGCCGGGCGTTCCAGCACGGCCCGGCCGTACCGGAGTTCGCTACGGTGACGGCGGCACGGCAAGTCGAGCCGACGAGAGGGGACGACCATGCACGATAACCACACTCCGCACCAGGACCGCGTCCGCTCGAACCCGCACCTGTCTGGCCGGGTCGGGCAACCGCCCAAGAAAGAGCAGGACGGCGGCGAAGACTCGTGCCCGGCCTTCGGCTACCTGCGGGGCATCCACGACCGGGCACACGCGGTCGAGTTCCGGCTACGAACCGGCAACAGCGTCTGGTTCCCCTACAACTGGCTCGGCAACTGGAAGTTCGACCCGTCCGAGGGGCTGCTCCTCAAGTTCTCCGGCGACCTGGTGTACCTTGTCCTGATACGGGGGACCAACCTCGACCGGCCGCTCGCCGAAGGCAGCGTCGATCTGATCCGGGCCGGCCTCCAGCGCCACCGGGTGCTCTGGGTCCGTGAGATGGATGCGGGGGAGGTTGCTGCAACCGGCGACACGGGAACGACCATCGACAGCATTGAGATGGCAGAATTCGAGTCGCATCAGGCGCTTACCGCGTGGCTGGAGAAGGTGGCCCCCGCGTTCTGCCGCTGAACGGCACGGAAGTGTTTGCGCCGGGCGTCAGGTTGTGGCACAATGATTAACGGGTACAACAGTTTTCGAGGCAGAAATGGGCAAGCGGTTAATTTGTTTGAGTATTCGTGGTGGGCGGATGACCGAGTCGGCGGTCCTGCTTTCCGTGACCGTGTTGTCCTTCACCCCTCATGTCGGGGCGCGGCGGGCGGGCCGCACCGCGGTGCGGCGGCTGGCACTCGTAGCCGCCGTCTGCGCCATTACTTGCGTGTGGCCTGTCAGTGACGCGTCCGCAGCGACGTGCGACAACGGCGACGGGATGTTCTACCCGTGCACCGACCCGAACGCGAGCCACTGTACCGGCTGGGTCGAAGGGACCGAGTGCCAGGACCTGGGGTACACGAGCTGCACCCTCGTCGGCATGTACTGGACGTGTTACGGCAGTTACAGTGCGCCCGCCGCCGTCCCCGAACTCGAAGACTACGCGGCGGCCGCGTTCCTCGCCCTCGCCCTCGCCCTGGCCGTTGGCTGGCGGGTGCGTCGGTGTCAAATCCCTGCGGCGTAGTCGGCTCATCGAAATCCGTTGCGCCCGC
>CAYUHJ010000442.1:0-2044 GCA_964444365.1 uncultured Alcaligenaceae bacterium | reverse complement strand
CCGCCGTACTCGACGAAGTACCCCTCCGGCAGCGGCACGTCCTGGGCGACGTTCCGCCGGATGTCGCCGACGACGCCCTGGAGGTCGCGGCCGAGGGCGTTGCACCGGATCACGATCCGCCGCCGGACGTTGTCCCGTTTGACCTGGTTGGCCCCCGCGTCCCCGCCGGTCGGCGGGGTGATGTCGGCCAGATCCTTGAGCCGCACCTGCTCCCGGCCGCCGGGCAGGTCGAGCCGCAGGTCGCCGAGGTTGGCGATGTCCGCCCGGTACGGCTCCTCTAGCCGGACCAGGAGGTCGAACCGCCGCTGCCCCTCGACCACCTGGGACACCACCTCGCCGTTCAGGGCGACCTGGACGAAGTTCCCGACGTAGGCCCGGTCCACCCCGTAGTACGCCAGGGCCTCGGGCCGGAGCTTGACGTGGACCTCGTCCACCTTCCGCATCGGCTCGACGGCGAGCGAACTCACCCCGGGGATGCCGGCGATGGACGCCTTGATCTGGTTGGCCAGCTTCTCCAGCGTGTCGAGGTCGTCCCCGTACAGCTTGATGGCGATCTGGGCCGTGCTGCCGGAGATCATGTGGCTGATGAGGTGGGCGAGCGGCTGCTCGACCTCCACGTCCACCCCCGGTACCTCGTCCTTGACCTCTTCCTGGAGCTTCGTGATGATTTCCTTCCGCGACTTCCCGCTCTCGGGGTTGATGACGACGAAGAACTCGTTCGCGTTCGGCGGCTCGGCGTGCTCGTCCATCTCCGCCCGCCCGCTCCGGCGGAGGAACGCCAGCACTTCCCCGTTCGGGTTGGCGGGCGACTTCTGGAGCGACCGGAGCTTGGCGTCCACCAGTGTGGACGCCTGGTTCGAGGCGTCGAGCGAAGCGCCCGACGGTAGCGTCACGTTCACCTGAACGCTCCCCTCGTCGAACGGCGGCAGGAAGTCGGCCCCGATGGTCGTCACCCGCCAGGCGCAGTACCCGACCAAAAGCCAGGTGAAAACCTGGATCAGCACCTGCCGGCGGATGCTGAACCGGATGAGGTGCGCCCCGAACCATTTCAGAACCCGCAGGAGCAGCCCGTCGCCGTGGTGGTGGGCGGTGCCCGTCCGGGCGAGCAGGTAGTACGACAGGACCGGGGTGACGCAGATGGACACGACCAGGGACGCCATGATCGACACGATGTAGGCGACCCCGAGCGGGGTGAACAGCCGGCCCTCGATCCCGGACAGGGCGAAGAGCGGGAGGAAGACCAGGATGACCAGGGCCGTCCCGAACACGATGGCCGAGCGGATCTCGACGCTCGCCTCGTAAATCACCCGGAGGGCCGGTCGCGGGTTGGGCTGAAGGCCGTTCTCGCCGAGCCGGCGGTAGATGTTCTCCACGTCCACGATGGCGTCGTCCACCAGCTCGCCCATCGCCACCGCGATCCCGCCCAGGGTCATCACGTTGATCGACAGCTCGACCCCGGTGACGAGGCCGACCAGCTTGAACACCAGGACGGTGAGCGCAAGCGACAGCGGGATGGCGGTGAGCGAGATGAACGTGGTGCGAACGTTCATCAGGAACAGGAACAGGATGATGAGGACCAGGACGGCCCCGACGACGAGAGCCTCGCCGACGTTGTACACCCCGCGGTCGATGAAGTCGCGGAGCTGGTACAGGTCGGACTCGACCACCACGTCCGGCGGCAGCGACGACTCCACGTCCCGCAGGGCGTCCTTGACCGCGTCGGTCAGCGCCCGCGTGTCCACGTGCGGCTGCTTGGTGACGGTCAGCGCGACCGCCGGGTAGCCGTTGATGCTGGAATCGCCCCGCTTGACCTGCGCCCCCTCGGTCACCCGGGCCACGTCCTGGAGCAGCACCGGCCGGCCGAGCGGCTTGCCCGGCTCGTGCTTGTCGGGGGGCTTCACGGTGATGAGGCGGAGGTCGGCGGACACCTGCTTGGGGTCCGGGCCGAGCCGGCCGATCACCCGGATCGGGGTCTCCGCGCCGCCGGCCACCGAGTACCCGCCGGTGTGGTTGACGTTGTTCGCCCGCAGCGCGTCCTCGACGT
>CAYUHJ010000441.1:0-2092 GCA_964444365.1 uncultured Alcaligenaceae bacterium | reverse complement strand
GGCCCTCGAATCCTCGAGCGCACCGCTCGCCTGCGACCGGGACCGGATGCCGGCCAGCTACGCGAATCCGGACGCGGAAGCGACGAAGGACGAGGAGACGGTTGCCGAGGGCGATGAGGAGGAAGCGGACGACGAGGCGGAACACGCCACGGAGAACGCTGAGGACGGAGAGGAAGAAGAGGAAGAACTCGTCGCGGCCGCCCCGTCTTCCGCAACGGCGGAACCAGAGTCAGCGGCCACGATCGAAGAACGCCGGAAGAAGGTGCTCGAACTTCACGCCTCGGGGATGTCCGGCCGGGGGATCGCGAAGCAGTTGGGTACTCATCAGACGACGGTGCAACGCATCTTGAAAGCCGCCGAACCGCCGCCCCAGGTCATCCAGGCGGTCACCACCGTCGACCGGTTCGCCAACAGTTCAATCCGCACGGTGCGGGCCGACGGTCAGCCAGCGGCGACGTGAACGACGTGGGGTCATTTCGACCACACCTGTCGGGCGACCCTCCCCCCAGAAGGTGGAGGGGACCGCAGTCATGACGATCTCCGTCACGACTGCCCACGGCAACCCTGACCGAGATGGTCCGAAGAACACGCCCAAGAACTGGTTATCTCGCACGCCGCGGACGTCCGCACCCGCGCCGCAGCGGTTCGAGAAGGTCCGGGGGTCGGGCTCGGGCATGAGGATGTTCTTGTCGCACTCGGGCGGTGATTCCATGTCAACTTTTGACAACATCCCCGGCCGTGTTCGCCCTGCCTGGAACTCTCCGCACCATAACAAACCATAACAGGGGCCAGCCCTTTTTTAGGTGTGCCACTGGCTGTGCCAACGGTGGGACACACTCCCTTTTTTAGGTGTACGGCGGGCTGTACGGGGCGCGTCGGCGGCTCCCTTTTTAGGTGTGCGGCGCGGTGTGCGGGACCCAAGTTTGGTGAAGGATGCGCCCGTTCACCGAACACGCGGGTTTCCGCCCGCCGCCGGGTTCAACATTCCTCAACAACTGACGCGACGAAGACCAAGTTTTGCGAGGTAGCCGCCTGTTCAGTCCGCGGACTCTTCGCCGCGATTCGATGTCAGGTTTTATCAGGTGAACACGGGCGGGCTGGCGCTCCTGGAAGCGTCCGCAACCTTAACATTTCTTAACGTGGCATCTGTACACTACGCGGGGCGAACACGACGAGGCCTGCGACGCTTTACCTAGCGGAGCGGTCCTTTTTTTTGGTCACACATTTGTGTGGATTCGGGGCGTGTTCACCGCCTCAGCAGTCTCCGGCAGTCCCGGATTGACTCGGGGAGTCTCTTGGCGTATAAGTCAAGTATGTCGACCGGGAGTCCGACGGAAGGACGGTGGCCGGTGCCGGAACCGCTCGTCATCTGGGACCTGGAAGACGACCCGGACGGGAACGTCCTTCACGTCCTGGAACACGGGATCACGCCCGAAGAAGTCGAGCAGGTCGTCCAGAATCCGAGCAACGACACCGTGCCGAGCAGCTCGTCGGGCCGGCCCGCGACGTTCGGCTGGACCGTGACCGGGAAGCACATCGTCGTCGTCTGGGAGCACGTCGACGGCGACCCGTGGACGATCAAGCCGGTGACGGCTTACGAGACCGCCCCGCCGCGGAGGAAGCGACGATGACCGCGAACCGCATTCACCGGCCGGCCGACCGGACCCCCGAGGAGTTGGCCGAACTCCGGGCGACCCGCGAGCGGTTGCAGCGGGAGCGGCCCGCGCCCGAGCAGTTGCTCGCGGAGAGCGGGCACCCGGACTTCGTCCCGCTCGGGGACCTGTTGCTGCTGCACGAACTGGCTTCCGAGTTCCGCCGCCAGCGGGAGCGGCAAGGGCTGACGCTGGCCGACGTGTCCAGCCGGACGGGGATCGACCAGAGCACGCTCTCGCGGCTGGAAACCGGGCGGGCGGGCAACCCGTCCCTCGACACCCTTCAGCGGGTGGCGGCCGCGCTGGGGAAGCGGGTGCGGTGCCACCTGGAGGACGCCGCGCCGCTGGCCGGGGCCGGCGTCTAAGTCGCCTTCAACTCCGCGATCAACCCCGGCCGCGCCTCTCGCTTCGCCTGTAGCTCGACCCACCGCGCCGCTTCC
>CAYUHJ010000440.1:0-2160 GCA_964444365.1 uncultured Alcaligenaceae bacterium | reverse complement strand
CTCCCGAAGGACGAGGCGAACGGGAAGGCATCGAAGTTCGTCGGTTCCGACCCCGGCATCGGGATCGTCGCGGACTTCGAGGGCACGGTCATCGGCGAGGTGGACGGGAAGCCGTCCCAGGGGGAGTTCAAGGAGTAGACCGGAGGACCGGGCACTCTGTGACCGTTGATTCCTCGGGCGGGCCGCCAGCGAGGCGGCCCGCCCTCACTCGCGGAGGAGCGATGCACCACACTGACGCGGTCCGCTGGCATGAGAGCCACGACTTCGACACCGGCAACCGGGCGGGCGAACGGGGCACCCGCCGGGTCGTTCTCTTGACCGCCACCATGATGGCGGCCGAGATCGTCGCCGGGTGGCTCACCAACTCGATGGCGCTGCTCGCGGACGGCTGGCACATGGGGACGCACGTCGCCGCCCTGGGCATCACGGCGTTCGCGTACTGGTACGCCCGGCGGCACGCCGCCGACCCTCGGTTCGCGTTCGGGACGTGGAAGGTCGGCGTCCTCGCCGGGTTCACCAGCGCCGTCATCCTCGGCCTGGTCGCCATCTACATGGCGTACGAGTCGTTCGTCCGGGTGTTGAACCCGCTCCCGATCCGGCACGACCAGGCGATCGTTGTGGCCGCGATCGGGCTGGCGGTGAACCTCCTGAGCGCGTGGCTCCTCCGCGGCCACGAGCACGACCCTGACCAACTCGGCCACGGGCATGAGCACAGTCACCACCACGGGGGCGGGTATCACGACCTGAATCTGCGGGCCGCGTACCTCCACGTCATCGCCGACGCGATGACCTCTGTTCTCGCCATCGTCGCGTTGGCCGGCGGCAAGCTGTTCGGCTGGGACTGGCTCGACCCGGCGATGGGCATCGTCGGGGCCGCCGTCATCGCCCACTGGGCCCGTGGACTCGTGCGGCAGACAAGCCGGGTGCTGCTCGACCGGGAGATGGACGTCCCGGTCGTGCAGGAGGTCCGGGACGTGATCGAGGGCGACGGCGAGGCGGTGGTGGTGGACCTGCACGTCTGGCGGGTCGGGCCGGGGAAGTACGCGTGCATCGTCGGGCTCGT
This sequence comes from uncultured Alcaligenaceae bacterium, assembly GCA_964444365.1. Classification (GTDB taxonomy): domain Bacteria; phylum Planctomycetota; class Planctomycetia; order Gemmatales; family Gemmataceae; genus CAYUHJ01. The sequence goes on along the minus strand of CAYUHJ010000440.1, from coordinate 1,097 downwards.
TACGGCCGACCCGCAGCCGCCGGACCACTACAAAGAGCGGCTGCGAGTACACGAGGAGCTCGTCCACATCACCGTCGAGGTCCACCACTGCCAGGGGGAGCACCCGCACGCCGCCGGACTGACCGCATCACGGTGAAGCCGATCCGGGCCCTCGCCCTGCAAGCGGCATCGGGCCGCTGCCGGTACCGGACGTTCGCGGAGTCGAGAGCGGGTAGCATTCAGAACTGGCTCAGGGTAAGGAGACGGGCGAAGGAATAGCGCGGTGCCGTGAGAATACGCCCGCGGTTGTCGTGTCCACTTCCGCCCCCGCGGGCCCACCCCCCGGTCAGTGGTGCTTGTACCACCCCACGCCCCGGATGTCGTTCCAGGCCGTCGTCTCGTGGCACAGGTAGCAGCTCCTGACCTCGACGTGCTCGAGCCCGACCGTCTTCTCCGAGACCATCTCGAAGTGCATCATGTAGTGGCTCGGCGGGGCGACGTGGCACTGGGCGCAGTCCCGGGATTCCGGCGACGGATGGCGGTAGCCCTCGATCTGCCACCGCGCCGTTGTGTGGCAGTCGGCGCAGCCCGTCCCGAACTGCTCCCGGTGCGGGTCCTGGTTCGCGTGACACCGGTTACAGTCGAGGCTCTGTTCGAGCTCCGCCTCCGGTTTCCCGTGGAGCGTGGCACCGAGAGAGATGCCGTCCCGGGCGAGAGCGGCCGCGAGCGCGAGGTGACTCATCTCGGTGGGCCGGACGTTCCTCCCCTGGTGTTCCATGTGGCAGCCGCCGCACCGGTCGATGGAGGCGTGGAAGGCGGTCGGCTGCCGCGCGAGCAGCATCGACTCGTTCGCGTGGCAGGCGATGCACTTGGCGGGCTCCTGGCCCTTGAACGCCGTGTGGCAGGCCGAGCAGTTCCCGCCGACGGCTTCGTGGGCCCGCGAGAGCTCGCCCGGATCGGTCATGAACGCGAGAAACCGGGAGAGTGGACCCGCCTCGTCCTCCCCCCTCGCGCCGTGGGGCGCGAGCGCGGCGGGAGCGCAGACGAGAAGGACGACGAGCGTGCGGGCTACCCTCCAAGCCATCGGACCCCGTAGTAGAAGCTCGAAAAGACGTGCA
>CAYUHJ010000439.1:0-2179 GCA_964444365.1 uncultured Alcaligenaceae bacterium | reverse complement strand
CCCACGGCGGGCTGACGCCCCGCCGCTCGCCCAGTCAACCGGTCTACAGCCTCACCACGTTCTTCTCCGCGATCGACTTCTCGCACGCCTCGATCATCTTCTGCGCGGTGACGGCGTCTTCCATTGTGCTCAGCGGCTTGGCCCCGTGGCGGAGGCAGTCGATGAGGAAGTGCTTCACCTCGTTCGTGATCGAGCCCTGGTACGCCGTGTACGTCTGCGAGTGGACGAGCCCGGGCTTGATCTCGACGTGGTCGCGGTAGCTGTACCGCGTGCTGCCGGCGGTGCCGATGACCTTCACCATGACCGTCCACGGGTCGGCGGCGTGGTCGTCGGCGGCGAAGCTGGCGCAGAAGTGGGCGAGCGCCCCGTTGTGCAGCCGCATCTGCACCATCGCGATGTCTTCTTCCGGGTACTCGTTGTAATGCAACGTCGCCTTCATGGCGCACAGCTCGACCGGCTTCCCGACCAGATACAGCATGATGTACGAGTGGTGCGTCAGGATTTGCCGCACGACGCCGGGGTACCGCTTCGCGACTTCTTCGGGGTGGTGGATGTTATACATCACATACGCGGACACCACTTTCCCGAGGTCGCCGTTCTCGACGAGTTCTCGCGTGCGGACCATGCCGCCTTCGTATACATAATTGTGCCCCGGCATACAGACCAAGCCCTTCGCATCCGCGAGGTTCTTCATCTCTTCAATCTCGGCGACCGAGACGCCGACGGGCTTTTCGACCAGGACGTGCTTGCCGGCGTTGAGGGCGAGCTTCGTGTATTCGAGGTGGGACTCCAGGTTCGTGAGCACGAACACCGCGTCCACCTTCGGGTCCGCGACGAGGGCCTCCGGCGTCGGGTACGCCTCGCAGCCGAACTCCGTCGCGCGGTCGGACGCCCGCTGTTTGTTGCGGTTCCACAGGCCGACGAGCTTCGCCCCGTGGGTCTTCGCGACGGCGCGGGCGTGCAGGACGGAGATGTCGCCGGCCCCGAGGAAGCCGACGCCGAGGGTGTGCTTGGAAACCGTCTGAGTCACGCGAGATTCTCCGGTGGGGTGAGGCCGGCGTTGTATCCGCGGCCGGGCCGGAAGCAAGCCGCGCCGCTTGATCGGTTCCCGGACCCGGAGTACGCTGACCCGGACACCTCGCACCCGGAGCGCCCCATGACCCCGCTCGCCGCCGCCCTCGCCCTGGCCCTCGCGGCCCCGCCGCCCGCCGCCGTACCCCTGGCCTGGAAGCTGGACAAGGGGGACAAGTTCTACGTCGAGACGGTTACCAAGCTCGACCAGACGATCACCCTGCCCGGCGGCCAGAAGCAGAAGCAGAACCAGAACCAGACGACGTACCACCGCTACCGGGTGCTGGACACCGCGGGCGGCAAGCTCGTGCTGGAGCAGACGATCCTGCGGACCGAGACGGCCGGGAACCTCGCCCCGGACGACGCCGCGAAGCGGTTGAAGGGCGTGAGCATGACGTACACGCTCGACAAAACCTTCAAGGTGACGGACCTGCAAGGGTACGACACGTTCCTCGACGCCGCCAGCGGGGACGACGCGACGGCCCGGAAGGCGCTGGCCGCGATGCTGCCCGAGGAGGTGCTCAAGACGGCCGTCGAGGACCTGTTCGGGTCCGTCCCCGGCAGGGCGGTGAAGGCGGGCGAGACCTGGACGCGGAAGACCCGGCTGCCGATGGGGCCGATCGGCGACTTCGCGGTCGCCGCCACGTACAAGTACACCGGCCCGGCCGACGGCGGCGAGAAGATCACCCTGGCGGCGGACATGACGTACACGGCCCCCAAGGGGGACGGCGCGGGCCTGCCGTTCCAGATCACGAAGGGCGAGTTGAAGGCCGACCAGTTCACCGGCACCGTCCACTTCGACGCGAAGGCCGGCCGGCTCCGCACGTCCGAGGCGGCCACCAAGGTGAACGGCAAGCTCACGTTCCGCGCGATGGGCAACGACGTGGAAGTCGAGATCGCGCAAGACATGAAGCTCACGAGCAAGGTGACGGACAAAAACCCGGTCGTGGACTGATGCCGGATGACGTGCCTTCGCGACTCTTCCTCCCCTCTCCCCGGGGGGGAGAGGGGTTGGGGGTCAGGGGAACGCGCTTCACCGTTGCTGAGGTTTCCTACCCAGGAATGAAGCGTCCTTCCTGTTGGGGCCTTCCCCTCACCCGGCCTGCGG
>CAYUHJ010000438.1:0-2212 GCA_964444365.1 uncultured Alcaligenaceae bacterium | reverse complement strand
CTCGCTTGCGCTTCGGGCTCGTAACTACACTAGCCCGAAGCGCAAGCGAGGGTCTTGGTTTTCGGTTCGACTACCCGCCCCGCAGTTTCGCCACGAACTTCGCCAAATCCGCCGGCAGCGGCATGTCCCAGTGCATCGCCCGGCCGTCCACGGGGTGCTCGAACCCGAGTTCCGTCGCGTGCAGCGCCAGCCGCGGGGCACCGCTCTCGTCGGCGAACTCGGTGCCGTCGCGGCGGCGGACGTACACCTTGTCCCCGCACACGGGGTGGCCCGCTTCGCTCAGGTGGATGCGAATCTGGTGCGTCCGCCCGGTTTCGAGCCGGACCGACAGCAGCGTGTACCCCTTCAGCTTCTCTTCGACCGCGACGTGTGTGACGGCTTTCTTGCCGAGGTCTGGCATGTTCGTGCTGCCACGTCGCCCGTCACCCCGGTCGCGGACGAGTTGGGACGTGATCGTCCGCGGTGCGAGGTAGCCGGGAATCACGGTCAGGTACCGGCGGACGACCGTGTGCTTACGGAACTGCATCCCGAGGACACGTTCCGCCAGCGGCGTCCGGGCGAAGACGAGCAAGCCGCTCGTCTCCTTGTCGAGCCGGTGGACGATCCGCAGCGGCGGCAGCGACTTCGCCGGCCGGTTCAGCTTCGCGGTCGTCGCCCACAGCGCCAGGTCTTGCAGCGTCGGGTCGAGTTCGCGGTGCTTGTCCGGCCACTCCAGTTCGGAGGGGTGCCGGACGGTGTTCACCCCCGCCGGCTTCTCCACCACCACGACGTGATCGTCCAGGTGGCGGATGACCAGCCCGTCCGTCGTGGCCGCCTTCGGCCGGTGGACGGACTTGTCCAGCAGTTCGACGAGTTCGCCCTCCTTCAGCCGTCGGGCCGGGTCCGTGCAGAGGGAATCCCCGACCTTCACGCGGCGACTCGTGATGAGCGACCGCACGTCGGTCCACGACGGCTGCGACTCGTGCAGGCGGGACCGCAGCACCTTCGCCAGCGTGTGCCCGGCCTCCGGAACGGCGACGGTAAACGGGGGGAGTGACATACCAGGAGGATACAGGATTTTCGCGGGGCGCGGTCGATCGGGCTCACGCCGGGGGTGCGAGGGCGGTCCGCTTCCACACGACCCAGACGCACAGTCCGACACTGCCGGCGACGGCCGAGGCGTACGCCGCGAAGTGGTAGCAGGCGACCGCGAACAGCGACCGCGCCCGGTCCGGCGGCACGTGCGACTCGAACAGGGGGTCCAGGCGGATCGCGAAGAACTCGGCGTGGCGGGCCGCGCTCAACCCGCACACCGCCGCCACGAACCCGATTCCCGCGGCGAGCAGCAGCATCGGCCGCACGAGCGCGGTCACCGGCAGCGGCGGCTTCGGGCCGGCGGTGGCCGCCATCCCGGCGGACAGCCCCAGGATCGCCCCGCCCCACCACGAGCCGAGGAACCCCCAGGCGAAGCCCAGCAGCGTCGGGTCGGTCACGCCGGGGATCGGGTTGTGGAAGACCGTGAAATACTCGGGGCAGAGCCGGGCCGAGACCTGATCCTGAACCACCCCGTACCCGACGAGGACCGCGATCCCGAGCAGCATCGCCCGCAGCAGCGGCGAGCCGCGGACGGCACACACGACCGCCAGCCCGGCCACGAACCCGACCGGGGCCAGCACCCGATACCACGGCAACGGTTCCATGCGGCCTACCGACATTGTGAAGGGACACCGACGCCGCCACAGTGGAGGTCATCATCCACCCGGAGGCCGACCGTGGCCATCGAATACGTGACCGGCGACCTGTTCGCGAACCGCTTCGAAGCGGAGGCGTTCGCCCACGGGTGCAACTGCGAGGGGTCGATGTCCGCCGGGATCGCGACCGGGTTCAAGCAGCGGTACCCCGAGATGTTCGCGGAGTACCGCCGGCGGTGCAAGGCGGACCCGCCGGAGTTCGTGCTCGGCAGCGTGTTCGCCTGGAAGGAACCGGGCAAGCCGACCGTCTTCAACCTCGGCACGCAGGAAAGGGGCTGGCACGGCCGGGCGACCTACCTCGCGGTCGAGCAGGCCCTCACGGTCACGCGGGCACTGCTGGAGGCGGACGGGATCGGGTCGCTGGCCGTCCCGCGAATCGGGGCTGGGTTCGGCGGGCTGTCGTGGAAGAAGGTGAAGGCCATCCTCGAACGGGTCTTCGCGGACTGGCCGGGGACGCTGGTCGTGTACGAGGAGTTCGCGGC
>CAYUHJ010000437.1:0-2220 GCA_964444365.1 uncultured Alcaligenaceae bacterium | reverse complement strand
CCCTTGAGGGGGAGGGTTGGGGTGGGGGTGAAAGCGTCACCACTCAAGCGACCCCCACCCTCACCCTCTCCCCGCCCAGGGGGAGGGAACCCGAATCAATACAACCCGCGCGGACTATAAACTACCGGGATCGAAGTCCTCCGCTCCCGAACGGGCCACCCATGAGCACGTCGCGTTTCGTCATCGGCATCGACCTCGGCACCACGAACTCGGCCGTCGCGTACGCGGACACCGGGGCCGGGAAGGACTCCGCCGGAAAAGTGTTCGCGATCCCCCAGGTGGTCGCGCCGGGGTCCGTCGAAGAGCGGCCGGTGATGCCGTCGTTCCTGTACCTGCCCGGGCCGAACGAGCAGCCGGCGGGGGCGCTCAAGCTGCCCTGGGACGCGACTCGCGACTACGCCGTCGGCGACTTCGCCCGCGCGTTCGGCGGCAAGGTGCCGACCCGCCTCGTGTCCAGCGCGAAGTCCTGGCTCTGTCACCCCGGCGTCGACCGCAAGGCGGACCTCCTCCCGTTCCGGGCCGGGGAGAACGACCGCCGGGTGTCCCCCCTCGAAGCGAGCGTGCGGTACCTCAAGCACCTCGTCGAGGCGTGGAACTTCGCGATGGCGAAGGACGTGCCCGAGCACCGGATGGAGGTGCAGGACGTGATCCTCACGGTGCCGGCGTCCTTCGACGCGGCGGCGCGGGAACTCACGGTCGAGGCGGCGCGGGCGGCGGGCCTGGAGAACCTCACGCTGCTCGAAGAGCCGCAAGCCGCGTTTTACGCCTGGCTCGACGGCCGCGGCGACAAGTGGCGGGAGCAGGTCCAGACCGGCGACCTCGTCCTCGTCGCGGACGTCGGCGGCGGGACGACGGACTTCACGCTGATCGAAGTCGGCGAGGAGGCCGGCAACCTCGCCCTCACCCGCCTCGCGGTCGGCGACCACCTCCTCCTCGGCGGGGACAACATGGACCTCGCGGTCGCCCACACCGCGGCGGCGGCGATCGCCAAGACGGGGCCGAAGCTCGACGCCGGGCAGATGCTCCAACTCACGCACGCGGCCCGGGCGGCGAAGGAAAAGCTGCTCGGTGACAAGACGCTGTCATCGGCCTCGGTCACGGTGCTCGGCAAGGGCCGGTCGGTCGTCGGCGGCACGGTCACGCACGAACTGCCGCGGGCGGACGTGGAACGGGTGCTGATCGACGGGTTCTTCCCCGAGTGCCCCGCCGACGCGGAGCCGGCCCGCAGCCGGGCCACCGGGTTGCAGGAACTCGGGCTCCCCTACGTCGCCGACGCGGGGATCACCCGGCACCTCGCGCACTTCCTCGCCCGGCAGTCCGAAGCCCTGGCGAGCCGCGAGAAGCCGGGGAAGCGAGCCGGGGGACGCAAGTCCGCGGGTGCGACACCCTCCACGCTTCCCACGGCCGTGCTGTTCAACGGCGGCGTCTTCCAGGCGGACCCCCTCCGCGAGCGGCTGCTGGCCGTACTGAACGGGTGGGCCAAGTCCGCGAAGGCGGAACCGGTGCGGGCGCTGGAAGGGGCGGACCTCGACCTCGCGGTGGCACGCGGGGCGGCCTACTACGGGCTCGTCCGCCGCGGGAAGGGCGTCCGGATTCGCGGCGGTACCGCCCGGGCCTACTACGTCGGCGTCGAGACGGCCGCCCCCGCCGTGCCGGGGATGCCGCCGCCGCTGAAGGCCGTGTGCGTCGCCCCGTTCGGCATGGAGGAAGGCACGGAGGCCGACATCCCGAGCCAGGAGTTCGGCCTGGTCGTCGGCGAGGAGGTCGAGTTCAAGTTCCTCGGGTCCAGCACCCGCCGCGAGGACAAGGCGGGCGCGGTCCTGGAGGAATGGGAAGGCGAGATGGAGGAACTGTCCCCCGTCCGGGCGAACCTCGAAGGCAAGGCGAACGCCGGGCGGGTGGTGCCGGTCCACCTGCACAGCAAGGTGACGGAAGTCGGGCAGCTCGAACTGTGGTGCCTGAGCCGGGACGGCAAGCAGCGGTGGAAGCTGGAGTACAACGTCCGCGAGGGGCGGTGAAGACGGCGAGCCGCGGACGCCAGTCCGCGGGTGGCTGACACGTCACCCGCGGACTGGCGTCCGCGGCTCGCCGGTTGGGCGGTCGGGCCATCCACGAGAAATCCCTGTCGGCTGTCGACAAGCTCTTGCATTCGGCGAAAACTCAGGCTACCGTTGGGAGGTGTCCGGTGACCCTCTCGCGGAGGTCTGCCAGGTCCCCACG
>CAYUHJ010000436.1:378-2231 GCA_964444365.1 uncultured Alcaligenaceae bacterium | reverse complement strand
CGTCCGGGTTCAGGACCGCCACCTTCGACCCGCCGCCCGCGCCGGGGCCGGCGGTGACGACGGCGGGCCGCCCGGCGGCCTGCACCTCGACGGCCCCGATGTCCAGCCGGCCTTGCACGACCCGCGGGTCGCCGCGCTGGTCGGTGCCCGGCGGCGGGGCGAAGTTCGGGTCGCCGGCGTTGATCAGCGGGCTGCCGGCGAGCGGCAGGTGCGTGAGCGTCGGCCCGCCGTTGTCCGCGAGCGGCCCGAGCTGCGGGTTGACGCCGGTAATGACGTTGGAGGCCGTGGTGATGGTGCCCGCCGTCGGGGTCGTCTGGAAGAGCGAGAAGGAAGCGTTGACGACGCCGTTGGTGCGGACGAGGTCGCTCGCCCCCGCCTGGTCGGTGTTCCCGGCGACGACCGTGTTGGAAATGGTCAGGGTGGCGGTCGCGTTCCCGAGGACGTAAATCCCGCCGCCGGTCCCGGTGCCGTCGGTGCCGGCCCGGTTGCCGAACACCGTGCTGGACTGGACGCTGGCGAACGCGGTCGCGTTCTGGAGGCTGAACACGATGCCCCCGCTGCTGTCCTTGGACGAGTTCCCCGACACGGTCGTGTTGACGAGCGTGAACGTCCCGCCGGTGGACTGAAGCGACAGCCCGCCGCCGCCGTTCGTCACCCCGGACCCGTTGGCCGTGTTTCCGGAGAACGTCGAATTGCGGACCACCCCGGTTTGTCCCACACCGACGCGGCCGTCGATGCCGCCCCCGTTCTGGCCGGTCGTGTTCCCGGAAACGGTCGAGTCCGTGATGGTGAAGGAACCGAAGATGGCCAGCCCGCCGCCGCCCCCGCCGCCCGACTGGTTGTTGGAAATCACACTGCGGGTAATGTTCACGCTGCCCGAACTAGTGCTGTACACCCCGCCCCCGAACAACCCGGTCGCCGTGTTGCCCGTGACGACCGAGTCGGACAGGTTGAAGACGCCGGACGAAACGGCGATCCCGCCGCCGCTCACCGCCGAGCCGTTCGTAATCGTCAACCCGGAGATGCTGACCACGTCCGCGGCGGCACCGGGGTTGATGTCGAAGACCCGGCTCGCGCCGTTGCCGCTGACCGTCACGTTGCCGGGGCCGACGATCGAAACGTCGTCGGTGATCGCCAGCGCGCCGCTCGCCAGCGTGATCGTCCCGGCGACGCCCTGGAACTGAATGGTGTCCGCGCCGGGGGTCGTGTTCGCCGACTGGATCGCCTGCCGGAGCGACCCGGCCCCCGAGTCGGCCAAGCTCGTCACGTTAAAGACCGCCGGCACTTCGCGGGCTTCCAACGCTTCCAACTCGAGCCGCGGGCAGGCCGGGGCGGATCGTTTGCGGAACAAGGAGCGCATCGCAGTTCCTCGGACGATGAAGACGGGAGAGGCGGCCTCACTCCGGACCGCCGGCAAGACATGCGGAAAGTATCGGGGAAGCGGACGCCGGGGCCACGAAATTCCGGGCAGATCGGGCGAAATGCGCGGATTCGCGAAGCTGCGCGGGCCGGAGCCCGGCTCATGCCGAATGGTCTTGTTGGGCGATCATTGCTCCCCCCTCCCCAGCGGGGAGAAGGGGAGGAAGAATCAGGAATGCACGCGCTTCGGGATCACTTCTTCTTCAGGTGCTTGTCGAAGAACGCGACCAGGGCCTTCTCCGCCGTCTCCGCGTCCTTCCCCTTGAACCCGTGGCCCGCTCCTTCGAGCGTCAGCAACTCCGCCTCGACGCCGGCCGCCTTCAGCCGGTCGGTCAGCCACACGGCCTGCTCGTGGGCGACGTACTTGTCCTCCGTCCCGTGGATGCACAGCGTCGGGGCGGCGTTCGGCGTGACCCAGTTCAGCGGGCTGGCCC
>CAYUHJ010000436.1:0-368 GCA_964444365.1 uncultured Alcaligenaceae bacterium | reverse complement strand
CGTTGACGACGCACGCCACCTTGCTGGACTGGTCCGGGTTGCCGCCGTCCCCCTCGAACTCCTTCACCCCTTCCGTGACGGCGAGGAACTGGGCGAGGTGCCCGCCGGCGGACCCGCCGGTGACGCCGATGCGGTCGGGGTCGATCTTGTACTTCGCCGCGTTCGCCCGCGCCCACCGGACGGCGGCCTTCGTGTCGTGGACCGCGGCCGGGAACGGGTACTTCGGGGCGAGCCGGTAGGTGACGGTCATCGCGACGTAGCCCTGCTGGGCGAGCTTGATGCACAGCCCGTCGTACCCCTCGCGCTTGCCGGCCCGGAACCCGCCGCCGTGGATGCAAATCACCGCCGGGAACGGCCCGTCCCCCGCC
>CAYUHJ010000435.1:0-2256 GCA_964444365.1 uncultured Alcaligenaceae bacterium | reverse complement strand
CTTCTCTTCCTCCCCTCTCCGCTTCGGGGAGGGGTCGGGGGAGGGGTTGTTTTCCTCATTACGGTACGATTTCGGTCCCGGCCCGCGTGTCGCCGACGAAGCCCGCGAGCAGCGCGAAGCGGTCGCGGCCGTCGAGAATGACTGCCTTCCCGGCCCCCGCGTCGAGCGCCTCGAAGCACGCTTCCACCTTGGGAATCATCCCGCCGGCAATCACGCCGTCGCGGATGAGGGCTTCGCATTCGGAGCGAGTGAGCCGGGGAATCAGCGACTCCGGCGACTTCACATCGCGCAGCACGCCGGGGGTGTCGGTCAGGAAGTAGCAGGCTTCCGCCTTGAGCGCACCCGCCACCGCGGACGCGGCGGTGTCGGCGTTGACGTTGAGCGGGTCGCTGTCGCACCCATATGCATCGCCGGCGATGGATGCGAGAATCGGAATCTCGCCTCGATAGTCCGCAGCTTCCAGGTCCAAAATGCGAACTTCTGTGACTGTGCCGACACGCCCCAGATCAACGGCTGATCCGTCTTGTGAGACCAATTCCAACGTCTTCCCGCGCAGGGGATAGTCCTCAACGTGATGATTGCTCAGAAATGCATGAGCTTTGCCGCCCGCAGTTTGAATTTGATGGACGAGATCTTTGCTGAGTTCGCCAAGCACCTTCACCACAATTTCAAGCGTGGCCGCATCGGTGTACCGTCGCCCGGCCACCTTCTTCGGTTCGAGCCCGGCGGCGGCCATCGCGCGGTCGATCGGCTTGCCGCCGCCGTGGACGAGAACCAGTCGCACGCCGAGGGTTTGCAGTGCCACGACGGCTTCGAGGGTGCCACGTGTTGCGGCGGGGTCTTCCATCGCGCTGCCGCCGAGCTTCACCACCAGGACGCGGCCGCGCAGGGACCGGGCGACGGCGGTCGCCCGCAGCAGGATTTCGGCAGGATGGGAAACGCCAGTCATTTGGATCGTCTTCCGGGTGCGTGCCGAAAAAAGGATCGTAGGCCGACGGGGGACAGTCGTCAACCCGCCGGCCCGGCAATCCGTCGCCGGCCGTTGCGAACACGGGTTCGCCCGCATACACTTCCCCGCACCCCATGAGATCCTTTCCGGTCCGGTACCGGGAAGCGTACGGGGCACAAACTTCACGAGGCGTTCACATGCGGTGGATGGTTTGGGCGGCTCTCGTCGCCCTCGCGGCGATCCCGGTGGGCACGGTGGCGGCCCCGGATTCGATCAAGGAAATCATGAAGGTCGCCCACGGGAAGACGGCCCCGCTGGTGGCGAAGGTCGGCACCGAGGCGAAGGGCAAGAAGTGGGACGACGCGGCCAAGGACGCCGGCACCCTGAAGGAAAACGCCGACGCCCTCGCCGGGCTCAAGCCCAAGAAGGGGGCCGAGGACAGCTGGAAGAAGCAGACCGACACCTACAAGGAGAACATGGCGGCCCTGGCCGCCGCCGTCGAGAAGAAGGACGACAAGGCGGTCGCGGCCGCGGTCAAAACGATTGAGGGGTCCTGTAAAGCGTGCCACAGCGTCCACAAGTAACCCGCTCGACCAGAACAACCTGCACGGGGCTTCCCCACTCCGTGGGGATCACGACACGAAAAAACCCCGCAAGTCCTGAAACTTGCGGGGTTTGCGTTCAGGGTGGATGACGGGACTTGAACCCGCGGCCCCCAGAGTCACAGTCTGGTAAATACTGTTCACCCGTGTACGCTTCCGTTCGCGAAACCACTTGTTTTCCGGTGATTCCATTCGCCACCGTTCGCCGTTGTTCGTGGCATTGGCCACAGTTAGGCCACAGTTGGCCAACCGCCGCTTCTCCGCACCGAGTTGTCAAAGACCCGTTCCGTCCAGTCCGCCCGCCGGGAGTCGAACCCGGACCCGTCAGCTTAGAAATGCTGGCGCTCACCGTTGAGCTTCGGGCGGAGGCGAGGCCGGGATTCCGGCCTCGGGGGTGTCGTCACGCTGCGGCTTCTTCCATCTCGATCATCGCTTCAAGCGGGTTCATCTCCCTGCACCGGAACCGCGGCTTCTCGGGTAGCGGCCGAGTCCTCCGCCGGTCCCGGCACATCCGGTGATTGAACCGGTGGTGTCGGTCGGCCACGGTGCGGACGATCCTGCCGATCCAGGTGCTGAGTTTGCCCTTCGCGGGGTCGTAACCCCACGTCGTTCGCAAGGCGGTCAAGAGCACGTCCTGGCGGATGTCGTCGCGGTCGACCGCGGGGTCGGCGTAGTGCCGAACGTGGACGCGGACGAGGTAGGCGA
>CAYUHJ010000434.1:0-2272 GCA_964444365.1 uncultured Alcaligenaceae bacterium | reverse complement strand
GCGGTGCGCCCGATTTCGCGACCCGACTTGACCCCGACCGCCATGTTCCGGAAAGTAACCGAACTTTCTCCCCCTTCGCTCGCGGCCGCAGGCCGAGGACGCACGCCATGACCGCCCCGGCCGCGAACTCCTACGACGAAGTCCCCTACGACTCGAACCCGTTCGCCCAGACGCACCCGAGCCGGCTGTTCGTCGTCGGCACCCTGTTCGGGATGCGGCCGGCCCCGGTGGCCAAGTGCCGGGTGCTCGAACTCGGGTGCGCGTCCGGCGGGAACCTCCTCCCGATGGCCGACGCCCTCCCGAACAGCCAGTTCGTCGGCGTCGACTACTCCGCCCGCCAGATCGAGGAGGGCAAGAAGCTCGTCGCCCAGCTCGGCATCCCGAACCTGGACCTGCGGCACGCCAGCATCGCCGACGTGGACGCGTCCTACGGCCTGTTCGACTACGTCATCGTCCACGGCGTCTATTCCTGGGTCAGCAACGCCCTCCGCGAGAAGATCTTCGACATCTGCGCGAACAACCTCAACCCGTCGGGCATCGCCTACATCTCGTACAACACCTACCCCGGCTGGCACATGCGCGGCATGATCCGCGACATGATGCAGTACCACTCCGCGCGGTTCAAGGAGCCGAAGATCCGCGTCCAGCAGGCCCGGGCGCTGCTGGACTTCCTGGCCCAGTCCGTGAAGCAGGAGGGGCCGTACTCCCAGCTGCTCAAGTCCGAACTGGAAACCCTCCGCCACCAGGCCGACCACTACCTGTACCACGAGCACCTCGAAGAGGTGAACGACCCGGTCTACTTCCACCAGTTCGCGGAGAAGGCCAAGGCCCACGGGCTGAAGTACCTCGGCGAGGCCCGCGTGCAGACGATGGTGACCGGCAACTTCGGCCCGGAGATCGACAAGACCCTGCGGATGCTCGCCCCGGACCAGACCCAGATCGAGCAGTACATGGACTTCCTCCGGAACCGGATGTTCCGGGAGTCCCTGCTCTGCCTGGACCGCGTCACGCCGAACTGGGCGGTCCAGCCGGACTGCCTGCGGGTCATGCACATCGCGTCCGGGGCGGTCCCCGTCGGCGGCGACGGCAAGCCGCTGCCGACCGTCGACGTGACGGCGGCCGACAACGTCAGCTACAAGGCCCCCGGCGGCATGTCGATGGCCACCAACCGGCCGCTCCTGAAGGCCGCCATGCGGATCCTCCAGCAGGCGTACCCCGGCACCGTCCCGTTCGACACCCTCCGCGCCCAGGCCCGCGAACTGATCGGCGGCAGCGCCGACGCCAAGACGGTCGCCGAGGACACCCAGGTGCTCGCGATCGGGCTGTTGAACTGCTACATGGGGTCCGACCTGATCGAACTCCACGGGATGCCCGTCACCCTGTTCCGCACCCCCGGCGACAAGCCGACCGCGACCGGCCACGCCCGCGTCACCGCGGCCCGGTCCGGGACGGTGGCGAACAGGCGGCACGAGATCGTGAAGCTGAACGACCTGGACAAGCAACTCATCCCGCTCCTGGACGGCACGAACGACCGCGCCGCGCTCGTCGAGAAGCTGACCGCCGTCGCCCAGACGGGGACGCTGAACGTCCAGCGCGACGGCCTCACCCTGTACGCCCCGGACGAGATCAAGGCGGCGCTCGCGTCCGTCATGGACCACGCCCTGGCCAACGTCGCCCGCATGGGGGTGCTGGTGGCGTGACCGGGCCGAGACCTGCCAAACCGACAGGGGCCGCCGGAGCGGCCCGCGTCAAGTTGGCAGCATTCCGCCCGCGCCGGTTCCGGGCGTCGGCGCAAATCCCGTTCCAATCGCGGCTTCCGGCGTCGGCCGTGCGCGGGCACGGTTGTTGCATTTCCCGCGGCACACAGCAATCCCTCCCATTCCGGAGTCGGCGATGAACCTGAAGCCGATCGGCGACCGCATCATCATCCGCCGGGAAGCGTCCGACGAGAAGACGGCCGGCGGCCTGCTCCTGCCCGAAGCCGCCAAGAAGAAGCCGCAACGCGGCACCGTCCTCGCGGTCGGCCCCGGCAAGACGAACCGCAAGACCGGCGAACGGCTGCCGCTGCAACTGAAGGTCGGCGACAAGGTCTTGTTCACCAGCTGGGCCGGCGACGAGTACAAGGACCGCAAGCAAGCCAAGGCCGGCGACATCCTCATCATGCACGAAGACGACGTGATGGCCGTGCTGGATTAAGCGGCGAGAAAATCGGATTTATAGGTCGGGCCGAGTCTTCGAGGCCCGACGGGAAGCGCAATGTCGGGCCTCGAAG
>CAYUHJ010000433.1:0-2282 GCA_964444365.1 uncultured Alcaligenaceae bacterium | reverse complement strand
CGCGGGAGGGGACTCCCCGCGAGGGGCGGTCGGTTGCTCCGGCCGACCCGCCCCGTGAGTACACCCCCGGCGTCCGCTGTCGCTCGCCCGACCGGGCTCGTTGCCCGGTCGGGGGCCGGGTGCGTTGCCCGGCCGGGGCTTTCATTCATCCGTTGAAGGACACCATGCCTCGCACACCGATTTTCACACGCCCCACGTTGACCAAGAATGCCGAGTTCGGCGTCCGGGACGGCACCTCGCAGCGACTCAGCTTCGGGCCGGACGGTGCCCGTGGCGTGCGAAAGATTCGGGTGTTGTGGGATCAGCGGTACGACGCCATTCGCCATTTTTTGGGCGATAATCAGATCGTTTATTGCGACAACGTTGCCCGGTCGAAGATGGTGTCCATCAACCGATTGACCCCGTTGCCCTGGCCCGACCCACAGTTCGGCAACCTGTTCGCGAACTCCGTGGCGTCCATCACGGGCCACAAGGTTGACGGGCACGTGACTTACAGCGCGACGACGAACGACGGGACCGTTGCCGCCGAGTACAGTCACGCCGACATCGAGATCGAGTACCGGCCGGCCCCGT
Source organism: uncultured Alcaligenaceae bacterium (assembly GCA_964444365.1). Classification (GTDB taxonomy): domain Bacteria; phylum Planctomycetota; class Planctomycetia; order Gemmatales; family Gemmataceae; genus CAYUHJ01. The sequence goes on along the minus strand of CAYUHJ010000433.1, from coordinate 1,709 downwards.
ACGTTGTGCTCGGCGACAACCAGGTCGCCAACGAGACGCAACGGTTCTGCTCGTTCTCGGGGTTCCAGACAACGAGTAACTACGTGACCCTTCGCGGCGGCCTTCTGCGGTACATCCGCGACACGGGCGTCTTCACGCCACCGGACACCGCTCCACACGGCAAGCCGCTGGATACAACGGTCGGCAAGGTGCTGCCGACGACAGAATTCCAGATGACGTGGCACGCGATCCCCTACGACCTGTACGACCCGACCGCGAACAACGTCACCGCCTGGGCCAAGCGAGTCTGGGGTGATCCCGACGGGACATCGGACGGGTACATCGGGTGCGTGAACTCGGTTCAGTTCCTGAACTTCAAGCCCGGCACGCTGCTGCTGACCGACGTGCAGCCGATGGTGCGGATCAACTCCTACGGCCAGAAGGCGTGGGACATGGTGTTCACGTTCGTCCGCGACTCGCGCAAGTGGAACTTCAAATACTTCAGCTCGCGAAGCACCAATAGGGGCTGGTATCTGACCGGGACCGGAGTCGGGGCCGGTGACAGCCCTTCTAACTTCCCGTGGTACGAGCAGACCGACTTGCCCGACGGCTACTCGATTTACAACGTGAAGGACTTCGCGGACCTGTTCACCGTCGTGACCGACCCGACCCCCGGCCCCGACCCCTGGCCGTGCGACGAGTGACCCCGTCAGTCGCTGTAGTACCGTGGACGGCTGCGGGCCGTGTCGACGGCGGTGAACGCCCAGGCGAGGGCCACGACGAAGCCGATGAGGGTCCAGCCGAGGAAGATGTTCACGATGAGGATGGGGGCAGTGTTGGGATGCCCCCGCATGACGGCGACCATCGAGGGAATGAAGTATATGAACAGCGAGGCGAGGGCGGTCACGACCATGCAAGCGAAGCTACCCGTGACGAGTGCCAGACCCGCTTCCGCGTCCGCCTTCTTCTCGGCGTCCGTCTTCGGCTTCACCGGCACCGGATCGGGTACGACATCCGCGTCCGGGTCTTTCGGGCGGACCTTCTTCGACCCCTGACCCATCGCGCCCGCTGCCGTCGCGAAGAGAATCGACACGGCCATCCCGACGACAACCATCGCTCGCATCGCTTGCCCCTTGTTCTCGCGTTTCGTTCGGTCGCGGAGATTACACTCCGACCGACGCGAGAAGGCAAGCACGGTTGCGAGATTATCCCGCCGCCCGCTCCAGAGCCTGGGCGAACACGGCCAGCCGATCCGCCCCCACCCGCTCCAACCGGCCGCCCGCGGGCACGAGCCCGCCCCGGCGACACTGCCGCGCTACCGCGTCCATTCGTTCGGCCAGGTCGAGACACTCTCGCCGGTCGGAGTCGTTCAGCGCGTTCCGTGCGGCTTCGCGGGCCGTCTCCGCCTGCCGGGACGCCCGGAGGGTGGCCATCTCGATTTCCGCCGCGGGGTCGTCGGCGCATTCCTCGGGGAACAGTGCGGTCACGATGAGCTGCACGAGGTCGAGCCAGGCGGCGCGGGACAGGCCGAACCGCGTGGACAGCTCGACGACGTGAGCCCCGAGCAGGTCATCCACGCGGTTCATCAGCACGCCCCGCACGATGGCGGCGATCCGCTCGTCGGTGGTGTTGCCGGGCCGCTTGTGGCCGCCCCTGACGGACGCGGGAAGGGTCACGGCGGTGTCGAAGGACATGGGGCACCCCTGGCGTATGATTGGGATGCCGGTCGA
>CAYUHJ010000432.1:0-2322 GCA_964444365.1 uncultured Alcaligenaceae bacterium | reverse complement strand
CCCTCCCGGTCCGGGCCCCGGTGTCCGGGACGGTGGTCCACGCGGAGCTGACGGCCGGAAAGGTGGTTGATACGAGCGAGCACCTGGCCGAGGTGATCGATCTCTCAACCGTGTGGGTGCGGGTCGGGGTGTTGGAGAAAGACCTCCACCGGGTGGCGGTCGGGCAGCCGGTCGAGCTCCACCTCGTCGCCTACCCCGGGGAGGTGTTCCGCACGGAGGTGAAGGCGAAAAGTCTCTACCTCGAGCCCGGCACGAACGTGGCCGCCGTGTGGGCCGAACTGAAGAACCCCGCGGGTGCCGAGCCCCGCTTCCAGCTGGGGATGGCGGGGCGGGCGTTCGTCCTCGTCTCGGACGGCAGGGCTCGGCCGACGGTCCCGGCTGTGGCCCTCCTTCGGGAGGGGGCCGAGCGGTTCGTCCTCGTCGAGGAGGCGAGCGCCGCCGGATCCTCCGAGTACCGGAGGGTGCCGGTCACGGTCGGCCGAGAGTCGGATGGCCGGATCGAAGTTCTCGGCGGCAGTCTCTTCCCCGGCGACCGGGTCGTGACCCGGGGCGGGCACGAGCTCGCCCCGTTCTTCGCCCCGACGGTCCTCAAGCTCTCCCCCGAGGCCGGGCGGACGATCGGGCTCAGGGTCGAGCCCGCAACGGTGCGGTCGGTCGATGACGTCCTCACCCTCGACGGGGCGGTCGAGGTGCCCCCGGCCCGGCGCGGGTTCGCGGCGTCCCAACTCGCCGGCACGATCCGGACCATCCGGGCGGACCGCGGGCAGCCGGTGAAAGCCGGCGACGTTGTGGCCGAGGTGTACGGCCCGGAGCTCCTCGCCATGCAGCAGGAACTCCTGAAGACCCACCTCGAGGCCCGCCTCGCCTCGACGACCCTCGCGAGCCTCAAGAACGTCCCGGGTGCCGCCGCCCGGCGGCTGTGGGAGCTCGAAAGCCAGGTGAACGGGCTCACGGTCCGGGGGGAAGGGCTCCGGAGGAGACTCCAGACCGCGGGGCTTACCCCCGACGACATCGGGCGGCTCCTCGAGAAGGGCGAGATGGTCACGGCCGTCCCGGTCCGTTCGCCGATCGGAGGCGTCGTGGTGAACTTCGACAGGGTGCTCGGGCAGGCGGTCGCCGCCCACGAGCCCTTGTTCGAAGTCCATGACCTCACCAGACCGCTCGTCCGGGGGTTCGTCTCGGAGCGGGAGCTGGGGCGGGTGACGCTCGACCGGAAGGCGCGTGTCCGGCCCATCGCCGACCCGGGATCGGCCCTGCCCGGGCGGGTGGTCCGGAGCGGCCGGACGGTCGGGGCCGACACCCGCTCGCTCGCGGTGTGGGTCGAACTCGACGCGGCGCCCCCCGGCCTACTCCTCCACAACCAGCTCGCCACGGTTTCTGTCGTCCTCGGCCCGCGGCCGCCCGCCGTCGCAGTGCCGAAGGCGGCGGTGGTCGCGGACGGGTCGGCCTCGTTCGTGTTCGTCCAACGGCCGGACGGTGCGTTCGACCGCCGGGCGGTCGAGACCGGCCCATCTGATGACCGCTTCGTCACCGTCACCCGGGGGCTCGCCGCGGGCGAGTCGGTGGCGGTCGCGGGGGCCGCCGAACTCATGACCGCATTCGCTTCGCTCCGGTGAGAGGACAGGGCCGTGCTGAACCGCGTCATCGCGTTCTCGCTCCAGAACCGGGTGCTGGTCCTGATCGCCGCGGCGGCCGTCACCGCCGCCGGCGTCTACCAACTCGTCCGCACGCCGGTGGACGTGTTCCCGGACCTCAACCGCCCGACCGTGACGGTCATGACCGAGGCCCCGGGGCTCGCCCCCGAGGAGGTCGAAGCGCTCGTCACCCGGCCGATCGAGTACCAGGTGAACGGGGCGACCGGGGTCAAGCGCGTCCGCTCCGCCTCCGGCATCGGGCTCTCCGTCGTGTGGGTCGAGTTCGACTGGGGCACCGACATCTACCGGGACCGGCAGATCGTCTCAGAACGGCTCCAACTCGTCCGCGAGCGGTTGCCCGAGAGCGTCAACCCGGTCATGGCCCCGATCTCGTCCATCATGGGCGAGGTGATGATCGTGGGCCTCCGGCCCGCCGAGCCGGCGAAGACCCCGGAGGACGCCCTGAAGCAGGGGATGGACCTCAGAACCTTCGGGGAGTTCACCGTCCGGAACCGGCTCTTGGCGGTCGACGGGGTGTCGCAGGTGACGGTGATGGGGGGGTATCTCAAGCAGTACCAAGTGGTCACCTCGCCCGAGCGGCTCGCGGCCCAGAACGTCACTCTCGAGCAACTCACCGACGCGGCCGGGAAGGCGTACGTGCTGGCCGGCGGCGGGGTGATGGAGCGGG
>CAYUHJ010000431.1:0-2400 GCA_964444365.1 uncultured Alcaligenaceae bacterium | reverse complement strand
CGGGTGCTGCGGCCCCATGTTGACGAGCATCTCGTCGGTGCGGACGTCGAACTCGACGGTGGTGGACATGCGCGGACACCCGGAAGGCGGTCGGGTCGCCGAGGGTTCACGGCAGACCCAACGCGGTTTTGAGGCACTCGTCGAGCTGTTGTAGGAGCGCGGGCGAAAGCGAGCCGAGGACGCGGTCGACCGAACTGGAATAGACGGTGCTCAGCACCAAGCAGGAAATCACGGAATCGTGAACGATGCCGGTGGCCTGTCCGTCGGGCGAACTCACGTCGATGAACAGGCAGGCGGGATCGTTCGCGAAGGTCAGGTTCGACGTGACTTCCGCAACGACTATCGTCGCGATCGCTCCCGAGTAGGTGTCGGCCTGCACGACCACGACGGGCCGCTTCTTGCCGCGCACCCCGGACGGATGCGGTAGCCGGACCAACACCACGTCGCCGCGCTTCATTTTTGGCTCGGGAGGTTGTCGTACACGTCCATGCTCGGGTCATCCCAGCCGATGGACTTTCCTGCTTCCCACGCCTGAGTTTCGAGTTCTTCTTGAGTCAATGGACGGTCGTCATATTCGGGATCGGTCGCGATCTTCTCGTACTCCTCAACCCGGAGCAGCACGAACGTCTCCCGCGTTCGCGGGTTGAGCACGCGCGGCGGGTCCGTCGGCTCGGTCTGCAACAGCTCGGCCTGTGCGTCGGTCAGTTCGATCATGGTGGGCTCCGTTCCATTCCGATTCCGCCAAGCACCAGAGTATCACAACCCCTTTGCCAGTTCCGCGGTGATCTTCGCCAGCGGCTCGCACCCGACGGAGAGCCGCACCAGCCCCGGCGTGATGCCTTCCTTCCGCTTCTCGGCGGGGTCGTCGTAGCGGTGGGAGGTCGTGTCCGGGTGGCTGCACGTCGTGACGGCGTCGCCGAGGGACGGGCTGAACGGGATGCCGGGGGCGGATCGCATGAAGCGGTTGACGGCCTCGCGGCCGCCGGCGAGCTCGAAGCAGAGCATGTGCCCGGGCGGGGTCGCGGGGAACAGTCGCTTCGCGGCGGCGGCGTCCGGGTGGTCGGCGCGGCCGGGGTAGACGACACGCGAAATCCCGGGGCGGCCGTCGAGCCAGTCGGCGACGGCGGCGGCGTTCGCGGCCGAGGCGTGCGCCCGCATGTCCAGTGTGGCGAGGCTCCGCGTGGCGAGCCAGCAGTCGAACGGCGGGGCGGACAACCCCCACACGCTGACGGCCGTCTTCACCGCGGGAAACAGCGCGGGATCGGTGCCGGCGACGAACCCGAGCGTCACGTCCGAGTGCCCGCCGATGAGCTTGGTCACGCTCTCGACGACGATTCCCGCCCCGAGTTCCAGGGGCTTGCACAGCACCGGCGTCGCAAACGTGTTGTCGACGACCAGCGTCGCCCCGGCCGCCTGCGCGATCTCGGCCAGCACCGGGATCTCCGCCACGCGGCACAGCGGGTTCGACAGCGTTTCGACGAACAGCACCTTCGTCGGATGGGAGTTCACGGCGGCCCGCACGGCGTCGGGGTCGGAGGCGTCCGCGAACGTCGTGTCCACGCCGAACCGGGAGAGGTGCCCGCGGAGGAGCTGGGCCGTCCGGCCGTAGAGCCGGTTCGCCGCGACGACCCGGTCCCCGTCCGCGACGAGGGCCAGCAGCGCGGCGACGGTGGCCCCCATGCCGGACCCGGTCATGACGCCCCACCGCCCGCCTTCGATCCGGGTCAGTTCGTCGGCGAGGAGTTTCCCGTTCGGGTGGCCGTCGCGGGCGTACACGAACCCGGGCTGGTTCCCGGCGTACACCTCGTCGAGGGCGTCCAGGTCCGGGAACGTGTACACGCTGGTGGCGTAGATCGGCGGGATGAGCGGGGCGGTGCGGCCGAGTTGGGGAGTCATGTCGAGATTCTAAGCGCGCGGGAAGACGAATTGCGGCGAAAACCGGGCCGGGGCTTCAACCGGGGGCGGTGGAATCGATTTCCCTTCCCGAAACCCACTTGTCCTCCACCCCGTTTCCTCGGATGATGGGGACACGTCTATCCCCAGACGCACCGGGACTTGAATGGGTTCCTCTCCCTCGCCCCCGTCGGGGTCGGCCTCGCCGGCGGACCCCCTCTCGACCGTGGCCCGCTTCGACCGGGCCTGGGCGAACGGGCACGCGCCGAACCTGGGCGAGTTCCTTCCCGCGGACGTGACCGGCGACGCCCGGGTCCAGCTGCTCGTCGCCCTGGTGCGGGCCGACCTCGTCCGCCGCTGGGAGCGCCCCGGCACCCCGCCGCTGCTGGAATGGTACTGCGGCAAGTTCCCGGAACTCGGCAACCCCGAACGCCTGCCGGTCGACCTGATCGTCGAAGAGTACGCCGCCCGCCTCCGCCGCGGGGAACGGCCGTCCATGCTGGACTA
>CAYUHJ010000430.1:0-2481 GCA_964444365.1 uncultured Alcaligenaceae bacterium | reverse complement strand
GCTTCCCGTCGGGCCTCGAAGACTCGGCCCGACCGACAAGAAACGGGGGTTGCCATGTCGCCCGATTCCGAAGCCATTCGCGAACTCGCCCTGGCGGTCGCCGCGTTGCGGTCGGAGATCGCGGACGTGCGCGACGCGGTCGGCCGGGTCGAGGCGCTGCTCGGCGGCGTCACCTCGGACGGCGGCCGCGATCGACGCCGGCACCCGCGGTCGAAGGTGGCGACGGCGGTTTCCATCCTCAGCGACCGCTATCCGGGGCACTCACTCGCGGGGACCGTCGTCGATTATTCCACGGGCGGCCTTGCGGTCGTCCTGGACGTGTTGATTCCGCTCGGCAGTTACGTCACCTTTTTGCCGCTGGGGAACGCCGCGCCGGGGAATGCCATCGAGGCCCGCGTCACGAACCGGGCTCCGCAGGGGTCGCGGTGGCGGGTCGGGTGCGAGTTCCTCCGGACGCCCACGGCCGAGGAGCGGGCGGCGTACCAGTTCGCGTGAACTCCTGAGATCACGGGATTTCTTCGACTTCCGATCCCCTCCCCCCTTGTGGGGGAGGGTTAGGGTGGGGGGTCGAGACTTCCCCTGTGGAGGAGCTTTCACCCCCACCCCAACCCTCCCCCCTCAAGGGGGAGGGGGGAAAATCTGACGGTGGCTGATGAGCGACTTCGCCGACTTGCTGGACGTGCTGCACGAAGACAACCACGTCCTCGGGTTGAACAAGCCGAGCGGCTGGCCGACGGCGCACGCGGACACCGACCAGACGATGCTCGACCTGGCGAGGGAGTACATCCGCGAGAAGTACCAGAAGCCCGGCAACGTTTACCTCGGCGTCGTTCACCGGCTGGACAAGCTGACGAGCGGCTGCCTGCTGTTCGCCCGCACCAGCAAGGCCGCGGCCCGGCTCAGCGAGCAGTTCCGCGAGGGGGCCGTCGAAAAAGTGTACTGGGCCGTTGTGGTGGCGGGTGGCGGCGGGCCGTGGGACCGGACCGAGACGGGGGCGCTCGACGACTGGCTCCGGCACGACGACGCGGACGAGCGGGTGAAGGTGGTGCCGGCCGGGGCACCGGGGGCGAAGCCGGCCCGCGTGCTGTGGAGCGTCCGCGCCCGACACAAGAACCTGATCTGGCTCGAACTCCGGCCGCACACGGGGCGGAAGCACCAGCTTCGCGTCCAACTGGCGAGCCGCGGGTGTCCCGTCTACGGGGACGGGAAGTACGGCTCCCCCCACCGGCTCGGGAACGCGATCGGGTTGCACGCGCGGTCTGTGACGTTCCTTCACCCCACGCGGGCGGAACCGGTCACGCTGACCGCCGAGGTTCCGCGGCACTGGCGGGGGGCGTTCGCGTACCTGCTGGCGGACCGGACATGAGGCTCAGCCGAACAGGAGCAGCACGTTCCACGGCGGGGCCTTGTCGAACTCGCAGCCGATCTCGTAGTGCTGCCCGGCGTTGCGGCAGTTCCGGACCAGGACCGTGATCCACGGGATCGTGTCCGGGGCGTTGTGCGCCCGGACCTGCATCGTGCTGCCGGGGGCCATCGCGATGCCCATCGCGATCCGCAGGCCGGTGGTCGACCGGTCCACGACGTACCCGCTGTCGACGCCCTTCTTGAACGTCGGCGACGAGAGCAGCACCTTGACGGCGTGCCCCTCCCGGCGGAGGGACGTGCGGCGCTCCCCGAACGACGTCTGCGGGATCTCCCACGACGACGACCGGCTCGGCGGTGGGAGGTAGCCGGCGTCGTCGCCGGAGGGCCGCCGGCGGTAGACGATGGCGATGAGAATGAGCGCGCCGACCGCCATTCCGGCGACGTACGGCGCGAACGGGAGTAAGGCGTTGACGTTCACGGCGGCGGAAGTCCGGGCGGGGTCACGCCGGGGTGTCCGGCGTCGGCTATCAAGGTCCATTATACGACAGGATTTCGCCAGAGCGCCGCGGGGGGAATCTCGGGAAAGTCGTCCGGCCCGGCGGGTTGTGCCGGGCCGGACGGTTATCCGGCCCGGGACCGGCTACCCCACGAACACGCCGTTGTCGACGCCCGGGAACACGGTCACCCCGAACAGCACCGGCGGGGTCGTCGTCCCCAGGGCCGTCTTGCCCGCGTAGGTGGTCACCGTGGACGGCTGCAGGTCGCCCGCCCCGGTGGCGATGTCCGCGATCGTGTCGCCGTCCAGGTCGGCCGTCGACACCCGGACCCCGCCGCGGGAGTCCGGGTTGCCGGCGAAGAAGTTGCCGACCGTCAGGGCCGGGATGCCGGCCGCGGTGCTGTCCAGCGTGCCGAAGTTCCCGGCGGCCAACAGCGCCGCCCCGTCCGCGATCCGGACCCGCGGCCCGCCGCCCGGCCCGCCGCCGAAGATGAAGTCCCCGACCCCGTCCCCGTTCACGTCCCCGACCGCGACGAACACGCCGTTGCGGAGCGTCTCCTCGAACGCGAAGAAGTTCGCCAGCGAGGTGGTCGGCTGGACCCCGGCCGCGATCGTGACGC
>CAYUHJ010000429.1:0-2493 GCA_964444365.1 uncultured Alcaligenaceae bacterium | reverse complement strand
GGATCCCTTCCGTCGCATCGCGCATGGCCGAGGTTCTCCGAGTTCGATCTTGATCGAACATGATCGAACACGGTCACTTTATCTGGGGTCTTCTCGTCGTGCAAGACACCCTCGCCGAAAAATCCCAGCGGGAACTTCGCCTCAAAGTCTTGGCAAGCGAGTTGACGGCCGGGTCGGCGAGCGCATGCGGACAATTTTTTTGGAATTCCGGCTAATCTCCCCAATCCGCCGGCTGCCGAGCGTCGTCATGCTCTTATGGCCCCCGGCGGGTCGTGTACCGTCGCGCCGACGGGGAGTCGCACCGGAACCACAACGCGGTTTCGCTCTCACCTCTCCTGGACGATCATCCCAGGCTTCATCCGTTTCGGAGGTTGGATCGAATGCGTTTCTCAACTGCAGCGGCGGCGTTGGCCGTCCTCGTCTGCGGGCTGTCCGCCCGCGAAGCGGTGGCCAAGCGGGTCGCGATTCGCATCGTCCCGACGGCCACCCGGGCCGTGACCGCCGACGCGGTCGTCGTCGGCAAGGTGACGTCCGTCGAACCGGACACGGTCGACGCGGCCCCGGCTCCGGGGGCGGAGAAGGTCGCCCACAAGGTCGCCGTCATCAAGGTCGACTCCGCGATCAGCGGGGCCAAGGGGCTGACGCACGTCAAGGTGGGGTTCCCGGCCGCCGCGGGCGGCGAGGTGCCGGGCGGCCGGCCGGGCCGGGGCGGGTTCGGGCCGATCGCTCTCACCGCGGACCAGGAGGGCTGCTTCTTCCTGACCAAGCACCCGACCGCCGGGTTCTACGTGATCCACGCGGGGTACACGCCGCTCGACGCGAAGGCGGACACCTACAAGGCCGAACTCGAATCCGTCACCAAGGCCGCCGCCGTCGCCGCGGACCCGGCCAAGGCGCTCAAGGCGGACAAGGCCGACGACCGGTTCACGGCGGCGGCCGTGCTGGTTTCGAAGTACCGGACCTACCCGCAAGGGGCGGCCGAGGTCGAGAACGTCAAGGTGCCCGCCGAGGTGAGCAAGGCGATCATCGACGCCCTGGTCGCGACCGACGACTGGGGTGCGGTCGAACCGGTGACGGGTCAGACGGCCTCGGGACTGGCGCAAATCCTCGCGATCGGCCCGGACGAGGGCTTCCGGCCGAAGCCGTTCACCGGGAACGGGGATTACAACGTCTACTTCCGCGACGAGTTCAAGGCCTGGGCGAAGGCGGTGCCCAAGGACTTCGCGATCCGGCAGATGGTCCGCAAGGACAAGAAGTGACCGATTCCGAGCCGCGAACGGAAGTGAGCGGCTGACTTCCGCCTAGGTGATGCCGCCTTTTCTCGCAGGACGTCAGCCGCTCACTGGCGTTCGCGGCTCTAGAAATCCCAGTCACGACGTGCTTCCCGTACACTCCACCACCCGAGGTTTCCCCATGCGTTTGACCTCCGCCGCCGCGATTCCGGCGGCCGTTCTCGTCCTCGCGGGCACCGGCCCGGCCGCCGCGCTGATGGTCGCCGCCCCGAACCCCCTCCAGCGGGCGCTCACCGCCCCGGTCGTCGTCACCGGGAAGGTCACGTCGATCGAGGCCGACGCCGTCGAGGCCGAGCCGTTCCCGAAGGCCCCGCAGAAGGTGACCTACAAGGTCGCGATAGTCAAGCTGGACGAGGCCCTCGTCGGGGCCAAGGGGCTGACGCACGTGAAGGTCGGGTTCATCCCGCCGCCCCCGCCACAACCGATCGACCCGAACGCCCCCCGGGTCGGCGGCGGGTTTCGGCGGCCGGGGTTCGACCTGTCCCTGAAGGCCGACCAGACCGGGTGTTTCTTCCTCCGGAAGCACCCGACCGCGGACTTCTACACGTTCGACTACATGACCCAGCCGCTGAACGGCTCCGCGGAGAACTACAAGGACGAACTGGCGAAGGTGAAGCAGGCCCTGGCCGCCGTCGCGGACCCGATGAAGGCGCTGAAGGCGGAGAAGGCCGAGGACCGGTACACCGCCGCCGCGGCGGTCGTCACGAAGTACCGCACGCCGGTCGGCGACACGGCCCCGAAGCAGGTCGACGTGCCGGCCGAGGAGTCGAAGTTGATCTTCGCCGCACTCCTGGAGGCGGACTGGTCGAAGCACGACTTCAACACCCCGCACCCGACGCAACTGCTGCAACAGGCGGGCGTCATGTCCCCGGAGGGGTTCCAGGTGCAGTTCAACGGCCAGGGCGACTACAACGCGGTCGTGAAGGCGGCGTTCAAGGAGTGGATGGCGGGCAAGGGGGCGAAGTACACGCTGAAGAAGTTCGCCGCCCCGGACGCGAAGTAGCCGCTGGTTCCCGGGGCCGGGGCGGAAGCGCCCCGGCCCTTCCCCTTCTCGGAGTGCCTGCCATGCCGGCCCGCTGGTTGCTCGTTCCCGTCGCGCTCGCCGCCGTTCCCGCGCTGTCCCTGGCCGACCGCGCGGCCTTTTTTAATGCTCCGGCGACCACCGAGATCTACCCCAGCGGTGTCGTCGGCAAGGTCGCCT
>CAYUHJ010000428.1:0-2528 GCA_964444365.1 uncultured Alcaligenaceae bacterium | reverse complement strand
CGCGCTCATGTCGCCTCCTGCGGCCGAACGACCCCGCTCAGCAGCGGCGGGGGCCACTGAGCCTGTTACCTGGGAAAGCCGTCGTGCCCCCGCCGTCTGCTGCAGCGACTGGTTCGGCCCGCCGTCGCGTGCCGCCGACCCCACCCGCCGACCGACCCCGCACGACGACCCCCCCGGCGGGAGACGCACCGCGAACTCCGCCCGGCGGAAGACGCACTGCGACAACGTCCTGTCACTCTTCTGTACGGATGCCGAACGACCCCGCTCAGCAGCCCCGCCACGGGGAGCCGAGCATCAGAAACAACTTACGAGGCGGGGTCTGCTGCAGCGCCTGGTTCGGCGTGCCTTTACTCGCCGTGCGGGAACCACGGCACACCCGGCCCGGCCCCCGGCCGACCGCCCCCCGCCGGCAGCAACTCCAGCCGGAAGTGGGGCGTCTGCTGGTGAAACACCTCCGGGCTGTCGGCCAGGGCGGGGTCGTAGAGTTGCACCACCCGGCACTCGTACCAGCCCGGCGCGACCGCCACTGGCCAAGCCCCGCCGTGCGGCTCCGGCAGCCGAACGTCCGGGAACTGGGCGGCCATCGTCAGCTCGTCGTACCCGACCAGGTGCAGTTGCCGACCCGTGGCCCGGATCGGGGCGGCGAACTCGCGGAACCCGCCCGGCCCCCGCTCCCGCGCGACGGCGATCCGCCAGTTGCCGGACTCCCCGACACCCCATGCGACCATCGCCCCGCGGGCGGCCTCGGTCGCGAAGTGGGCGCGAAGTTGACTCAGCGTCCAGTCAGCGGCAACGAACGAGCGGTAGTCGGCGAGGTCGGCCAGCGCCACCAGCGCGTCGGCCGGGACAACCACCGTCTCCATCCGTGTGCCCTCCGCCGCCGAACGACCCCGCTCAGCAGCGGCGGGGGCCACAGCGAGCTGAACCCTAGAAAGCGCTGATGCCCCCGCCGTCTGCTGCAGCGCCTGGTTCGGCGTCTTGCTCTGCGCCCCGGTTAGCTGCCCGCCACAACCGGCGCGCCGGGTTTGGGAGGCAGCGTGCCGATGTAGCGGGTGAGTTCGGCCAGCAACTGCTCCAGTTGATCGCGGCTCAAGCCGTCGAACTCCGCATCTACAGCGTTGTTGCGGATGAACTGCACCGCATGAGCGCCGCCGGCTCCCGCTTGACACCGGAACTGGCCCTGCTGCTGTTGCAGATATTGCTTGAAGGAAAGCATCGGAGTCTCACTTGGGCTTGGCTTCGAGGATGTCCACCGAGTTGCCGTACTGCGCCTGGACGAGTTTCTTGGCGTGGCCGCCGTCGTTGGCCTGCACCTCGACCCAGGACACACTGCCGTTGAGCCGAATCTTCACGAGGTACGTCCGCATCGCAGTCTCCTAGAGCTTCTGCCGCCGAACGACCCAGCTCAGCGGCCCCGCCCGGCTTTGAGGGCGGGGTCCGCTGCAGCGCCTGGTTCGGCCAGTGCCCCGCTCAGGAGGAGCTGACATCGCCATCGCGGTCCAAGTAGTAATCCTCCCCCCATCGCAGTACGAAATCACCGTCCTCGATCCACTGCCGAATGTCACCCGCTAACTCCTCCTGCCGTTCGGGGTCGTGTTCTTCGGGGCTTGCCATGAATTCTCGGTAGTGGTCCGGCAGGTCATCGATGCCGACGCCTCGGTCCGGGATCGAGAACAGCTGGACGCGGATCGTGCCCGGCCGGAAGCCGATGCGTTGCTGAGTGGCGAGCAACTGCCGGGAGGCTGCGGTGTCAGCCACGCCCGCCGAGGCACTCGGAAGAGGGTCTGAAGTTGACGACAAGAGCTGGCCGCTCGCGTCGAAGAACACAGACAACACCTCCGGACCCTGATTGCCGACGGTCAGCCCCATCAGGACTTGTTCGCCGGACGCAGCGGTGCCCGTCGTGAAGTAGTTGCCGTTGTTCTGGATCGTGTAATTCGCACGTACGGGAAGGCGGGGGATGTTCATGGGGTGCCTCACCAGGTGACGATGGTTTCGACCGGGAGCCGAGGAATGCCGGGACCCGTGCGGCCCAAGCGACCACTTTGGTTGTCCCACCTCAACGAGCCAGGCTTGGCCCCCAGGTTGGAACGAATTTGTCCCTCGACCAGCCCCCGCTTGTCCAAGGGCACCTCGAAGACATCAAGAACCAAGTCCTTGTGATGACGGTTGCCGGCCGTGACGTAGGACTCGAAGCGGCGAGCGAACTTCTTGCTCGTCGTCTGACCAACCTTCAGCAACTCGCCGGTCACTTTATCACGGAGGACGTACACCAACCCCTCTTGGGTGAACTTCGCGCTCCTCCAAGACCCCCGCAGGTCGAGCACGTGCATCCCGCCTGACTGGATGAGTTCATCGACCTTCGCGGGTTTGGCAATGTAGCCCGGTCCGCCGGGGCCGGGCACCCCGTTGTGGGCGAGGGCAGCCCCGCCGGGGCCGCGGCCAACGAGGTAGGTGTGGAACTGCTCGACCTCGATGTTGTACAGTTCGACAAACCCGTGCCGGATGCGGCTCCTGCTGTCCAGCCG
>CAYUHJ010000427.1:0-2529 GCA_964444365.1 uncultured Alcaligenaceae bacterium | reverse complement strand
CCCTCCTGGTCCGTCTTGCCCTTTCGGATTACGACCACGAGCCCCTCGTCGGCCGTTGCCACGTCGGTGACATCGAGCCCGACGATCTCGCTCCGGCGCATGGCCCCGGCGAACCCGAGGAGGATGAGCGCCCGGTCGCGGGCGCCGAGGAGCGTGTCGGGGAGGTGGGCGACCATCTCCCGGATGTGCTTGGTGAGGGCGGGCTTCATGTGCGCCCGGGCGGTGCCCTTCTCGCGGCGGATGCCCGACCAGACGAGGCGGACCTGGGCGTGCGCGTTCGGCGACTCGAATCCGGCCGCCCGGTGGGCCTCGGCGATGGTCGCGAGCCGACGCCCCAGGGTGCTCGTCTTTAAGTCCTGGGACCGGTCGGCGAGGTAGTAGGCGACGGTGTCGGGGGCGGCGGGCAGAGGCGACCGGCCGTACTTCTCGCACCACCGCTCGAAGTCCGCCCAGTCGGATCGGTACGCCCGGCGGGTGTTTGCGGCCTTCGAGTTTTCGATGTACTCGGCCGCCGTCTCACCGATGTGTTCGAGCCGGGCCGCGTGGTGCGCGGCCCCTGTCGGGGCGGGCGGCGGGGGCGGGGTGTCGTCTGGGCCGGGCACTGTCGTAAGGTTAGTTGATTCCCGGCACGATACCACGAGGTGAGTGAGCCGCGGAACCCGCCGAACGGCCGCGCCGGTCGAACCCGTTCGCCACGGCGGTCGGCGGCGAGGGGGTGTCGGCGTTAGCCGTCATCGTCGCAACCGGCCGGCCCGCCCCCCGTCGGCAGCCCCGGAAGGGCTTTGCGCCCCCGAGTCGAGGCCGGAGAGGAACGCCTCGACCTCCAGCGCGGCCTGCTCGAGCGTCGTCACCCGGAACCCGGACTCGTCCGAGACGAGGATCAGCTCGTCCCCCGGCCTGATCCCGAGCCGCCGCCAGACGCCGGCCGGCACCGCGAGCTGGCCGCTAGCGGCCAGCCGGATGCGGTGGGTCGAGCGATGCCTAGTGCGGTGACTTGTGCCCATGCCGAAAGAGACTACCACCGGCCTGGAACTGCCGCGAGGCGGAAGTTCTCTGACATGTCCCGCTCGGGGTTACGGCCACCACGGGTCTTCAGCCCACGCAACGAACGCAGCGCGGTGCTCGTCATCCCAGATCCTGAGCGCCTCCATCACATTGAACCGGCCACAGAGCCAAGAGTGCCCCGGGTCCCAGACGGCGAGCAGGAACCGAGCGGTGACCCGCTCGCCGTGAGAGAGCGGCGTCTCGGCTGCCCACCGGTCAAGGGTATCCGCATCCCAGAGCGGCACGCCCGGGGCGTCCATCATGCTCGGAAAGGTCTGGGCGAAGGCAGTCATCTTCGCTTCGAGGCCGAGCAACTCGCTACTCACGGCCGCCTCGTCACGCGCCCGACGACCCGCCGGCAGCCGCGGGGGCGGCCCGCGAAGCCGGTGCTTCGCCGCGGGGGCCGTCCGGCCCGAGCTTCGGCCGGCAGCAGGCGAGGGTGTTGTCTTGGCATCATCGTCTTCCGGAGAGTTGGCTCGTACCACGGTAGCACGCCGGGCGGGGTCCGCGGTAGACGCGCCGGCGGCCCGGACGCCGGTTCGCGTGGGGAGGCTGAAGTGTCAACCCTCCAAAGGTCTGTACCGGCCGCCGAGACCGGTGTTCGGCTGAGGCCGTATGGTCCGCCGTCGCAGGTGCCTCCGATATGGGGAAGGTCTCCGGGGCACGATTGTGAGTGCCGCCGG
This sequence comes from uncultured Alcaligenaceae bacterium, assembly GCA_964444365.1. Classification (GTDB taxonomy): domain Bacteria; phylum Planctomycetota; class Planctomycetia; order Gemmatales; family Gemmataceae; genus CAYUHJ01. The sequence continues at coordinate 802 of CAYUHJ010000427.1, read as the reverse complement.
AGACAAGGGTTGGGCGTGTTGGTGAACCTTCAGCTCAGATGACCTGCGGCCGCGGGGACGCCTCGCACACCCGCAGCAGCTTCAGCTCCCGGCCGCCGCGCCAAGCATTCCAGCAGACGAGGCAGGCCCGCAGCATGTACTCGCTCGAGACGTGCCGCTTGCTCGACCCGTGCGCGCTGAGCGACGACGGGATCGACATGCGAAGCAGCTCGGACCGCAACCGGTTCCGAGGGTCGTCCGCTTGCTGGAAGCCGACGCCGTCGGTGACCGACTCCCAGAACCGCGTGGCATCACCTTCGTCCCGCTCCGTCGTGAGGAACATGGCCCCGATGGTGGGGGCGCGTAGGAGGTGGGCGTGGGACGTGCGCGAGAGCGAGTTCAGCACCCCGCCGATGCGGAGGGCCAGCCCGCGGTCCTCGCAAAGGATCGCGTTCGCCACGGCCTCGCCGTCCTTCGTCCGCCGGTCGGACACCGAGGGCCACTTGTACATGGTGTACCCCGGCGGCAGGAGCTTGAGCGTCGTGGGTTTGAACGCGCGAAACTGGTCGTTGGCCTTGAGCTGGACCGAGACGACCACCCGCTTGGAGCGGGCCTTGTTCCGGTCGAAGGCGGCGTAGAGGCCGTGCAGATCCTCCAGCGTGTCGGCCTCGTACTCCAGCAGGTCCATCCGGCACGGCAGCTCGGCCGGCAGGTAGAGGCGTGCCCAGGCGGTGTGCTGGCCGTTGACCCGGTAGAGGTCGCCCTGGTAGCGGCAGACGGCCAGGGACACGAGCTCCGGCCTGAACGTGCCCCGCTCGATCGC
>CAYUHJ010000426.1:0-2608 GCA_964444365.1 uncultured Alcaligenaceae bacterium | reverse complement strand
TCGAGCCGGTCGAGCTGGTCCGAGAGCTGCTTCCGCTGCGGCTTCCCGTTCGTCAGGGTCGCGGACATGATCGTCTCCTCCGGTTCAGGTTCTACATGTCGTGGATGAAGCGGGCGTCGGTGCCCGCGGCCGTGTTCCACTGGCCCCCGCGGTCGCGCGGCGTCCCCGGCTCCCGACCGGCAGGCCGTGCCTCCGGGCTGGTGCGGGCGGGCCGGCGGTCGCGGGGGAGCGGTCGTCAGAACTGGTCGAGCCGGGCGGCGCCGGCCCCGAGGGCGTCGGTGGCGGCGGTCAGGTCGGCGGCCGCGGTCACCACCGCCGCCCCGGCCAGGGCGACCGGCCCGCCGGCCAGGACGGCCAGGGCGACCGCCACCCCGACCCCGACCGCCTCCACCAGCGACCCCCGCCGCCGCAGCCACCACCGGCCGGCGGTCACCCCGGCGGTGACTGCCGCCGGGACCTTCGGGGCGGCGGCGGTCACCGCCGGGTCGGCGGCGCGGGTGGCCGGGTCAGCCCGGCCGTACAGCTCGGGGAGCGACCCGACGTACGGCTCGTCGGCACCCCCCTCACCGACGTGCGGCCCGTTGTAGCCCCTTTCGTCACCGGGGTCGGCCGCACCCCATCCGGGCCGGTCGTCCCACGGGTCCGGGTCGGGGTCGTCCCACGGGCGGCGGCCCGGGTCGGCTCGGCGGCTGCGGTCGGGGCGAACGTCCTCGGGGACTGGGGCGTGCGGCCCGCCCCGGAGGGTTGCATCGACGACCTCCCGGACGGCCTCGGCCACGGCCCGGGCGACCTCCCCGGCCAGGGCCGCCCGGACCCGGGCCCGCAGGTCGGCCAGCGCCCCGGCCAGCCGCTGGAGCGGTACTGTCACGTGTGTCGGCATCGGTCCCTCCTCACGGGCGGTCGAGGCCGAGCGACTTCAGGCTCGACCACACCTGGGTGAGCGCCTTCTTCTCCCGCTTCTGCGCCTTCAGGGCGGCCACCAGCCGGGCCGCCCGGGCGGCCGCCTCGGCCAGCGCCGCCCGCAGGGCCTCGGCCTCGGCCAGCGGGTCGGGCGGGTCGCCCGGCGGCGGGTCGTGCCGGCCGTTGCCGGCGTGCCCGTTCGTCTCGTGCGGCCTCATCGCGGTCCTCCTCGGGGTGATGGGGTCCGACCCGGCGGGCGGGTCGGTCGGCGTGACGTTGGCGGCGGGGTCGGGGGCGACTTCGAGGGCCGGGTCGAGGGCGACGGCGACGAGGGTGAACCCCGCCCCCTCGAACGCCACCGGCTTGCCCTCGCCGGCGACCCGGACGGTGGAGAGGCCGAGCCGCAGGGCCCGCCGCAGGACGGCCCGGTCGAGGGCGACCCGGGCCGGCGGGCCGGCGACGGCCGACCGGGACAGCCGGACCTCGGCGGCCCCGCCCCCGCCCTTCGCCCGGACGGCGGCGGCTCCGTCGAGGTCGAGGGTGACTGGGCGGCCGTCCTCGTCCGCCCCGGGCAACTTCGGCAGGGCGTCCAACAGTGCGACGGCGTCCCGGTCGTCGATCCCGACCACCGCCGGGTCGGCCGCCTTCGGCACCACCCCGGCCACGTCCGGGAACCGGCCGCCGGCGTCGGTGGCGAGCCAGACCGTCCACGGCCCGGCCCGGACGACCAGGTGCCCGGCCGCCCGGCCGACCCGGACGTCGCCGCCGGCCGCCAGCTCGCGGCACCCGAACGCCGGGACGGCCGGGACCAGCAGGTCGGCGGCGAACGGGAACGCGAACCCGTCGGCGAAGAGGGCGACCTTGCCGTCGGTCCCGGCCACCTGACCGGCCCCGCCCCGAACCTGGACCCGGTGGAGGGCGAACCGGCCGGGGTCGCGGGCGGCCGTCCGCCCGCACTCGTGCAGGGCGAGGAGGAACCGGGGCGGGACGTCGCCCCAGTCGTCGGGCTCGGGCGGCGGGTCGTGCTGGCGGCCGGGCTTGAGGGCGTCGAACGGGACGGACCGGGGCACCCCCCGGTCGGCCCACACGGCCTCGCCCCGCAGCCCGCCCGTGAGCCGCAGTTCGACGGGATCGGGGCCGGTCCCTTCGACCGCCTCCAGCACGGCCATCGGGACGACCAGCGTCCCGGCGGCCGTGCCCGGGGCCGGGGCGGAGACGGACAACACGGCGCCGTCGAACCGGGCGGTCAGGGTGAGCACCCCGCCGGCGGTCCGGCAGACGACCGGCGGGGCCGGCCCCCGCGGGCGGCCGGCGACACACTTCGGGGCGACCGCCCGGAACCGCCGGGCCAGGTCGCGGGGGAACGCGATCATCACTCCCTCCCCGGTCAGTCCACCCGCCACCCGGCGGCCACCAGCTCGTCCCCCGAGTCGAAGACCTCGCGGGGGGCGCCGAGCAGCCCGGCCACGGTCGGCGGCAGGTCGAACACGTTGAGCAGGAACACGGTCGCGGAGTACCCGGTCAGCCCGCAGGCCCCCCGGGCGTCGAACAGCACCCCCAGCTCCTCGGCCCCGCCGGACCGGCGGACCAGGGGGAGGAACGGCCACCCCGGCCACAGGGCCGGGGTGGACACGAACAGCCGGTGCCGGGCGAGCCCGCCCGGCCCGGTCAGGGGCATGACCATGGCAGTCCTCGGGACGGTGACGGG
>CAYUHJ010000425.1:0-2617 GCA_964444365.1 uncultured Alcaligenaceae bacterium | reverse complement strand
ATCGACTCCCGCCGGCTCTTCAAGATGCTCGGCGTCAGCGAAGCCCACGGCTTCCGGCTCAAGGCGGCCGGGAAGCTGCCGCAACCCGTCCGGCTCGGCAAGTCGGTCCGGTGGCCGCTGGCCGAAGTCCGGGCGTGGCTCGCCGAGCGCGGGCCGACGGGCGAACTGCTGACCGCCAAGGAATGGGCCGACCGCCGACGGAAGTAACACCTCCCCGCCCGACACCGACCCGACTTACCCCCAACAAACGAAGATGCCGAGCGCGGCAACGCTCGGCATCCCGGAGGGCTATCGACTTGTCACACCACCATACCACATCGCCGGGGCAGGGCGCAACCCCTGTTGCCCCGGTTTACCCGTTTCGCAACCGGGTTCTCACCCCCGGCATCGTCCGCGAACGGCACTGGTTGCTCGAAGATCACGAGGCCGCCGAGCGGGAACTTCACCGCGTCCAGGTGGAAACCCCGCCCGGCGACCCGCGGCGAGAGGAAGCCGCGCGGAAACTGAAGACGGCCGCCGACCGCGTCATGATGCACAAGGCCGACTGCGCTTCGGAACTGTCGCTGATGATCCGGAGCGTGATCGAAGTCGGGCTTGATCGGAGCTTGTGCGACATGCTCAGGCAACTTCCGATCTTCGCCGAGCTCGAAGCCGAGAACAAGCGACTCCGTCGGCACCTCCGGGAGACCCGCGAAGCGCTGGCGAACGAAATCGCCACGCGGGGGGAAGGGGTGTTCGCGTGAAGCGTCGCGACAAGATCAACGCCATCATCCGGCGGGCGGCGAACGGGAAGCCGGCCGCGCCGCCCTCCCCGCCGGCCACGGCACCCCCGGCCGCGCTCGGCGACCGCTACCGGCCGTTCCCGACGGACGCACTTCCGCCCCGGCTCCGCGCCCTCGCCGAGTCCGGGGCGGCGTCCGTCGGGTGCGACCCGGTCAACTTCGCCCTGCCCGGAATCGTCGTGCTGGCGGCCGCCGTCGGCGATGCTCGGGTTATCGAGATCAAACCGGACTGGCGAGAACCCGCGATCCTCTGGGCGGCCGTCATCGGGGAATCGTCGTCGAAGAAGTCGCCCGGCTTCCGCGCTGCGGTCGCTCCACTGTACGCGGTTCAAAACCAGTGGTTCGACGAATGGCGGGCCGAGATGGATCGGTTCAAGGCGGGCGGGTCCGACGAAGGACGAAGCCCGCCGCGGTGCCGGCAGATCGTCACCGGAGACAGCACCGTCGAGGCCGTCGCGGGCGTGCTCGCCGACAACCCCCGCGGGTTGCTGGTCGGCAACCAGGAACTCGACCAGTGGTTCGCGTCCTTCACGCGGTACTCGGGGAATGGGCGGGCGAGCGACCGCGCCCGATGGTTGCCGCTGTACGACGCGGATACGCTCGTCGTAAACCGCAAGAGTTCGGGCGCGACCAACATTCGCCGGGCCGCGGTGTCCGTCGTCGGCGGGATTCAGCCGGCCGTTCTCTGCCGCGCGTTCACCCCCGAAGCGAGGGCGTCGGGGTTGTCGGCCCGGTTCCTGCTCGCGGCCCCCCCGCGTCCGCGTCAGGGGTGGACGGACGATTCGATCCCGCCCGCCGTCCTGTCCGACTACCGGCGCATGGTGGAGCAGCTGCTCGCGGTGCCGATGGACCGCGACGAGCACGGGCACCCGGCCCGGCTCACGCTCACCCCCGATGCGCTGGAGATGTTCCGCCGGTTCGTGGACCGCACGGACGGCCGGATCAACGCCAGCATCGACCCCGAGGCGACGGCCGTTCTCGGCAAGAGCCGGGGGTGGGCGGCGCGGCTCGCGCTCGTGTTCGCCCTGGCCGAAGACGAGATCGACCCGGCGGCCGTTCGCGAAGTCGGGTCCGGGCCGATGGCCGGGGCCATCGCCCTGGCGGAATGGTTCGCGGCGGAAGCCGAGCGGATCACCGCGACGAACGCGGCGGCCGCGCCGGTCCGCGACGTGACGGAGCTCCGCGACACCGTCGAGCGGATGGGCGGGTCGGTCACGGCCCGCGACCTGCAACGGGCGAACCGGTCGCGGTTCCCGACGGCGGAAGCGGCAACCGCGGAACTCGACAAGCTCCAAGCGGCGGGCTGCGGCCGCTGGCTCGAAGCCGACCTCAGTCCCAAACGCGGCCGCCCGACCCGCCGATTTGTGCTCTCGTCGCCTGCCACTTCGGACGAATAACCTACTTTGAAGCCAGACGACGCAATCCCCGGCCGCAATGTCGGGGATTTGTGTCACCGCGATTAGTTTCTGTCCCGATTTGTGTCACGACTGCTTTTACTGCAAATTGTAGGGAAAACCGATTATTGCCATTTTCGCGCATTCGCGCAAGGGACAATCAACACGAAGGTTTAACCATGTCGTCACTGTTCAAGCGAACCCGGACGGACAAGCGGACGGGAAAGACGGTGCAGTCGCAAAAGTGGTACGGACAATACACCGACGAGTTCGGCAAGGTCGTTCGGAAGCCGCTTAGCACGAACAAGGTGGCGGCTCAACAAATGTTGAACGAGATCGTGAAGCGTGTCGAACTCGCGCGGGTCGGGATCGTGAACCCCTTCGAGGCTCATCAGCGGAAGCCCCTCTCGGCACACCTCGCGGACTGGAAGGCGTCGCTCG
>CAYUHJ010000424.1:0-2646 GCA_964444365.1 uncultured Alcaligenaceae bacterium | reverse complement strand
GTTCAACTTCGACGGCCGCTCCGCCGGGGACGTGACCGTCGGCGCGGTCGGTGCGGACCGCTGGGAAGTCGACATTCTCGGGAAGGCGTCGCACGCCGGCGTCGCCCCTGAACGCGGCATTTCCTCGACGATGATTTTGGCCCTCGCCCTCGCGGAAGTTCGGGCCGGCGGCTGGTGGGGGAAGGTCGTGAAGGACGGCCGCGAGGGGACCAGCAACGTCGGCGTCGTCAGCGACGCGAACGGCAAGAGTGCCGGCGACGCGACGAACGTCGTGACCGACTTCATCCACGTGAAAGGCGAGAGCCGCAGCCACGACATGAAGTTCGTGAAGGAGATCACGGCCGCGTACAAGGCCGCGTTTACGAACGCCGCGAACGCCGTGGTCGACCACGAAGGGAAGCCCGGCAAGGTCAAGTTTACCCCGCGGCCGGACTACCACCCGTTCCGCATCAAGGACTCGGCCCCGGTCGTGAAGCGGGCGGAGGTCGCGGTGAAGGCGATCGGCCGGACGCCGAACGTCCGAGTCGCGAACGGCGGCCTGGACGCGAACTGGATGGTCAAGCACGGCATCCCCACCGTGACATTCGGTGCCGGGCAAAACGACATCCACACGGTCAAGGAATGGGTCGACCTCCCCGAGTTCCACGCCGGCTGCGAACTGGCCCTGGCGCTGGCAACCGGAACGTGAGCCGTCCGTCTCGGCACGCTCGGCTCGGGGTTGAAAGACTCCCGCGTTCGCTGGCTATACTCAGCGGACCCATCGCCTGACCTTGCCGAGAGGGCATTCATGTCGACGGACGTTTCTTCCACGCCGGCGGGAACGCTGACGGACCGCTGGCCGGTCCGCACCTGGCCGCTCGTGGGCATCCTGCTCGCCATGGCCGCCCTCATGGTGGTGCCGGCCGCGGTCGTCCCGCGGACGATGGTTCACTTCGTCGGGCTGATGGGTGCCCCCGCGATGGCGGCACTCGCGGCAATCATCTGGTGGGCGTTCGCCAGCCATACCCGTTGGCCGATCAAACTACTGATCCCTGCCGCCGTGCTCCTGCCGGCAGTGGGGTATGCGGTCACGCTCTACGCGACGAATCCCCCGGCCGTGATCCTGTTCGGCCTGCCGCTGCCGCTGATCGCGTGGGCCGTGTGGCTGCTGGCGACGCCTCGACTGGCGGCGGGTGCCCGGCAACTCGGACTGCTCGGCGCGATCTCCCTCAGCTGGGTGCTGTTCGGCCTCGTCCGCATCGACGGCACCGACGCCGACCTGCGACCCGAGGTGCGGTGGGCGTGGTCTCGGACGGCGGAAGACGAGTACCTCGCGAACCTGCCCGCGAACGCGGCCGCCCCGACGACCGAAGCCGTCACCGTCACGCCCGGCGACTGGGCCGAGTTCCGCGGCCCGGCCCGGGACAGCAAGTGCGTGGGAACCGCGATCGCGACCGACTGGGCGACGACGCCGCCGAAACTCGTGTGGAAGCAGCGCATCGGCCCCGGCTGGGGGTCGTTCGCGGTCGTCGGCAACCGCCTGTTCACGCAGGAACAACGCGGTGAGAAGGAAGCGGTCGTCTGCTACGCCGCCGACACCGGCGGGCAAATCTGGGAGTACGCGGTCGAAGCCCGGTTCTTCGAGGGCATTGCCGGGGCCGGCCCGCGCGGGACGCCGACCGTCGCGGACGGGAAGGTGTACACCACCGGCGCGACCGGCCACGTCGCGTGCCTGGACGCCAGTTCCGGGAAGAAAATCTGGTCGCGGGAACTGACCGCCGACTGCGAATCGGCCCTGCCGCAGTGGGGCTTCGCCGCGTCACCGCTGGTGCGAAACGGCAAGGTCTACGTGTGCGGCTGCGGCGGCGCGAATCAGAAGGGGCTCGTCGCGTACGACGCCGTGACGGGGAACGTCGCGTGGACTGCCGGGGCCGCGACGCACAGCTACAGTTCCGCCCAATGGGAGACGGTTGGCGGAGTCGATCAGGTGTTACTCTTGAGCGATTTCGGGCTGGAAGCGTTCGACCCGTCGACCGGCAAAGTGCTCTGGTCCGACAACTGGTTCTTCCGGGGGATCAACCGGGTGACCCAGCCGGCCCGCGTCGGCGACACGGACTTCGTCTACGGCACCGGCACGATGGGCGATCAGGGCATCCGCCGGGTGTCGGTGACCTGCTCCGCCGGTTCCTGCTCGGCGAAGCAGGTCTGGAAGACCCGCGGGATGAAGCCGTACTTCAACGACGCGGTGATCGTAAACGGCCACCTCTACGGTTTCGACGACGGAAACTTCGCGTGTGTGGAACTCGCAACGGGCAAGCAGAAGTGGAAGGAGTCCGGCTACGGCCACGGACAAGTCCTGCTCCTCGCGGATCAAGGTTTGTTGTTGGTTCAAGCCGTGGACGGCAAGGTCGCGCTACTGGCCGCAAATGCGGAGGAGCACGAGGAGTTGTCGGCGTTCCCGGCGATTAAGGGAAAAACCTGGAACCACCCGGTCGTTGTGCGAAACAGGCTGTATGTTCGGAACGGCGAAGAAGCGGCGTGTTACGAGTTGTCGAAGAAGTAAACAGACCACCCCCGCCAGTCTGTTGCCAGGCGGGCGAGGGTGGTGTTGGATAAAGGCCGGCGATGACCTACTCTCGCGCTGCACGCACTACCATCGGCCCCGGG
>CAYUHJ010000423.1:0-2661 GCA_964444365.1 uncultured Alcaligenaceae bacterium | reverse complement strand
TCGAGGCCGTCGTTCAACTGCTCGACGAAGGCAACACCGTCCCGTTCATCACCCGGTACCGGAAGGAACGCACCGGCGGGCTCGACGAAGTCGGCATCCGCCGCATTCAAGACCGCATCACCCACCTGCGCGACCTGACGAACCGCAAGCAGACGATCCTCCGCACCATCGCGAACCAGGGTCGACTCAACGACGATCTCGTTGCCGCGATCCTCGACGCCGAGCACCCGAAGCGGCTCGAAGACCTCTACCTGCCGTACAAGCCGAAGAAGCGGACGCTCGCCACCGAAGCCCGCGAGAAGGGGCTCGAACCGCTGGCGCTGGCGATCTGGACGAACGACAGCGTCGTCGGGAACATCACGGAAACGCTGGCGTCCGTCGTCGACCCGTGGAAGCAACTGCACACGCCCGACGACGTCGCCACCGGCGTCCGGCACATCCTCGCGGAAATCGTCTCCGAACTCGCCGAGGTCCGCGGCCCGATCCGCCACTTCCTCTGGGACACGGCCCTGCTCGTGTCGGTGAAAGTCGAGACGGTCCCGGACGCCAAGGGCCGGGAATACCGCGACTACTACAACTTCCGCGAGCCGGTCCGGTTCATCCCGCCGCACCGCATCCTGGCTGTCAACCGCGGCGAACGGGAGCAGATTCTGCGCGTCCGCCTGGACCTGGACCTGAACCGGGCGAAGGACATCGCGCTGCATAACCTGCCGCTGGCGGAGCACCCGCACCGCGAGTTCATCTTGCCGGCCGTGTCGGACGCCCTCGAACGGCTGCTGCTGCCGAGCCTGGAACGCGAAATCCGCCGCGAACTGACGGACCGCTCGCAAGACCACGCCATCGGCATTTTCGCCCGCAACCTGCGAAGCCTGCTGCTCCGGCCACCGCTCGGCGGGAAGCGCGTCCTCGCCATCGACCCCGGCATCCGCACCGGCTGCAAGGTCGCGGTCCTGGACGAGACGGGGAACCTGCTCGAAGAGAGCGTCGTCTACCCGCACCAGCCGCAAAAGAAGGTCGCGGAGGCGAAGCGGAAGCTCGAACAGCTCATCCGCAAGTACCAGACCGGCATCGTCGCGATCGGCAACGGCACCGCCTGCCGGGAGACCGAGCAGCTCGTGGCGGACCTGATCGCCGAGTTCGAGAACCGCCGGCTGAACCCGCCGCCCGCCGAGTCCCCGATCCCGCAGGTGACGGCCGAGACCTCGACCGCGCCCGTGTCGGAACCGGTGGCCCAGACGGTCGCGGAAACGGTGTCCGCCCCGGTGCTGCCGGCCGCCGAGACGGTGTCCGAAACGACGGTCGTGTCCGCGGTCGTCCCCGGCGAAGCCGCCCTCACGTCCGAGGTGTCCACGGCCCCCGCGACTTCGGAAGAAGTCGTGTCCGCCCCGGTCGTGCCGCCGCCGGCCGCCCCCGCCCCGAAGCCGGAACCGGCCGCGCCGCCGATCAGCCTCGAAGGGCTCGCCGAACCGCCGGCCGACCTCGCCTACGTCATCGTGATCGAGTCCGGGGCGTCCGACTACTCCGCGAGCCCGATCGCGAAGGAAGAGTTCCCGAACCTCGACGCCACCGCCCGCGGCACGATCAGCATCGGCCGTCGGCTGCAAGACCCGCTCGCCGAGCTCGTCAAGATCGACCCGCAGCACATCGGCGTCGGGTTGTATCAGCACGACGTGAAGGCCAAGCACCTGAAGGAGTCGCTCGAAGGCGTTATCGAGTCGTGCGTCAACACGGTCGGCGTCGACCTGAACACCGCGAGCGTCCCCCTGCTGCGGCACGTCTCCGGGCTGAACCAGCTGGTGGCCCGCGAGATCGTCGAGTACCGCAAGCAGCACGGCCGGTTCACGAGCCGGGAGCAGTTGAAGGGCGTCCCGCAGGTCGGCGAGTCCCGGTTCACCCAGGCCGCCGGGTTCCTCAAGATCCGCGGCGGGGACAACCCGCTCGACTCGACGTGGGTCCACCCGGAAAGCTACCCCGTCGCCCTGGACGTCCTCCAGGCGGCCGGCATCACCGCGGCCGAGTTGTCCGACAAGGCGAAGCTCGCCGAGTTCTGCAACAAGCTGGACACGTTCAACCCCGAGGAAATCGCGGCGAAGTTGAACGTCGGCGTGCCGACCGTCCGCGACATCTTTGACGCCCTCGCCCGCCCCGACCGCGACCCCCGCGACGACCGGCCGCAGCCGATCTTCCGCAAGGGCGTGCTCAAGATCGAAGACCTGAAGCCGGGCATGGAACTGAAGGGCGAGGTCCTCAACGTCGTCGACTTCGGCGCGTTCGTGGACGTCGGCCTGAAGGACAGCGGCCTCGTCCACATCAGCCAGATGGCGAACCGCTACATCAAGAGCCCCTACGAGGTGATCGCCGTCGGCGACGTGGTTCCGGTGTGGGTCATCAGCGTGGACGCGGACATGGGCCGGGTGTCGCTGACGATGATCGCGCCGGGGCAGGAGCGGAAGCCGCAAGGCGGCCGCTTCGACGGCCCGCCGCGGGGCGAACGCCCGCCGCAGGGGGAACGGCCCCCGCGTCCGCCGCAAGACCGTCCGCCGCCCCCGCCGCGCGAGCCCCGGCCGCAAGGGGAGCGCCCCGCGTTCCAGCCCCGCCCGCAAGGCGCGCCGGCCGGTCCGGGTCAGCGACCCGGCTTCGCCCCGCGGCCCGGCGGCGGCC
>CAYUHJ010000422.1:0-2668 GCA_964444365.1 uncultured Alcaligenaceae bacterium | reverse complement strand
CGACGTGAAGTCCGTTGTCGTGTACGTCCCGGACACCATGTCGGTGTTCGGCGGGAAGGTGGTGGTGAACCCGACCTGGTGGACCCGGGCGTCCACCCCCTCGGTGTGCCCGGAGTCGGCCTGGAGGGTCCCGCCGTACGCGACCGCAGCCGCCGGCGTCGCCGGAGGGGCGACCCCGAGCGCGGACGGGTTGCCGCCGTCTCTGAGGTACGGGTTGAAGGTCTTGAACTCGGACACGGCCAGGGTGTTGCTCAGCCCGTCAGAGACGGACGCCGGGCGGACGGTGCCCGGGCTCGGGCGGGTGGCGGCGGTGCCCGAGACGCCGACGGCGGGCAGGGCCGTGTCCCCGCCGGTGCCCGTGGCCGGGTTGTACACGAACCACGTCCCCATGCACGGGCCGTAGCTCACGGGGTGGTAGGTGAATGCCCCGTCCACCCGCTCCCTGACGTTCGGGTCGCTCGGGCAGACGTACGACGCGACCCGGGTCCTGATGTAGGGGCTGTTCGCCGGGCTCTCGTAGGACTCCGTGAAGGTGTAAAGACGTTGGAGGCTCTCCTGCTCCATGTACGGGAGGATGACCATCGGCAGGGAGAACGACTTTCGATCAACGCCGGTGACGAAGCTGCCGGCGGGCGGGTACACCCCCACGGCCGACTCGTAGTTGTGAACCGCCAGTCCGATCTGCTTGAGGTTGTTCTGGCACTTGGCCCGCGCCGCGGCCGCGCGGACCTTCTGGACGGCCGGGAGGAGCAGTCCGATGAGGATGGCGATGATGGCGATCACCACCAGCAACTCGATCAGGGTGAACGCACGGCGGCGTGAGGGGGCAGTCATGGTCACTTCGCCGAAACGGGGTAAGGGTTCGAGTTCGGGACGATGGCGGACGACGCGGAGGGCGGTCGAGCCGCCGAGGGCGGCACGGGTGCCAGTCATCCGGCGGCCGGCCGAAGTCGGCGAAACGTTGGGGACGCGCGACAATGCATTCCTCCTCGTGGTGGGGTGCGAGCCGCGTCGCGGCGGGGGCGGAGAAGCCCCCGTGTGGCTGAGCGTGCCGGCCAGGTTCCTGTAGTTGACTGAGACAGTGTCTCAGAATCGATCTCGCACTTAGCATATGCTCTTTCGGTACGGCGGCAAGCCGCCGTGTGTGGTGGCCAGCGAAAATTCCGCGACGACCGGCCACGAATTTCGCACTGAGACAGACTTGCAACAAGCGTAAGGCGTGAAGACGTGTTCGGCCGGCCGTGATGGCGTGGCGGCTTGCACTCCCGCGGGGCGTGTGATAAGTGTTGTCCCGTCCGCAAAACGTCGCCCGAGTCATGCCCCCACCCCGATCGCAACGCCCTCCCCTTTCCCGAACGCAAAGACTCCTCCTCGCGGCGGCATGTGCCGTCGCCGCTTGGTTCGTCGCGGCCTTCGGCCGGCCGGTCGTCGGGGAAACGACGGTGTCGTACCTCGATCGCCCGACGCTCCCCGCGCGGCAGATCGACCTGCCGTTCCGGCACACCGCAGAGAAGGACGAAATCGTGTTTCGGATCGACGCGGCCGTCCGCCGGTTCCCGCTCGGGTCGTCGCGGCTCCGCGTCGCCCCAGACGAGTGCATCGAGTCCGTCGCCGTGAACGGGGTCGAGGTGCCGCACTTCGGCGACCTCGCCGCGGAGAAGCGGTGCTGGCCGCGGACGTACACGCTGGACGCCGGCGGCGACCTGCGCCCCGGCGACAACACGCTGCGGCTGGTGGTCACGAACAAGGAGGGGCCGCACGGCGTCGGCATCACCCCGGTCCTCGCCCCGGCTCACGTCCTCTTGGCCGCCACGTTCGTTTGGCTTTCCCTCCTCGCGACATTACCGCCGCTGCTCGCCGCGGTGCCCCACGCCGCCCGGCTTGCGCTCCCCGCTCTCGGCGGGTTGATGATCGCCGGCCAACTCGCCAACGCCCGCGGGACGGTCTCGGCGACGGACCAGCCCCTCGTGTTCCTCGCCGCCGCGGCAGTCGCGGGCGGGCTGCTGGCCCGCGCCCTCGACGGGCAGCGGGACCGCCCGCTCGGCCGCCGCCCGTCGCACGGCTGGGCGGCGGTCAGCGCCCTGGCGTTCGTCGTGGCGTCGGTGAAGTCGCTGTCCTCATACGAGCCGGTCCCCCGGTTCCTGCTCACGCTCCTCGGCACGCTGGCGGGCTGCTTCGCCGCGACGCCGGTGTTCGCCGCGTTGCACCGGGCCAGGCGGGCACCATCGGCGGTCGCGGTCGCCGCCGTGGGGGCGGCGGCCCCGCTGGCTCACGACCAGTTCCGGCTGGGGCTGTGGGAGTGGCTCGTCGCCCCGACGACGCACGCGGTGGCTGTCGTCGTGTCCGCGACGGGCACCGCGGCGGCCACCGGGTTCGGCACCAAGACCGGGGACGACGGCCGGGTCTGGGACTACCACGGCTACGTCACGACGCCCGGGTTTTCCGTCCAGATCGGCTCGTGGTGCGGCGGGTTCGAGGGGATGGCCCTGTTCCTGTTCCTGCTGTCCGCGTTCGTCCTGTACGACTGGCGGCTGTTCTCGCGGGTCCGCCGGCTGTGGGTGCCGTTCGCGGCGGCCCTGCCCTACATGTTCGCCGTCAACGTGCTGCGGATAGCGGCCATCTTCCTGTACGCGCTCCTGGTGGCCGGCGAGGTGGGCCACGAGGCGGC
>CAYUHJ010000421.1:0-2678 GCA_964444365.1 uncultured Alcaligenaceae bacterium | reverse complement strand
GCCCGCTCGGCGAATGGCACCACCGGCGGCGGGTAGCCCGGCAGGTCGTCGCCGCTCAGGATCCGCTCGGCGGGCAGCGGCTTCAACTCCGGCACCCACTGTTTGACGAACCGGCAGTCGGCGTCCCAGTCGGCCAGTTGCTTGGCCGGGTTGTACACCCGGATCGCGTTCCACCCGACCACCCCGGCCTGCATCTGAAGTTGGTTCAGGTGGATGCCGGGGTCGTAGTCGCGGAACACGCCGGCCAGGTGCGGGTGGATCAGCCGCCAGTCCAGGTGCAGCACGTGACAGGCGAAGCTGACCGCCATCGCCCGCATGCGGAAGTTGACGAACCCGGTCGCGGCCAGGCACCGCATCACCGCGTCGACCAGCGGGTAGCCGGTGCGGCCCTCCCGCCACGCGGCGTGCAGGCGTTCGTCGTTCGCGTACGGCACCTCGCGGTAACACGGGTGCACGCTACGGAACTCAAGTTCCGACTCGGATTCGAGCCGCTGGGTGAAGTGGTCCCGCCAGTGCAGCCGGCTGACGAACGCTTCGAGGCTCAGCTTCCACCGCTGCGAGTGTGGGTCGTTCGGGTCGAGGTCGGCAACCCGGCGGGCGACCGCGTGCCACACCTGCCGGGCGGTGATCGTACCCCACGCCAGGTGCACGCTCAGCCGCGAGCCGGCGGCGAACGCCGTGTTCGGCGAGCTGATGCCGCCGCGATACCACCGCCCGCGGCGGGTCAGGAAGTCGGCGAGTGTGGCGTGGGCGTCGGCCTCGCTCACCGGCTGCCACTGTCGGTACGGAGCGAACGCGGGCAGCTTCGGGAACGCGGTGGCCCCGGCGAGCCGTCGCAACTCGTCAGACTGGCGGACGACCGGAACGGGCAACGGCTGAACGTCCACGATCCGCGACTGCCACCAGCGTTGCAGTCGGTCGCGGTTCACCCCGCCCCGCTTCACGCTCGACTGCGGGAACTCGCGGTACTCGACGGCCCGGTCGCGGCACCACACGGCGACCGCCCGGTCGCGGCGGTAGGTGATGTCGTTGCCGACTTCTTCGTGACTGAACAGGTGGGCGAACGGCACGCGGGCGTGCAGCTTGGCCAGCTTGTCGACCACCTCGCCGTGGGCGATGACGAGGTCCGCCCCGTGCGTTCGCAATGCCGCTCGAAGCCCGCCCACCGCCTGCCACTGGGCGTGGACGTGCATGTCCGAGGTGTCGTCGGCGGTCAGTAGCGACGGCTCGAAACAGAACAGGGGCAGCACGTCCACGCCGAGCCGGTCCGCCCCACTCAGGCAGGCGTTGTCGGCCAGCCGGGCGTCCCGCTTCACCCACCACACCGCGACGGGTCGGCTCACTGGTGCATCCGTTTGGAAGACTTCGGCCGGTAGCCCAGCACCTGCGGGGCGACCTTCTCCCAGTACCGCGAGAACCGCTTCGGCTCCTGCGGGTACTCGGCGAACGCCGGCCGCGGGTGGACCACCACCCGAAAGCTCAACCGCAACTTCTCCACCGTTTCCACCACCCACGGGTTCGGGTGCTCGGAGACGTGAATCGTGGTCGCTCCCAGACGAGCGGCCAAAGCGGCAAGCCGTTCGGCCGGGTCACCGACCAGCGTCAACTTCGTGGGGTTCGGCAGGTGTGCGAACAGGTCGTCGAGGCCGTCGAGCACGAACGCGAGGCGGTGGTACGCCCGCGGCTCGGCCCGCAACGCCGGCTCGTCGAACGCGAACGCCACCGCTGCGGCCGGGTTCGCCTTCAGGGCCGCGTCGCCCCACGACATCGCCGCGTCGTGGACCCACACCAGATCCGTGGCGGGCGGCACCGGCCCGATTTCGTCGGGGCTGACACGGGCCGTATCTGCTTCGCTCCGCGTTTCGACATCCACACCCCGCGTGGCGAGCGGGGCGGTCGAGCCGGCGAACAGGCGGTGTTGCAGCGTCGGGTAGTCGGCGTCGAACGGGCACTTCACCCGGCAGGTGTCGCACCACCGGCCGCCGCTGAAGGTGGCGACGTTGTCCCGGTTCATGAAGTACGGCTTGCCGGCGAAGGTGCCCTCGACCCACTGCCAGCTGCACGAGTTGCTGGCCAGATCGCCGTCATACAGGAACTGGCGGAACAGCCTGGCCCCCTGCTGCCACCTTACCCCGCGGAAGTGGCACAGGTACGCGGCGAACCACAGCCGGGCGTGGTTGTGCAGGTGGCCGTCGGCGAACAGTTCGTGCAGCATGCCGTCGACGCACGGCAGGCCGGTGTCGCCCTTCACCACGTCGAGCGGGACGCGACCCGAGCGGGCGGCGGCGTGCTTCGGCTCCTCGATGTCCTCGTCCAGCCCGCGGCCGTGCCACGCCAGCACCTTCTCGAAGAAGTCCCGCCACGCGAGCTGCCGCAGGAACTCTTCGAGCCGGGCCGGGTCGTTCGGGAACCGGGCCTTCAGGTGCTCCTTCACCTCGACGGCGGAAAGCATCCCGTGCCGCAGGTACGGCGACAGGTGCGAGACGGTGCCGGTGAGGTGGTTGCGGGTGCGGCCGTAGGCGGCCGGGTCGTAGGCGTACAGCCGACGGAGGGCTTCGGAGCGACCGCCGGGCAGCGTGCCGGCCTTCGGTTCGCCCAGAAAGCAGCCCCGCAGGCGGTCGAGCAGGGCGGTACGGGAGCCGTGCGGATCGGGGGTCGTCATGTCGACATTGATAGAC
>CAYUHJ010000420.1:0-2692 GCA_964444365.1 uncultured Alcaligenaceae bacterium | reverse complement strand
GCTCCGCCTCGCGGCTAACCGTTCGGCGCTTTCCCCCGCTGACGTTCCCCGCCCGGCGGTACGCCCTCAAAGCCCTCTCGCTCGTCCCGGTCCCCGCGTGGCAAGCCCTGACGCTCCCCGCAAACCCCGTTTGCCCCGGCATGTGGCTCGCCGCGAACCGGGACGCCGGGCCGCTCGATGCCGTCCACGCGATCGCGTTCCCGTACTCGTTCCCGGCCGCGTGCGGGTTGCGGCTCGCCCGGCGGCGGCGCGTCCCGTTCCTGCTGACGCCGTTCCTGCACCTCGCCGACCCGACCAACCCGCGCGACCGCACGCGCCGGCAGTACACCTCACGGCCGTTGCGGTGGCTGTTGCGGCAGGCCGACCGCGTCTTCGTGCAGACGCCGAGCGAGTTCCGCGCGGTCGTCGAACTCGGCGTGCCGGAATCGCGAGTCGTGCTGCAAGGCCTCGGCGTGGATGTATCCGAATGCACCGGCGGAAACCGCACCGCGGCGCGAACCGCCTGGAACGTCGGCGGCGAGTGCGCGATCGGCCACCTGGCGAACGCCAGCGAGGAGAAGGGAACTTGCGACTTGTTACGGGCTGTCGCGCAGCTACCCGTTCACGTCGTCCTCGCCGGGCCGGAGATGCCGAACTTTCGCCGCTTCTGGGAGACGTACCCCCACAAGAACCGTGTCACCCGGCTCGGGGTGCTGTCCGATTCCGCGAAGCGCGATTTCTTTACGGGGATCGACGTTTTCGCCCTGCCGTCGCGCTCCGACTCTTTCGGCCTCGTCCTGCTCGAAGCCTGGGCCAACGGCGTCCCGAACGTCGCCTACCGCGCGGGCGGCCCCGCCGACCTGATCCGCGACGGCGTCGACGGCCGACTCGCCCCGTGCGGGGACGTATCCGCGCTGGCCGAGGCGGTACGGGAACTCGCGTCCGACCCGGCGAAGCGCGCGAGGCTCGGGGAAGCGGGACGCAATCGCCTCCCGACCGAGTTCCGCTGGGCAGACAAGCTCGCCCTCGTGCGAAGCGTCACCGGATCGGCACGCCGATGAAGATTCAACCCCTCCCCCCAGCCCCCTCCCCGAAGCGGAGAGGGGGAGCCAAACCTTCTTCTCTTCCTCCCCTCTCCGCTTCGGGGAGGGGCAGGGGGAGGGGTTGCTTTCCCCACCCCGCTTAACCCGCACGCCCTGCGCTTGCGCTGCGCCCGGCTCACGCCGCCGGTCACGCCCCGATTCCCCCCGCCCGTCGGTCACGTCCGACCTCCGGAACTCCGATCAACGACGTAGACCGCGCAACGGGTTTTGCCGGCGACAGGACGTCGCGGAGTGTGCCATGCGAAACGGATTTGCGGCCGCGCTGGCGGCCATTGCCCTCGCGCAACCGGCGTGGGCCGCGCCGCCGGAACAACCTCCCGCACCGGTCGCGGACCTGTACGCCGGGGCGACCGCGTTCCCGACCGCGCCGAGCGTGCCGCTCGCGGGAGCGTCCGAGGCCCTCTGCGGGCCGCGGTTCCGGGGCAGCGTCGACTACCTGCTCTGGTTCGCGAAGGACGGCCCGTCGAATTACCCGCTGCTGACCACCGGTCCCGCGGCGGGGGCGGGCGTGCTCGGGGCACCGGGGACGGTGGCACTCTTCGGGCAGAACGATTTCAACTTCGGCACGTTCAACGGCGTCCGCGTCACCCTCGGGGCCGACCGCGTCTTCCGGAACGTCGGCATCGAGGCGAGCGGGTTCCTGCTCGACCGGCGGACGGATTCGCTGAACGCCAACACCCCGGTCGGCGGGCCGCTGCTGACGGAGCCGTTCGTCAACGAAGCCGGGCAGCAGTCGAGCACGGCGTTCCTGGTGCCGGGGCTCATCACGACAGGCTTCTTCATCTCCGCGTCGAACCGGTTCTGGGGCGCGGACGTGAACGCCACGTTCAGCGGCCGCGACGAGGGCAACGTCAGCGTCCGCGGGCTGGCCGGCTTCCGCTACCTGGACCTCACGGAGCGGCTGTACAACGCGACGAACGTGTTCGCCCTCCGCAGCCAGGGGAACGACCCCGCGGGCAGCTACCTCCGGCAGATCGAAGACTTCTACTGCCGCACGCAGTTCTACGGCCCGCAGGTCGGGGCCGCCGCCGGGTGGCAGCGTGGCCGACTCCGCCTCGACGGGCAGGTGAAGGTCGCCCTCGGGGTGAGTCACGAGACGACGATCGTGAACGGCACGCAACTGCTCCTCAAACCGAACGAGCCGTTGAGCGTGCTGCCGAACGCCCTGCTCGCGAAGTTGAGCAACATCGGCACGCAGCAGAACGACCGGTTCGCCGTCGTGCCCGAAGTCGGCGGGAACGTCGGCTACGACGTGACCGACGCGATCAACGTGCGGGTGGGGTACACGTTCCTCTACCTGAGCGACGTCGTCCGCCCCGGCGACCAGATCGACCCGCGGGTGAACACGCTGTTCCCCATCGGCATCGGCCCGCCGCTCCCGGCCCCGAAGTTCGTGACGAGCGACTACTGGGTCCACGGCGTGAACTTCGGGGTGACGCTGAAGTATTGACGAAATCTTTCTCCCCTCTCCTCTTGGGGGAGAGGGGTTGGGGGTGAGGGGAACGGCTTGACGCCCGAGGAGGTTTCTGGCCCTGGAATGAACCGTCATTCCTGTTGGGGTCTTCCCCTCACCCGGCCTGACGGCCACCCTCTCCCCCAAGGGGAGAGGG
>CAYUHJ010000419.1:0-2714 GCA_964444365.1 uncultured Alcaligenaceae bacterium | reverse complement strand
GTTGTACTCGTACTGCCCGAGCCGCAGGAACCCGGTCGCGATCAGGGCGTCCGCGTCGCCGGGGAACAGTTCGTCGCCGGCGAGTTGCTCCTTCACGAAGCGGTCAAAGCCCTTGTCCGACTGGAACGACTTGATGACGTAGTCGCGGTACCGCCAGGCGTTCGGCCGGTAGTGGTCGATGCGGTAGCCGTCGCTCTCGGCGTAGCGGACGAGGTCCAGCCAGAACCGGGCGGCGCGTTCGCCGTACCGGGGGGATTCGAGCAGCCGGTCGACGAGCTTTTCAAAGGCATCGGCGGACTGGTCCGCCTCGAACGCGGCCACTTCCTCGGGTGTCGGCGGCAGCCCGGTCAGGTCGAACGTCACCCGGCGGATCAGCGTCCGGCGGTCGGCTTCCTTGGCGGGGGCGAGCCCTTCCTTTTCCATGCGGGCGAACAGGAACCGGTCGACGGCGGTCTTCGCGGCGAACTTCGTGGCCGGCGGGTCGACCCGTTTCGGAGCTTGAAACGCCCACCACGCCCGGTCCGTCGCGGTAATCTGCCCCGGCGTGCGGGCGGCGCGCCCGGTGCCGGCGGCGGTCGTCTTGTCGTCCGGCCAGACCGCCCCGTCCTGCACCCACTTCGCCAGCACCGCGATTTGAGCCTCCGGAATCTTCCCCGTCGGCGGCATCTCCCCTTCGCGGACGGAGTGAACCAGCGGGCTCGCGTCCGCCTTCCCCGGCACGACCGCCGGCCCGCCCTCGCCGCCCTTCATCGCCCCGGCTTTGGTGTCCAGCCGCAGCCCGCCCTTCTGCTTGTCCGCCCCGTGACACCGCACGCAGTGCTCGACGAGGATCGGCCGGACCACCTTCTCGAAGTGCGCCTTCGCGTCCGAATCGCCCGCCAGGCATGGACTTGCGGCCGCAACCCCGACCACGATGGCAGCCAGTTGCGAACGCATCGGGCGATTCCTGGAGGGTGGACAACGGGACGCTCACCCTTCAAGAAGCCACGAGGTGGCTAAAGCGCACGGGAAAAATTTCGAACTCGGGAACGATCACGGACCCGGGGCGATGCGACCTCCCCTCACGGGGCTGATAGAATACCTCTTCCCCGCGGGGTGCCCCGGCCGGGGCGTGACCGTTTTCCCCCGGACCCACCCATGCGAACACTCCTCGCGTTCTCCCTCCTCGCGGCCCTGTCCGCGTGCTCCAAGGCGGACGACAAGAAGGCCGACGCCCCGAAGGAGCCGGCCAAGAAGCTCGGCCTCGGCGACCCCGCCCCGCCGCTCACCGTCACGAAGTGGCTCAACGGCCCGGAAACCAAAATCGAACCGGGAAAGGTGTACGTCCTCGAGTTCTGGGCGACGTGGTGCGGGCCGTGCATCGCCGCCATGCCGCACCTCGCCGAGGTCCGGGACGAGTTCAAGGACAAGGGCCTCGTCGTCGTCGCGGTCACGTCCAAGGACCCGAACAACTCCGAAGACGCCGTCGAGAAGTTCGTCAAGGAGAAGGGCGCGAAGTTCGGGTTCACGTTCGCGTTCTGCGCCACCGACGCCACCGACAAGGCGTACATGCAGGCCGCCGAGCAGCAGGGGATCCCGTGCTCGTTCGTCGTCGGCAAGGACGGCAAGATCGCGTTCATCGGCCACCCGATGGAGCTCGACGACGTCATCCCGAAGGTGATCGACGGCACCTGGAAGGGGCAGGCCGACATCGACCTGATCAAGGAGAACGAGAAGAAGCTCGGCGAGATCTTCGCCAAGGCGGACAAGGACATCGACGCCGCCCTGAAGGACCTGACCGGGTTCGAGGCCGCCAACCCGCACAAGGCGAAGCAGGACATGTTCCAGGTCAGCAAGGTCGCGATGCTGGTGCAGGGGAAGAAGTACGACGACGCCAAGGCCCTGACCGAGCCGCTGCTGACGAAGCTGATCGAGAAGAAGAACGGCAGCCTGGTCGGGAACCTGCGGAACATCTGGGCGGCGAAGGAACTGAACCCGGACAAGCAGCACATCGCCCTGGCGACGCGGGCCGCCGACGCGGTCCTGGCGATCGACGGCGAAACCGTGTTCGCCCTGTACGGCGCGGCCGAGACGTACCGCGCCGCCGGCGACAAGGCGAAGGCCACCGCCCTGCTGGAGAAGGCGCTCGCCGCGTCCAAGAACGACCGGGAGAAGGAGTTCTTGAACAAAAAGCTGGACGAGTACAAGAAGTGAGCCGCGCGGCCGCATCCGGACATCCCGCGAGCCGCGAAGAACGCTTCTTCGCGGCTCGCGGCGTCCATTCCCCGCCGCGGGCTGGCCCTCACCGGTTCCCGAAGTAAGATTCCGGTGCCCCCTTCCGGTGCCCCATGTCGATGACCCTCGGCCAGTTGCAGCAGCGGATTCGCGACCTTTACGGCGAAAAAGACAGCCGCCGGGGGGTCGAGGGGACGTTCATGTGGTTCGCGGAAGAGGTCGGCGAACTGTCGGCGGCCCTCCGCGGCGGGACGCACGACGAGCGGACGCTGGAGTTCGCCGACGTGCTGGCGTGGCTCGTGACCCTGGCGAACTGCGCCGGCGTCGATCTCGACGAGGCCGTCCGGCGTAAGTACGGGGACGGGTGCCCCGGCTGCCGGCAGACGCCGTGCGCCTGCGAGGCGGCGTACAAGCCGTGATCCCGACCCTCTCCCCTTGGGGGAGAGGGTGGCCGAAGGCCAGGTGAGGGGAAGACCCCAACAGGGAGGACGCGGAAACCC
>CAYUHJ010000418.1:0-2755 GCA_964444365.1 uncultured Alcaligenaceae bacterium | reverse complement strand
CCCCCAACCCCTCTCCCCCAAGGGGAGAGGGGTGAAAGAGATCGCCGCGGCCGGTTCGGCCGGTTCTACCTGTACCTGTCGCTGTTCGCGTTCTCGATGCTGAACCTGCTCGTCGCGGACAACCTGTTCCAGGTGTTCGTCTCCTGGGAACTCGTCGGCGTCTGCTCGTTCTTTCTCATCGGCTTCTACACTGAACGCCCTTCCGCCAGCATCGCGGCGAACAAGGCGTTCATCATGAACCGCGTCGGCGACGCCGGGTTCCTGGTCGGCATCGCGGTGGCGTGGTCGGTCTTCGGCACGCTCAACATCCGCGAACTGATCGCGGCTCTCACCGCGGGCCGACCGCCGGCGCTCACCGACACACTCTGGCTCGTCATGGGGCTCGGCATCTTCCTCGGGTGCGTCGGGAAGTCCGCCCAGTTCCCGCTTCAGACGTGGCTCCCGGACGCGATGGAAGGCCCGACGCCGGTGTCCGCGCTGATCCACGCGGCGACGATGGTGGCGGCCGGGGTCTACCTCGTCGGCCGGTGTTTCCCGCTGTTCTCGCCGGATGTCCTGCTCGTCATCGCGTACACCGGCTGCGTCACGCTGTTCCTCGCCGCGACGATCGCGTGCGTGCAGACGGACATCAAGCGCGTCCTCGCTTACTCCACCGTCAGCCAGCTCGGGTTCATGATGCTCGCCCTCGGGGTCGGCGGGTGGGCCGCGGGGTTGCTGCACCTGCTGACGCACGCCTTCTTCAAGGCGCTGCTGTTCCTCGGGGCCGGCAGCGTGATCCACGGCTGCCACCACGAGCAAGACCTCCGCAAGATGGGCGGCCTGCGGGCGACGATGCCCGTCACCGCGTGGACGATGCTCGTCGGCGTTCTCGCGATTTCCGGGGCTCCGTTCTTCTCCGGGTGGTACAGCAAGGACGCGGTCCTGGCCCACGCCCTCGGGTACAGCCTCGCGGAACGGGAGCACGCACTGCTGTTCTTCGTCCCGCTCTTCACCGCCGGGCTGACGGCGTTCTACATGTTCCGGATGTGGTTCCTCGCGTTCGCCGGGGACGCCCGCGACCCGCACGTTCACGGGCTCGAATCCCCGCAGGTGATGACGGTCCCGCTCATCCTGCTCGCCGCGTTCAGCATCGGCGTCGCGTGGGGCTGGCCGATCTGGGACGCCGACGCCAGCCTGCTCGGCAAGGTGCTGCACCACGCGGAGCCGGCGGTCCGCGGGTTCGACCGGCCGCGCGAACTCGCCCACGAGAACCACCTCGCCGCCGAAGTCCTCGCCCTCGCGGCCGGGCTCCTCGGGGCGTGGATGGCGGCGAACGCCTACCTGTTCCGCAAGCCGACCGTCATCCCGGACCACCCGCCCGGCGTCCGCGGGTTCCTCGCGAACAAGTGGTACTTCGACGAACTCTACGCCGCCGCGGTTCAGAAGCCGACGGTGAAGGCCGCGTTCTTCGCCGCACACCTCGACAAGCGGCCGACCGGCGGACCCGACGACCCCGCGACGACCGACCGCCTCGACTGGGGCACGCTCGACGGCTGGATGTCCGCCGTGGCCGGGGTGACGGTCGCGGCCGGGGGCTTGTCGCGGAAGCTGCAAACCGGCCGGCTTCGGGGCTACGTTCTCGTCCTGGCGCTGGCCGTCGTCGGCGTACTCGGGGTGTTGACGGCGTTCGGGAAGTGATGCCGAATCGCCTTGCATAGCGGAGAACCTGGCCATTCTTGGCCGCGGAGCGGCGTTCGTCCGTAGCCCCACGCGGGAGCGTGGGGGATAATATCTCCACCTTTCCCGATAGCCCCGTAGGGGCGTCCGTGTCGTGACGGACGCCCCTACGGGGCTTGGTCAATGGGGTGAACCCGAGAACCCCACGCTTCCGCGTGGGGCTACAGACGAACGCCGCTCCGCGGCAAATCCAACGACTTGGCACACGTTCACGACACGAGGCTGAAAAAAATCTCTTCCACGTCCTGTTGCTGATACTTTTCCCGCAACTCGGCGAGGGTGCCGCACGCGACGACGGACCCGCGGGCCATGATCGCGACGCGGTCGCAGAGCTTTTCGACCTCGCTCATGACGTGCGTGCTGAACAGGATCGTCTTCCCCCGGCCCCGTAAATCCGCGATGTTCCGCAGCACGGCGCGCTGCACCAGCACGTCGAGCCCGGCGGTCGGTTCGTCGAAAATCAACACCGGGGGGTCGTGGATGAGGGCACGGGCGATCGACACCTTCTGCTTCATCCCCGTGCTGAGCCGGCCGCAGGGGGAGTCGCGGAAGTCGTTCATTTGCAGGGACGTGAAGACCTCGTCCATCCGGGCCTTCAACGGCTCGCCGTCCAGCCCGTACAGCCGGCCGTAGTATTCGACCATTTCCCAGGCGGACATGCGGTCGTAGACGCCGGTGTTCGCGGACAGGAACCCGACCGAGCGCCGCACCGCCGCGGCGTCGCGGACGATGTCGTACCCCGCGACGGTGGCGAACCCGGCCGACGGCTTCAGCACGGTGCAGAGCATCCGCAGCGTCGTGGTCTTCCCGGCCCCGTTCGGCCCGAGCAGCCCGAGCACCTCGCCGGGCTTCACGGTGAACGACACGTCCTCGACCGCCGCCATGGGCTTCCCGCCGGGGCCGGTGAAGTGCTTGGTCAGGCCTTCGACTTCAATCATGGCGACTCGAAAAGTGGGGTATCGGGAAGTGACGCCGGGCCGGGGATTTGTAGGTCGGGTCGAGTCTTCGAGGCCCGACGGGAAGCGCAACGTCGGGCCTC
>CAYUHJ010000417.1:0-2756 GCA_964444365.1 uncultured Alcaligenaceae bacterium | reverse complement strand
TGACCGACGCCCAGAAGGCGGACGCGACCGAGTACGAGCCGGGCGACGTGATCCAATTCCACCAGAACGCGCGCGGGCACACGAAAGGCACGCGGTTGGTTGTCGGCGACGAAACCGCCCCGCCGACGAACTTGGCGGCGCGTTTCGAGGTCTACCGCGCGAAGCCACTCGCTTTGGCCGTGGGCGACCGCATCCGCGTTACGGCGGGCGGCAAGACCAAGGACGGCAAGCACCGCCTGAGCAACGGCTCGCTGTTCACGGTCGAGGGGTTCACCGCCAAAGGCGACATCCGGGTCAACGACGGGTGGGTGATTGACAAGGACTTCGGCCACCTGACCCACGGGTACGTCACCACTAGCCACGCCAGCCAGGGGGCGACCGTCCACAAGGTGTTCGTCGCGGCTTCCGCCGAATCGCTGAATGCCACCGACCAGCGGACGGCGTATGTGGCCATCACCCGCGGCAAGGAGCAGGCCGTCATCTTTACCGACGACCGCGCGGAACTGCTCAAGGCGGCCACGCGGGCAGACACGTCGCTTTCGGCGACGGAATTGGTCGAGCCGAAACAACCTGCGGCCGCCGCGCTACCAAAGCGCCGTCGGGCGTTCCGCCACGGACCGGCTGCCAGTGAGTTCGCACCAGCGCCGGTAACCGAGCGTCAGCAGGATCGGGGAGACGACCATGCCCGATAACCACATCTCCAACCACACCACGCACCAGGACCGCGTCCGCGCCAACCCGCACCTGTCAGGCCGGGTCGGGCAGCCTCCGAAGAAAGAACAGGACGGCGGGGAGGGGTCGTGCCCCGCCTTCGGCTACCTGCGCGGCATCCACGACCGCGCCCACGCGGTCGAGTTCCGCCTGCGGACCGGAAACAGCGTGTGGTTCCCCTACGCCTGGCTCGGCAACTGGAAGTACGACCCATCCGAGGGACTACTACTCAAGTTCTCCGGCGACCTGGTTTACCTCGTCCTGATCCGCGGCAGCAACCTCGACCGGCCGCTCGATGATGGCAGCGTCGATCTGCTACGGGCAGGCTTCCAGCGGCACCGGGTGCTCTGGGTGCGCGAGATGGAGCCGGGCGAGGTCGAAACCGCCGGCGGGGCCGGCCCGACCATCGACGCCGTCGAAATAGCCGAGTTCGAGTCGCATCAGGCGCTTACCGAGTGGCTCACCCAGACCGCGCCCGCCTTTTGCCGGTGACGGCAGATGCGTTCGCCGTCGAAACTCGTTGCGCGAACCGCGCAACTCTGGCAAAATGAAAGCAAAGCAACCACAAACGGAGCAAGGGAATGGGTAAGCGATTGATTTCAAAGAAGATTCGGGGGGGGGGGCGACCTGCCGGGCTAGCTCTACTGCTGCTCCTCACGTCCGCCGGCGAGTCATCGGCGCTATCGATCGGATGTGTCGATGGGGACTTCAACCCGGTCGCGTGCGGGACGCCGGCGGCCGTCCGGTGCGAGTACCCCTCCCCGGAATTCATCGGCGAGTGCCAGTCCCTGGGCTACGGCGATTACGGCGACACGTTCGGCTACATGTGCGTTGATTCGACGTGCACGACGGCCCCCGTCGCCGTCCCCGAACTTGAGGACTTCGCCGCCGTCGCTTTCCTTGTTCTCGCCCTGACCATCGGTTGGCACGTCCGTCGGTGTCAAATCCCTGCGGCGTAGTCGGCTCATCGAAATCCGTTGCGCCCGCCTCGATCCTGTGGCACAATAGTTAATAACGGCAACTGCGGAACGGGGTGTGAATGTTCAAGTCATTGATTTCACGAAATTATCGGGGGGGGGCGGATGGATGCCTCGGGCGCTACTCGAGGCTCGTCGGGCATGCAGACTTCTTTGGCAGGCAGTATAAGTCGAAGCGGCTGCTCGTCCGGACACTGCCATATGTATGCTTGTCATTTCTGGCATTTTGGACAGTACCCGCTTTCGCCGCCATCTCCTGTCAAAAACCAAACTGGACGGGGTTTGTGCCTTGCAACAGCCCGGAAGCCGCAATCTGTAACGGCACACAGAGCACCTTCGTGCCAGAGTGTGCCGCCCTCGGCTTCGGTGTCTATGTGGGCGAAGGAGAGCACTGCGTCGATCCTTCCTGCACGACACCGATCGGGGTGGCCGTCCCCGAACTCGAGGATTACGCCGCCGCCATGTTCCTCGGCCTCGCCCTACTCGTCGGCCGGCACGTCCGGCGGCGGCAACACCTCGTTTCGTGATCCTGGTGGAAGGCCGGATGCCCGTACCAGTGGGATCACGACCTCCGGCGGAACGCAAAGCCCCTATGGGCACCGCACAGCGGCTTTAGCCGTCCTCGTTCTCCTGTCCTTCGTTCCCCCCGCCGCGGCGTCGGGCTTCCTCGGGTGCTTCACCGCCGGGAACGCGCCGGTCGCGTGTACCGACCCGTCGGCCGTCGTGTGCGCCGACCTCGACTACCCGAACGGGGACTCCCCGGGCTGCACCTCGTTGGGGTTCACCGTGAGTCCGAATGACACTCAGTATTGCGTCGATATGGCGTGTAGCCAGTCTCCCGTCCAAGTGCCCGAACTCGAAGACTATGCCGCAGCGATGTTCCTCGTCGTGGCTCTCGGCATTGGCTGGCGGGTCCGGCAGCGGCATGCCGCGTAGCCCCGGCCGGTAGCCGTCGGCTCTCGCCGACCGGGCAGCAACCCCTCCGACTTTCCGAACCTCCGGGGGATCGGGGCGTCGTCACCGACCCGGCCGACTGCCGCCGTTCCGGCCCGCCCACCGGTACACCGC
>CAYUHJ010000416.1:0-2764 GCA_964444365.1 uncultured Alcaligenaceae bacterium | reverse complement strand
CCTCACCCCCGGCCCCTCTCCCCCAAGGGGAGAGGGGAGTACGACTGTTTCGCACCAACGTCGGCGGGTTTTCGGTGTTGCATCCTGCACGGGTCCGGTAGGATCGAGGTCCGCCCGCACAGGATGCAACGCGCATGCACGCCCGCCGTGCGTTTACGCTCATCGAACTGCTCGTCGTGATCGCGATCATCGCGATCCTGATCGGGCTCCTGCTGCCCGCGGTCCAGAAGGTCCGGGCCGCCGCGGTCCGGACTGCGGACAAGAACAACCTGAAGCAAGTCGGCATCGCCGTCCACAACTACGTCTCCGCGATGGACGGCATTCTTCCCCCGCTCAAGACCGTGGAGAACGGCAAGGAACGCTGGTGGTTCGGCGAGGTGGACCCCGCGTTGCCGCCGCCCTACGCGGTGACGGCCGCGAACGGCCACCTGATGCCGTACCTGGAGAACAACCAGTCCGCGCTGCAGGTGCCGTCCAAGACGCCGGGGAAGGTCCGGCTCAACTACGACGGCTGCACCGGCGGGTACGGGTACAACGCGAAGTACCTCGCCCCCGTCACGACCGTCGGCGGCGTGACGAGGTGGACGAAGGTCAAGCTCCTCTGCGTCCAGAGCACGTCCCAGACGATCGCGTTCACGAACGCCGCCGGCACGGACCCGAGCGTCGGCGTCGACGGCACCGCCCCGTCCCTGGTCGAAGTCTGCACCGCGGAACCGCCGTCCGCCAAGTACCCGACGACCGCCTTCCGCTGGGACCGGACCGCCCACGTCCTCTTCCTCGACGGCCACGTCGACGGCTGGGCCGACCGCACCCGCAACCCCGCCGCCGCCGGCGAAGGCCCGGAGTTCACGGCCCTGCGGGACAAGTACAACCTCTACGACATCGGCACCACGGACGAACTCTGGGACCGGGAGTGAACGGAGGCCGGCCCGAGGGAAGAAGCGAGGCGCGGGAGGGAGTGCCCCGGAACGCGAGAAACCCCGAGTGCGAGGGGGGGGACTTGAACCCCCACAGCCTTACGGCCGACAGATCCTAAGTCTGATTCCGACTGTACGGCTGTGTCTGGCTGCATCCGGATTGCCCTAGAATATTGGCTTTTCTCTTCTGGCAATGTCCGGCTGCGTCCGGCTATTTGGCTACAGTTAGGCTACAGTTAGCCCGATCCGACCGTTCCCGGCATTCCGCCAATCGGCGGACCCGACGAAAAGGGTGTCACCATTCGTGACGCCCTCCCCGGAGTGGCGGCGAGAGCGGGTGAATGAACTGCGAGGCAAGGGGATGAGCACGCGGGAGATCGCGAAGGAGGTGGGGTGCGATCACTCCACCGTTGTCCGCGACCTGAAAGCAGGTGGTGCAACTGCACCACCTGACCCGGAGCAAGCCCCAGCCCTACCCACTCGCGCCCTCCCCACCGATCGCGTACCCTGGGTTCATGCCCCGGAAAGACCCGCCACCGCTGCCCGAAGTCCCCGGCGTCGAGTTCCGGCCGGTGCCCGGCTGTCCCGAGCACGCGGCCGGGTCGGACGGCTCCGTCTGGAAGCTGGCGGCGCGGTGGCCGTGCGAGGGGTGCCCGCCGCGGAAGTGGTTCCAGGTGCGGGTCTTCGAGCGGCCGGGCGGGGCCGTGGTGCCGATGCCGGGGGACGGGTGGCGGCGGGTCGAGGAAGTGGTTGCGGCGGCGTTCGGGTGAAGGCTAAACGTCGACGATAGGCCACGGTTTCGCCCGCCACCGTTTCGGCTTGGTGACGTAGTCAGGGAGCGTGCGAACCGGGGTCAGGAGGACGCGACGCACGACGATCCGTTCCTCGTCGACGTGCAGGCGGAACAGCACTTCAACCAGAGTCGCGGCCCCGCTCGCTTCGCGGAACCACGTTCCGCACTCCAAGCCCGGCGGACGGTGGGCCGGGGTCCGTCGCGAGCACGTCGTGTAGTTCGCCGACAAGCGGGCCAACAGTTCCTTCACGCCGGGCACCAGCGAGACTGGAACGGCCCGCAGGTCGTCAAGCGCGCGGGGGTCGTAGACGATCGGGCGAGCGCTCACCAGCCGAGTTCCTTCATGGCCTGGTCGTGCGAGATCAAGCGGCCGGCCGCGACGTTCGCCTCGAACTCGGCCATCGCCCCCGGTTCCTCTCGCGACTGTTCGCGGAACTGGTCCCCGAAGAACCGGGCCAACTCATCGACCGGAATCACGTTCGAGCACCGGCCGGCGGGGTCCGGGTCGTAGTGGTTCTGCCACGGTGGTTCCTGATGCGTCCGGTGCCGGAGCCCTGCGGCCGAGAACTCGCCGAACTCCCGCCAGACTTGTTCGACGGCCTCGCGAATGGCCTCCGGAACCTCGGGCTCGCCCTGATCGGGGATGGGGCCGTTGCCCCGAGCCCATTCGTTGGACCGGACGGACGGGACGACGGGTCCGTGCTCCCACGCCTCGATGCGGTCGGGGAACAGCGGCTTGCCGTACCAAGCGAGGAACCACCCCTGACAGTAGTAGAGCAACTTCTGCAATCGCATAGGCGTCATCGGCTCGCCTTCCGGGTCGGAAGCTGCGAGCCGCACGAGCAGGCGTGCGATGTCGGTTGCGGTGGCCATTGAGGGCAGATCGGATGAGGGCGAACGGTTCGCGGACGGAAGAGCCCGCGGATGACGATTCTATCACCGTCCGGTGGCCGGAGGGAGGGAAGTAGCTGGAACCGAGACAGAAGGCCGCCCGCGGGGCTCGAACCCGCCGATATGGGAATTCCCATATCGCTCGCCGACCGAGGGGCGGAGC
>CAYUHJ010000415.1:0-2777 GCA_964444365.1 uncultured Alcaligenaceae bacterium | reverse complement strand
GGTCGAGCGCGTCCAGGATCTGGTCGGGCGTGCCGGCCAGGCCGGCCGCGTCCGGGGTGACCCCGAGGCCGCGGATCATGGCCTCGAACCGCTCCTCCCGGAGCGCGTTGCCGGCGGCCGGCAGCTCGTAGTCCAGAATCGTCTTGAGAGCCCCGCCCGGCCCGGCCTCGTCGCGGACCGTGGCCACGAAGTCGGTCGGCCGCAGTCCGTGCCGTTCGGCCAGTTCGTTGACCCGGGTGAGTATGGCGACGTCGATGTTGTCCAGCATGTTGAATCCCTTCCTGCGAGTTGCTGTTACCGCAGTGTGGCAGAGAAGGGTTAACGCCCGGTTAACGCGTCGCCACCGGTCGCCGTCGGAACCGCGACCTTACCCCTCCTCGGGGGCGGGCGGGGGCAGGGCGTCCTGCGCGTGCTGCAGCACGATCTGGCCGTCCGGGGTCCGTGACACGTTCACCCCCGGCCGCACGCCCCGACGCCCCTTCAGCATCATCCAGGCGGCCGGCAACACCGCGGCCGCCGGGCCGAGGATGGCGGTCAGGGCCGCGGTCCACCCGGCCGCGGTCGCCGCCTCTTCGGCGAGGGCGATCTGGGTCACCTCGGACGGGCGGAGCTTTCCGTCCACGAAGGCGCCGGCGATGCGGGCGGCGTCGTCCGGGGAGGCGGAGACGCGGTAACTCACCCCGTCCGGCCCGTCCTTCGTGAGAGTGATCGGGTGCCGCAACCCCGCGGCTGTGCGGATGGTCAGGGTCAGCGATTCGATCGTGACCGCGGACGCGGGCGGTTGGGGCGGAATCTTGATCCGGACGGTCACACCGGGCGTCCCGGACTTGGCGGCCGCCGTAGGGGCCACCGCGGGTCCGGCCGGCGGCGGAGGGGCGACAACCACGGGTTGGTTCGGACGCGCTTCGGCGACCGGCCCGGAGGGCGGCGGGTCGTCAGCCGCGATCAGATCGGCGGGGGGCACGCCCAACGCCTCGGCCACCTTGCCAATCGTCCGGGCCAGGGCCTCCGCCCCCCGCTCCATGCTGTTGATGGTCTTGAGGCTGACGATCGCCTCTTCGGCGAGGGCCTGCTGGCTCCACCCCTTCGCCTCCCGCAAGCGCTTGACCACCTCCGGCCGCACCTTCGGCATCCTACATCCCCCGCGTTACGCATCATTTTCCACGGATTGCCGGCCCGCTACGCACCCGCCGGAAATCCCCGTCCGCCCACCCCGGGTACGATTCGGGCGGCCGGTCTACGCCGCCCAACGCTTACGGCGTGAGGAGGTTTCGGCCGGCCGGGCTGCTCTGTTCGCTTCCCCCCATTTTCGCCCCGAGGTCTCACGATGGCAACACTCACGAGCAAACCCCTGACCTGGTTCAAGCCGGACCCGGCCCAACCCCGCCGGCAGTTCGACGAGGACGAGCTGCGCCGGCTCGGCGAGTCGCTCAGGGTCCGCCAACTCCAGCCGGTCCTCGCCCGCCCCGACGGGACGGTGATCGCCGGCGAGCGGAGGCTGCGGGCCGCCCGCCTGGTCGGCCTGCCTGAACTGCAGGTGCTCGTCACCGACGAGCCGCTCACGGACACCCAGATCCGCATCGCCCAGCTCGCCGAGAACGTCCACCGGGCCGACCTCCGCGACGCGGAGAAGTGGAAGGCGTGCGCCGAGCTGCTCGCCCTCAACCCTGGTTGGACCAACCGCGACCTGGCCGCCCACCTCCACCTGTCGGAGCCGACCGTCACCAAGTACCTGTCGCCGTCGAAGTGCGTGCCCGAGGTGCAGGCGGCGCTGGAGGCCGGGGCGCTCGGCATCACGGACGTCTACACGATCAGCCGGGCCGGGCCCGAGGAGCAGAGCGACCTGCTCCGGCTCAAGCTCGCCGGGGAGTCGCGGGACGCCCTGGCCACCCGGGTCAGGCGGCAGAAGGCGGCCACCGCAGAGGCCGTCCGCGTCAAGCGGGTAGCCTGCCCTCTGCCGTCCGGGGTGAGCGTGGTCGCCGCCGGCCGTGAGCTGTCGCTCGACGAACTGATCGAGTCGCTCGGTGAGGCGCAAAAGGAGGCCCGCAGGGCCCGCGAGCAGGGGCTCGACATCCGCACCTTCTCCAAGGTCATGGCCGACAAGGCCAAGAAGGGGGGTGCGTGATGGAGACTCCCATGAGCCTGCGCCGGCTCGTTCAGACTGGCGCCGGCGTCGGCGCGGTCGGCCTGGGCTGCCTGATCGCCGACCGCGGCGGCCCGTTCGACCGGCCCATCGCCGTCGCCTGCGGGGCGGCGGGCTTCGCCGGTGTGGCCCACGCGGCACTCCGCCGGACCGCGATCCGGGCGTTGGCCCCCGCCGCGCACGGCCCCCTCGACCGGGTGCTCCTCTCCTGGGACGCGGACAACCCCCTGACCGTCCGCGACCTGCTGGCCGGCGGGGTCGCGATCTTCGGCCGGACCGGGAGCGGCAAGACGAGCAGCTCGGGCAAGGCCGTCGCCAGGGCGGTGGTCGGGCTGCCCGGCAGCGGCGGACTGATCCTGGCCGCCAAGCCCGAGGACCGGGCCATGTGGGAGGGGATCTTCCGGGCCGCCGGGCGGGCGGACGACCTGCTGGTCTTCGGCCCGGACGAACCGCTGCGGTTCAACTTCATCGACGCCGAGATGGCGGCCGGCGGGCACACCCGCAACATCGTCCGCTGCATCACCACCATCGGGGAGACGCTGCGGGCGAGCAACAACACCGGCGGCGAGAACGCCGACTTCTGGGAGGCCGAGCAGGCCCGGATGCTGCACGCCGCGGTCGAGGTGGTCAAGCT
>CAYUHJ010000414.1:0-2807 GCA_964444365.1 uncultured Alcaligenaceae bacterium | reverse complement strand
GGAGTTCTGCCGGCAGGGACTCGAGGAGCCGGGTGACGTACGTGCTGACGGCGAGCGGCTTCTGGACGTCCCGGAGCGCGTACTCGGCCACCACCTCGTTCTTGTGCTTGCACAGCACCACCCCGACGGAGGGGTTGTCCGAGGCGTGCCGGAGCCGGTCGTCCACGGCCGAGAGGTAGAAGTTCATCTTGCCCGCCGCCTCCGGGGTGAACCGCCGGGCCTTTAAGTCGAACACCACGAAGCACCGGAGCGTCAGATGGTAGAAGAGGAGGTCCAGGTAGAAGTCGTCCCCGCCCACCTCCAGGTGGTACTGCTCGCCGACGAACGCGAACCCGGCCCCGAGCTCGAGGAGGAACTTCCGGATGTGGTTCACGAGCCCCCGCTGGAGGTCGGCCTCGGCGTGCTCCTCGGCGAGCGTCAGGAACTGGAACGAGTAAGGGTCTTTCAAGGTCTCCCGGGCGAGGTCCGACTGGGGGGCGGGGAGCGCCCGGTCGAAGTTCGTGACGGCCTTGCCCCGCCGGCGGTGGGCGTCGGTCTCGATCTGGTGCTCGAGCACGGCCCGGGACCAGCCCAACTCCCGCGTCGCTTGGGCGTACCAGAGCCGGGCGTCGGGGTCCTTCACCTGCTCGAAGATGGTTACGTTGTGGAACCACGGGAGGCCGGCCACGGCGGACGGCGGCGACCCTAAGCAGCGAGCCGTAGTTCGTTGTCACCTTTGGCCCGAAGCCGTTGTCGATAGGTCTCGAAGCCGTCCTCGACGGCCTTGCGGAGGTCGGCCTTGGTGGTGAAGCTGCGGGTCGGCATGTCGTGGTGCTTGACCTGCTTGAACACCGGCTCGATGCGGTTGAGTTCGGGGCTGTACGGTGGCAGGTAGTACAGGTAGATGCCGAGCCTCGCCAATCCGGGGCGGGCCGCCTTGACCACCTTGCTCGTGTGGATGCCGGCGTTGTCCAGCACCACCACACGCGGCACCTCCGCCGACGGCAAACGGTCCCGCAGGTACGCCAGCAGGTCGTCCGACGTCAACGTCCGCTCGAACGGCACCGCGTCCAGGCCCCGGGCCTGTGGCTCGTAGGTCGCCAGGGCGTTCACCCGCCGCCCCTGCGGGTACTCGTACCTCACACGCTTGCGTTGCTTGGGTAGACACCAGGAGTATCCGGTCGGCAGCGACGGGCTGAACCCGCTCTCGTCCAGGTAGAACAGCCTCAACCGGCCCGCCGCAACTTTTTTTTCAAGCCCGCGAGGACCGCCTCGGCCCGCTCGACCTTCTTGGGGTCTTGCTTGTGGCCGACGGTCTGGGCGGTCCGCCGGTAGCCGGCCTTCAAGAGGGCCAGATACCGACGGGTCTGG
Source organism: uncultured Alcaligenaceae bacterium (assembly GCA_964444365.1). Lineage (GTDB taxonomy): Bacteria > Planctomycetota > Planctomycetia > Gemmatales > Gemmataceae > CAYUHJ01. Next base: position 1,457 of record CAYUHJ010000414.1, on the reverse strand, counting down.
CGGTGCCCGATGCCGACATCGGGACCGAGGGCCTCGGCCAACTGCCGGGCGGTCCAGGTCCGCTCCTGTCCGAGCAACTCGGACAGTTTCCCGGTCACCCGTGCCCGGCGGTCGTGATCCGGGTCGGGACCCGGAGCGTCGGGGTAGAACGCCGCCGTGCCCCGTGTGGCGAACCCCTTGAGGGCCGCCCGGACCGTGTGCGGGTGGCGGCCCAGGTGCTCGGCGATCTTGGGCGGGGACCACCCGGCGGCGGACATCAGGACCATCTCCAGGCGGTCGCGGGACACCGCCGGCAGGTCGGTGCGGCGAAGGGCCTGGAGTTCGGACCGTTGCGAATCAGTGAGGGAGGTGCGGAGCATGAAACATTCTACGCATCCCCGGCGACGTGCTTAGTTGTCTCGCAACCTGCGAGACAATCGGGCCGGGCTCCGAGTACGCCTGGTAGAAGGCCCGCATCCGGTAGAGGTTCTGGCGGGAGAAGCCCCCCACCCCGGGGAAGGCGGTCTGGAGGTCGCGGCCGAGCAGGTCCACGACCTTGCTCCCCCAGCCGTCCGCCCGCTGCCGCTCGACGACCCCCCGCCCGATGTCCCAGTAGAGCTGGATGAGCTCCGTGTTGACGGCGACGGCGGCCTTGAGTTGGGCCGAGCGGACCCGGGCCTTCAAGTCCTCGAGGAAGACGGCGTACCCGGCCGGCAGGGCGTCAGTCCCCGTCAACTCCGTCCCCGCGGCCTTCTTCTTTCGACCCATGACCGACTCCCCTCCAAGCAGCCAACTGTAGCAACTGCACCGCCCGGACGAAACTCGAAGACGAGCCCTTCCGCGGGCAGCCACCCCCGCCGCGGGCGGCGGGACGGCCGGAACCGGTGGGCCGTCTACCCGCGGGGGGTTTGGACGCTACGCCACCGCCTTGCCCGCCCGCGGGCGGCCGGTCTTGCGGACGTCGACTGGCAGGCCCGCGGCCTCGAGCCGCGCCCGGGCGATGTCGGCGTAGGCCGGGTTGAGCTCGACCCCGACGCAGTGCCGCCCGTGCCGCCCGGCCACGAGCGCGGTCGTCCCGGCCCCGAAGAACGGGTCGAGCACGGTCCCGCCCGGGGGGCAGCCGGCCAAGACGCACGGGAGGGCCAGCGGCTCGGGGTAGGTGGCGAAGTGGGCCCCCTTGAACGGGCGGGTCGGGACCGTCCACACGGTCCTCCGCGCGCGGAGCGGCTGGGGCTCCCACGGGACAGAGCTGCCCCGCGGCCCGGACGGGTCGGCGTAGGACAGCCGCGGGGTCCGGCGGAACCCGTTCCCGCTCCCGTGCCGCGAAACGGCCGGCTCCCGGACGGCGGCCGCGTCGTAGTGGTACCGCCCGCTCTTCGACAGGAGGAATACGTACTCGTGGCTCCGGGTCGGCCGGTCCCGGACGCTCTCCGGCATCGGGTTGGGCTTCGCCCACACCACGTCCGACCGGAGGTACC
>CAYUHJ010000413.1:0-2821 GCA_964444365.1 uncultured Alcaligenaceae bacterium | reverse complement strand
CGGGCGATCTCGTCCTGCTTGATCTTGACCTGCAACACCGGCTGGCCGGTCACCTGCTCGACGTTGATGTCCGCGCTCCCCTGGACCGACTTCAGCACGGCCTCGACCTCCTTCGCCTTCGCCACGAGTACGGCGAAGTCGTCGCCGTAAATCTTCACCCCCACGTCCGACCGGACGCCCGAGATCATCTCGTTCATCCGCATCTCGATGGGCTGGGTCATGGCGTTCCGCTGGCCGGGCATGTCCCGCACCGCCTTCTCGATCAACTCCGTCAACTCGGCCTGGGTGCGGGCCTTCGTCCACTTCTGCCTGGGCTTGAGGGTGATGAACACGTCGGTCAACTCGACGCCCATCGGGTCGGTCGCCACCTCGGCGGTGCCGGCCCGGCTCCAGACGTGTTCGACCTCGTCGGGGAACCCGGCGAGGATCGCCTTCTCCATCTTCGTGTTGGCCCGGACGGACTCCTCCAGGTCGGTTCCGGCCAGCCGCACGACGTTGATGCAGATGGCCCCCTCGCTCAACCGGGGGACGAACTCGGACCCCAGCCTCGGGGCGATCATGCCGAACGCGACCAGCAGGACCGTAAGGGCGAACCCGACCACCGCCAACTTGTGGTGCATCGAGAAGTGCATGACCGGGCGGTAGAGTGCGAGGGCGAGCCGCATGAGCAGCGGCTCCCGTTCGGCGACCTTCTTCGGCAGGAAGATGCTCGCCAGGACCGGCATCAGCGTCATGGACAGGATCATCGACCCGACCAGGGCGAAGATGACGGTGAGGGCCATCGGGCGGAACAGCTTCCCCTCGGTCCCCTCCAGCGTCAGGATCGGCAGGTAGACGATCATGATGATGAGTTCGCCGAACAGGGTCGGCTTGCGGACCTCCAGGGCGGCATCGCGGACGACCTCCCGCTTGCCCTTGCCCTCGGGGTTGTGGGCGAGGTGGCGGACGCAGTTCTCGACCATGACGACGCTGCTGTCCACCACCATGCCGAAGTCGATGGCCCCCAGGCTCAGGAGGCTGGCCGCGACCCCCCACTGGAGCATTCCGCTGAAGGCGAACAGCATCGACAGCGGGATCGCCAGCGCGACGATGCCCGCCGCCCGCAGGTTGCCGAGGAAGGCGAACAGGACGGCGACGACGAACAGCCCGCCCTCGAACAGGTTGTTGCGGACGGTGTGGATGACGTGATCGACCAGTTCCGTCCGGTCGTACACCGGCTCGACCTGCACGTTCGGCGGCAGGGACGCCTTCACCTCGTCCAGCTTCCGCTTCATCCCCCAGGTGACTTCGTGGGTGTTCTCGCCCATCGTCAGGAACCCGAGGCCGAGGACGACCTCGCCCTTGCCGTCGAGGGTGACCGCCCCCCGCCGGACCTCGTACCCGACCTCCACGTCGGCCACGTCCCGCACCCGCACCGGGACGCCGTCCTGGGCGGTGACGACGATGTCCCTGATCTGGTCGAGGTTGCCCGTCCGCCCGACGCCGTGGACGAGCAGCATGCTGCCGCCCTGGCTGACGCTGCCGCCGCCGACGTTGCGGTTGTTCTTCTGGACGGCCTCCGTCACCTCCTCGAACGTCAGCCCGTACTTGTGCAGCCGGGCCGGGTCGATGCGGACCTGATACTGCCGGTCGTACCCGCCCCAGGTGTTGACCTCGGCGGTCCCCCGCACCGTCCGCATCTTGGGCCGGACGACCCAGTCGTGGACGGTGCGGAGTTCAGTCACGTCGTTGCCCTTGCCGGTCACGACGTAGTGGAACACCTCCCCGAGGCCGGTGGACACCGGCCCCATCCTCGGGCGTTCGACGCCCGCCGGCAGTGACGCAGCCCCGAGCCGCTCGTTCACCACGTTGCGGGCGAAGTAGATGTCGGTCCCGTCCTCGAACGTGACGACCACCTGTGACAGCCCGAACTTCGAGATCGACCGCAGGCTCTGGATTTTCGGCAGCCCGGAGAGTGCCTGCTCGACCGGGAAGGTGATCTGCGTCTCCACCTCCTCCGGGCCGAGGGCCGGGGCGATGGTGTTGATCTGCACCTGCACCGGGGTGGTGTCGGGGAAGGCGTCGATGTCCAGCCGCCGCATCGACAGGACGCCGAAGGCGGCGAACGCCATCGCGGCCAGGATGACCAGCCCCCGGTTCCGCAGCGAGAAGTCGATGATCCACGTCAGCACGGCGGCACCCCCTTGCCGAGGGCGCGTCGGGCCGGGGAGGTCACTTGCCGCATGTGCAGCCCTCCCCGAGGTTGTTCTTGAGGAGTTCGGCCCGCAGGGCGGTGCTGCCCTTCGTCACGACCAATTCGCCCGGCACCACGCCCGCGATGATCTCGGTGTTCTTGCCGTCCTTCGCACCGACCCGCACGGTGCGGACGTGGAACACCTTCGGGCTGCCCTCCTTCAGGTAGTCCTTGTTCCGCACGAAGACGACGTGGCAGCAGCCCTCCCACTGGACGGCCTCGGTCGGCACCACGACGGCCTCCTTCTCCTCCCGCAGCACGACCTGACCGGCCCCGAACGTGTTGGCCCGCAGCCGGCCCGCCGGGTTCTCGACGGACGCCCGCAGCTTGACGGTGCGGGTCTTCGGGTCGGCCTCGGTGCTGACCCAGGTGATCTTGCCGCTGGTTTCGGCCCCGCCGTCCGGGCGGAACCGGACCTCCTGGCCGAGGGCGACGAGCTTGGCGTCCTCCAGCCGCAGGTCGAGGGTCACCCACAGCCGCCGGGCGTCGGCCACGGTGAACAGCAGCTTGGCGTTGTCCACCACCTCGCCGGCGACCACGTCCCGCGACACGACCACGCCCTCCATCGGGGCGACCAGGGGGAGCAGG
>CAYUHJ010000412.1:0-2823 GCA_964444365.1 uncultured Alcaligenaceae bacterium | reverse complement strand
GAGTTGTGGACCCGCGGGGCCATCTCGTTCGCCAGCAGCCGGGGGCCGTCCTGGAACCACTCGATCGCGAGGACGCCGACGTACCCGAGGGCGTCCAGCACCCGGACCGCGAACTCGGCGGCCCGCTCCGTCAGTTCCTCCCCGAGCACCGTCGGCGGGGCGAGGCTGCGGTGCAGCATCCCTTCGCGGTGTTCGTTCTCCGACAGCGGGTAGACGACCGTCGCCCCGTCCCGGCCGCGGACGGCGAGCACGGACACTTCCCGGTCGAACGCGACGAACCCCTCCAGGATCAGCGGCCGGCCGCCGAGGGCCGTCCACGCGGGTTCGAGGTCGGCGGCGGTCCGCACCACGAACTGCCCCTTCCCGTCGTACCCGAACCGGCGGGTCTTCAGGACGGCGGGCAGCCCGATCTCCCGCACGGCCGCGTCGAACTCCGCACGGGTGTCCACGGCCGCGAACGGCGGGGTGGGAATCCCGAGGTCCCGGAAGAACGACTTCTCGACGAGCCGGTCCTGGGACACTTCCAGCGCCCCCGGCGGGGGGAAGACGGGCACCCGCTCTTCGAGCCACCGGGCCGTTTCGACCGGGACGTTTTCGAACTCGTAGGTGACGGCGTCCGACTCCCGGGCGAGCCGGTACAGGGCCTGGAAGTCGTCGAACTCCCCGCGGACGTGCGGGCAGACGTGCCCCGCGCACGGGTCGGCGACGGGGTCGAGGACGGTGGTACGGACGCCGAGCGGGTAGCCGGCGAGGGCGATCATCCGCCCGAGTTGCCCGCCGCCGAGGATGCCGAGTTTCATGCACGCTGTTGTATGAACCGCAGCAACTCGTGAGGTCGGCTCTTGCGAGCGGCGGGGCGTGAGCCCGCCGTGGGAGTCGCAACCGCCATCACGAACACACGAACACGGCGGGCTCACGCCCCGCCGCTCGCCAGGGCGACTCCGACAACAGGGCGACGCAGTGCATTAAAGTAGGCAACTCGCTCCGCGAGTTGCGGGCTCATGTCCCGAGAACGCAACACTCGTTTCCGAGGGCTGACGCGCAGTCACTCGCGGAGCGAGTGACCGACTGAATCGGCCGAACTTGAATCTCTGAGTCGCCCTGCCGGGTCCGGAACTTCCCCTTGCCCGCCCCGGTTTCCCCCGCTATTCCCCTCGCCGCGGCCGACCTTCCCGGCCGCGTGTGGAGGCGATCGTGGCGGACGCGGACCCGGAACTGGTGGTCGAAACGTCGCACCTGACGAAGATCTACCAGAACCGACAAATCGCCCTGAACGACGCGACCCTGACCATCGAGCCGGGGACCGTGCTCGGTCTGCTCGGCCCGAACGGGGCGGGGAAGACCACGTTTTTGCGGCTGATTCTGGGGCTGCACCGGCCGACCGCGGGGTGGGCGAAGGTGTTCGGCAAGCCGATGTCCCCGAACGCGGCGGACCTGCGGCGGCGGATCGGGTACATCCCGACGAACCCGCAATTCCCCAAGGGCATGACGCCGATCACGTATCTGGACTACATCGGCCGGCTGTTCGGGATGCCGCGCGACGCCCGCAAACCCAAGCTCGCGATGCTCATTCGCGCGGTCGACCTCCTCGGCCACGCCGGCGACCCGATCGCGTACTTCACCCCCGGCCTGACCAGCCGGCTGGCGGTCGCGGCCAGCCTCATCAACGAGCCGGACCTGCTCATCTGGGACGAGCCGACGCACGGGCTGGACATCGAAGCCCGCCGCAGCATGTTGGAACTCATCAAGACGCTGGCGGCTCAGAAGACGCTCATCCTGTCCAGTCACAACCTCACGGACGTGGACGAAGTCTGCAATCACGCCGCGGTCTTGAATAAAGGCCACCTCATCTTCCACGGAACGCTGCAAGACCTGAAAGGCCGCATCCGGAAGAACCACTACGAACTCGACCTGGAAGGGGATCAGAAGTCGATCACGAAGGCGGTCGCCGCGGTGAGGGGCATGAAGGAGACGGTGTCCGCTGTGCTGCGAACTCGCCGGCTGGAACTCAAACTGACGGACGACGTGTCCAACACGCTGATGCTGGCCCAAATCTTCCAGTTGCTGAGTGACAACAAGGTGACACTGGTCAGCGTGCGGTCGGTCGGGATGCAGACGGAGCAGGCGTACCTCGACATGGTGGAGAAGGAAGAGAGCCGCGGGTTCACGCGGTTGTACGCCCCGGCGGAAGCGGCGTGACGGCACAATTCGATTGACGGCCGTTCAGGTGTACATTATGCTTCTTCCAGACCGGTGCCGTCTCTGCTTCCCTGCGGCTCGCCCTCCGGTTATGTCCCGTTGTCATTCACCGGAGTCGAAGTCATGGCCGTGAAATCCCAGCCCGACGGTTACCACTGCGTCACGCCGTACCTGACGGTTCGCGGGGCGGCCGCCGCGATGGAGTTTTACAAGTCCGCGTTCGGGGCGACGGAAGTCCTTCGGTTGCCGATGCCGGACGGCACCCTGGCCCACGCAGAAGTTCAGATCGGCGACTCGAAAGTGATGTTCGCCGACGAGAACCCCGCCTGGGGGAACAAAAGCCCGGCCGCGCTCGGCGGGGCGTCCGGGGGCGTGATGCTGTACGTTCCGGACGCGGACGCCACGTTCGCCCGGGCCGTCTCCGCCGGTGCGACGGTCAGGATGCCGGTCGCGACCCAGTTCTACGGCGACCGCTGCGGAAGCGTCATCGACCCGTTCGGCCACGTCTGGACGATCGCGACCCACATCGAGGACATGCCCCCGGCCGAGATGTCGGCCCGCATGGAAGCGTGGACGGCCGCGAACCCGATGTGAACGGGAGGGAAGGCAACCCCTCCCCCGACC
>CAYUHJ010000411.1:0-2872 GCA_964444365.1 uncultured Alcaligenaceae bacterium | reverse complement strand
GTGCGGGGCTGTTTGTTCGTTCTCCCCCCTCTCCCCAGCGGGGAGAGGGGGGAGAACGAACAAACAACCCCGCACGCAGGAATCCGCCATGCTCGCCCGTCGCGCGTTCACGCTGATCGAACTGCTGGTCGTCATCGCCATCATCGCGATCCTGATCGGGTTGCTGCTGCCCGCGGTGCAGAAGGTCCGCGAGGCCGCCGCCCGGAGCAAGTGCCAGAACAGCATGAAGCAAGTCGCCCTCGCCGCACACAGCTTCCACGACGCGACGATGGCCTTCCCCGCCGGCATGAACAACGCGGTCGGCCTGGACGGGGCCGCGTACAGCGGGGAGGACCGCCGGGTGTGGGCGCTGTACCTCATGCCGTACATCGAGCAACCCGCCATCGGCGAGGCGGTGCTGGCGGTGGCGAACACGAACGCCCTGTACGCCGTCGCCCCGACCGCGCAGTACGCCTCCATCGCGATCCCGTTCCTGACGTGCCCGTCCGACCCGTCCGCGCCGAAGACCGCGACGATTTCCGGCAACCAGGGGTTCCACTCGAACTACGTCGCGTGTGCCGGCAGCACCCGGTTCAACGGCACCGTCAGCACCCCGGCGTTCCAGTCCCTCAACGGCGTCTTCTCCCCGGACCCGTCGCAGAAGACGAAGCTGACGTGGATCGCGGACGGCACCTCGAACACGCTGCTGGTGAGCGAAATCGTGGTGTCGAAGGACGTGACCGACCACGACACCCGCGGCCGGATCTGGAACAACAACCGGTCCGGCGGCGTGATGTTCAGCACCTTCGGCACGCCGAACTCGGCGACCGTGAAGGACCGCGTGAACAAGTGCCAGTCGACGACCCTGGCCCCGTGCGAAGCGGCCGCCGGCACCGAGTTGCTCGTCCTCGCCCGGAGCAACCACACCGGCGGCGTCAACGTCGCCCTCGCGGACGGCAGCGTCCGGTTCACCCGCAACGACGTGGACCCGACGGTCTGGGCCGCGGCCGGCACCCGCGCCGGGAACGAAGTGCCGGGGGAGTTCTGAGCGGTTCGCCGCGAGGCGACGCGGCGTGCGGGCCGCCACGGTCGGTTGACACGGGCCCGAAGGGGCGGGAGAATTGCACTGCTCCGAACTTCGAGGCTCGAATCATGGCGACTCCGACGGTGAAGGAAGCGTGTCGCGAACTCATCGAACGCTTGCCCGACGGCGCGACGTGGGATGACGTGGAGTACGAGATCTACGTCCGCCGGGCGATCGAAGCCGGCCTCGCGGACAGCGACGCGGGGAACGTGATCCCCACGTCGGAAGTCCGGCGGTCGTTCGGACTACCCGAATGATCGTGAACTGGACGCGAACGGCGCGCAACCATCTGCAAGCCGTTCACGATTACATTGCCCAGGACTCGCCGCGACACGCGCGGCGAGTGGTCGACCAAATCACCCGCCGCGCGGAAATCCTTGCGACCCATCCGCGGATCGGGGCGGAAGTGCCGGAGTACGGCGACGAATCCATTCGCGAGCTGCTGTTTCGCTCGTATCGTATCCTCTACCGCATCCTTCCGGACCGAATCGATGTCATCACCGTCATCCACGGATCGCGACTCCTCCCCGAACAACCGCCAAGAAGCTCGTGAGTCGGCCGAAACGAACGACGCTCGTTCCCTGCCGATCCCGCAGGACGAGTGGGAACGAAGGCTGTTCGCCATCGCACGCGATTGTGGACAGAGCGTTCCGGATTCGGCGTTGAGCAGTGACGAACTCTACGATTGACCGCGTGTTCGGACTCTTCGGTTCGTTCCGCATAATACCGGTGCCCGCCCGCACTCGGGGACCGTTGATGAGCACCGCTTCGACGCACCACCCGGACCCCGACGCGGTTCGCGCCTACGCCGTCGGGCGGCTCGCGGAGGGGGAACGGGCCGCCATCGAGGACCACCTCGCCACCTGCGCCGCGTGCGGGCAACTGCTCGAATCCGCCCCCGCCGACCCGTTCGTCCGGCTCGTCGCGGAGGCGGCCCCGACCTCGCCGGTCGGCACGCCGCTCACCCGGATCGAAGACCCGACCGCGCCGCCGTCGCCGGCCCCGTCCCGGCCGCCGGCGGCCGCCGTGCTGGACGGGCACCCGCGGTACCGCGTCCTGTCCCAGCTCGGGGCCGGCGGCATGGGCGTCGTGTACCTCGCCGAGCACCGGCTGATGAAGCGCCGCGTCGCGCTCAAGGTCGTGCTCAACGCCTCGCTCAACGACCCCGAGGCGGCCGCCCGGTTCCACCGCGAAGTCGAAGTCGCCGCGCGGATGTCCCACCCGAACATCGTCACCGCCCACGACGCCGAGCAGTTCAACGGCACGACGTTCCTCGTCATGGAGTACGTCCCCGGCACGAACCTGTCCGCCCTGGTCGCGCAGGCCGGCCGGCTCCCGGTCGGCACCGCGGTCGAGTACATCCGCCAGGCGGCGGTCGGCCTGCAGCACGCCCACGAGCACGGGCTGATCCACCGGGACCTGAAGCCGTCGAACCTCATGCTCACCCCCAAGGGGGAGGTCAAGGTCCTCGACTTCGGGCTGGTCCGGATGTCCGACAAGCCGTCGGGGGTCGGGTACGGGCTGGACACGCCGACGAAGACCGGCATCGTGATGGGCACCCCGGACTACATGGCCCCCGAACAGGCCGCCGACTCGTCCCGCGTCGACACCCGGGCGGACGTGTACGCCCTCGGCTGCACGCTGTACTTCCTGCTGGTCGGCCGCGAGCCGTACCCGCTGCCGTCGACGCTGGACAAGCTGATCGCGCACAAGGTGACGCCGCTGCCGGACCCGTCGAAGGAGCGGCCGGACGTCCCGCCGCCGGTGGTCGCGGTGCTCCGCAAGATGACCGCGAAGAAGCCGGACGAC
>CAYUHJ010000410.1:0-2901 GCA_964444365.1 uncultured Alcaligenaceae bacterium | reverse complement strand
TTCGAGCACTCGGGCTACGGCCGGTGCTCGCCAGGAAGAAACTGAAAATGCTCTAGGCCTGACGATGTGGGAGCTGTGTCGCCTGACTGCGGCCCGGCCGGACCTGGCGGGGTTGATCCGCCGACCGGACGGGCGGGTCCGCGTGGTCCGTGGCGAGGACGTTGCCGCGTTCGAGCAGGCCGTCGCGGAGGGCCGGCAGTGACCACCCTCGCGTCCCACGCCGAGCACCTGACGGACGACCTGGAGGCGACCGCCGCCGAGCTGCTGCGGGTCCGCAGTGCGTTCCTGCGAGTGGCCCGGCGGATCGATGCCGAGATTCCGGCATCCCCCGAGTTCGACGCGGCGGTGCGGGTGGTGCGGGATCAACTGGCCGCCATGCGGTCGAGCATGAAGGAGATTCAGTGATGGCGGCGAAGAAGGCGAAGCCAGCGGAGACGTGGGGGGACGGGTTCACGGCCCGGGCGGGCGAACTCGACCACACCGCGAAGCACCTGCAGGTGTTCGCCAGGCTGTTCAAGAAGCACGCGAAGCACCCGGACACGGCGGCGGCCAGTTCCCCCGCGTTCCGCCGGGCCGTGAAGGGTCTGAGCGGCCGGCTGGCGCAGATCCGCGCGTCGTGGAGTCCGAAGGGGTTCTGAGATGGACGAGCCGACCGACGATCCGCGCCGGCGTGGGCGGGCCCGCACCCCCGAGAGCGTCGAGCAAGCGGCGGTCGCGCTGGCCGGCGGTGCCACGGTCGAGCAAGCGGCGGCCCTGGCCGGCATCAGCCACGACACGCTCCGGCGGTGGAGAAGGAACCCGAAGTTCCGGGCACGAGTGAGCCAGCTACGCGACGACATGACCCGCGCCGCCGTAGGCCGACTGGCGGCGACGTGCTGCGAGGCAAGCGACAAGCTCGGGGCGCTGGTCCGCAGCGGCGACGAGAAGGTCGCGTTGAGTGCCTCGAAAACCGTCCTGGAAATGCTGTTGAAAGCCCGCGAGCAGTTGGAGCTATCCGAGCGGCTCGAAGCCCTGGAGCGGCAGCTCGCGGCACAAGCCAAGTGAAGCCCGGACCCAGCCGGGCACGCGGGAGGGGACTCCCCGCGAGGGGCGGTCGGTTGCTCCGGCCGACCCGCCCCGAGGATACACCCCCGGCGGCTCCGTCGGTGTTGCCGCTCGCCCGCCCGGACTCGTGGTTCGGACGGGGGTCGCACCCGTGGTGCGGCCGGGGTTTTTCAATCACCGTGAGGTAGACGCAAGTGCCGTACCCCCAGTTGCAGCCCCTGAGTTTCGACCAGCAGTTCACCGCCACAGACTGGCTCGAGATGGTGGGCACGTCCACCCCGGCCGGCGACGACACGTTCACCGAGACGGGGAGCGACGCCGTTCTCGTCGGCATCATCGACGCCAAGCGGGCCATCGGGGCCATCCGGTTCTTCAACGGCTACGCGACCTGCGACCAGGCCGCGCCGTACAAGCTGCACCGCTACCCGCCGCCGCAGCACCCGCGGTACCCGTGGCTGCACTCGACCGGGGTCGCCCTCAAGCTCGTCGGGCCGCGCGGCAACACCGACAACGAGAACAACCAGCCGTGGATCGAGGCGGCGGACCCGAACGGGCTGCTCGACAAGGTCGCGAACTACGAGAAGGCCTACGCCACGGTGCGGTTCAGCCAGTTGCCGTTCCCGTTACTGACCGACGACGAACTCGAGTCGCAGGGTGCCCCGTTCAACACCGAGCTCGACCGGTACTGCACCGTCTACGAGACGGCCCAGCCGTCCTTCGACGTGCTGCAGGCGGACGGCGGGGTCGCGGCCCTCAAGTTCGCGCAAGGCAGCGCCACCCCCGACCCCGTGCTCCCGCAGATCGGCAGTTCGTTCCCCGCCCCGATCGGGGTCAACCAGGTCAAGAACGCGTACTCGATCCGGTGGTGGCGGGTGCCGGACGGATACCTGTTCGGGAGCAACTACGACCCGCCGAAGATTTCGGTCGCGTTGGGGCGGGTGAACTCGGCGTCGTTCCTGGGGTTCAACCCCGGCGAGCTGCTGTTCACCGGTGCCCAACTGACCCGCTACACGCCGCCGCTGTGGGTGTTCGACCCGCCGGCGGTGTTCTGGGACGTGGTTTACCAGTTCACGGCGTTCAAGCCCGACCTCGGCGAGCCGTCGGGCGGGTTCTACGGCCACAACTGCCTGCCGTGGCGGGGCAACGGGAAATACTACTACTGCACGCGGGACGGGCTGACGAGCGGGGAGCCGTTCATCCAGTCGTACGACTTCGCCCGGTTGTTCGAGCACGCCGACAAGCCCTGACCCCTCACCCCGCCGCCCGCTGCAAGGCCGCGGCGAACACCGCCAGCCGATCCGGCCCCACCCGCTCCAGCCGCCCGCCCGCTGGCACGAGCCCACCCCGGCGGACCTGGACGGCCACCGCGTCCATCCGTCGGGCCAGGTCGAGACACTCGCGCCGGTCCGACTCGTTCAGCGCGTGCTGGGCGGCGAGTCGGGCACGCTCGGCGTCGGCCGCGGCCCGGTTCGCGGCCATCTCGATTTCCGCCCGCCCGTCCGCCTCGAACTCTTCGGGGAACAGGGCCGCACTCACGGCCTGCACCAAGTCGAGCCACTGAACCCGGCTCATCCGGAACCGCTCCGCGAACCGCGCGGCGTGGCCGCCGAGCACGTTGTCGAGCCGGTCGAGCAGCACGCCCCGGACGATGGCGGCGGTTCGCTCGTCGGTGGTGTTGCCGGGCCGGGGCATACCCGGACGTGGCGGCGGCTTCACGCTCGCCATGAGCGTGCCCTCGGTCGGCTTCGTGCGGGTGCGCTGGACGTGGAACAGGACCGGGGCCGGACGTGCGGGAATCGTGGCGGCGGTGTCGAAGGACATGGGGCACCCCTGGCGTATGATTGGGATGCCGGTCGA
>CAYUHJ010000409.1:0-2904 GCA_964444365.1 uncultured Alcaligenaceae bacterium | reverse complement strand
ATGCGCCGGTCGCCGCGCGTGCGGTTCTACTTCTACACCCGCTCGTGGCGCGTGCCGGCGATCAAGACCGTCATCGACCGGATGGCCGGGCTGCCCAACTGCCGGGCGTGGTACTCGACCGACCGCGACACCGGTGTGCCCCCCGACGTGCCGCCCGGGGTGCGGGTGGCGTGGCTGCGGACCGATCCCTCCGACGACCCGCCGCCCGACACCGACCTGGTGTTCCGCGTCCGGCGGCTGCGCCGGCACCCCGAGCCGGCTCCGGGCCCGTGCGTCTGCCCGGCCGAAGACGGGCTTCCGCGGGCGCGCCCGGTGACGTGCGAGCGGTGCGGGATCTGCTGGCGCCCGGCACCGGGCGGGCGCGTCCCGCTGCCGGTCCTCGAACCCGGCCCGTGACCGATCCCTTCCGCCGCGCAGGAGGTGACCGTGACCGTGGAGCTGAAGCACCTCGCGCCGACCCGGGCGCTGAGCGTGATCGACCTGGAGACCACCGGGACCGACGTCCGGGCGGACCGGATCGTCGAGGTGGCCGTGCTCACCGTCTACCCCGGTGGTAAGTCCGTGCCGTTCGTCCGGCGGGTGAACCCGGGGCGCCCGATCCCGCCCGGCGCGAGCGCCGTGCACGGGATCACCGACGCCGACGTGGCCGGCGCGCCCGGGTTCGCGGCGGTCGCGCCGGACCTGTTCGCCGCGCTCGTGGGGTCCGACCTCGCCGGGTTCGGGATCGCGACGTTCGACGTGCCGCTGCTGGTGCACGAGTTCGCCCGGGCCGGGCTCCCGTTCCGCGTAGCCGGGCGCGCCGTGTTGGACGCGCTGGCCGTGTACCGGCGCCACGAGTCCCGGGACCTGACCGCGGCGGTCCGGTTCTACCTCGGAACCGATCGCACGAGTGCGCACGCGGCGCTGGCGGACGCGGGGTACGCGCTGGCGGTGCTGGACGCCCAGGTCGGGCGGTACGGGCTGCCCCCGGTTCCGGCCGACCTGCACGCCGCCGTCGCCGAGGTCGATGTCGGCGGCGCGTTCCGCCGGGACCCGGGCGGCGCGGTCGTGTTCGGGTTCGGGAAGTACCGCGGGCGCCCGCTCGCGCGGATCGCGACCGAGGACCCCGGGTACCTGCGGTGGGTGCTGGGCCAGTCGTTCCTGGACGACGCCCTGGCGCTCGTGCGCGGCGCCCTCGACGCGGCCGGCGCCGGCGCTAAATAACATACTAAGATACGTCATAATGATATGAGGGGCCGGTTAGCCCGGCCCTCACGCGCGCCGCCCGCGCACCGATCTCGCGCGGGCGGCCGTGCTCGCACGTCTTTCTCACCACACCCGAGGAGTCCGACCGATGAACGTGTTCCGTCCGGCCCCGACGCCCGACCCGGTCCGCGACAAGTTCACGACCGCCCGCAAGGAGCTGTCGTCCGCCCTCATCGAGCGGGAGGACGAGGTCGATCTCGTCCTCACCGCCCTGGTCGCCAACGAGCACGTGCTGCTGGTCGGCCCGCCCGGCTGCGGCAAGTCGCTCCTGCTCGACTCGCTCCTCGCCTGGACCGGGGGCTCGAAGTTCTCGGCGCTGCTCACGAAATTCACCTCGGTGGAGGAGGTCATGGGGCCGGTGAGCCTCGCCGGGCTCAAAGAGGACCGCTACGTGCGGGTCACGAAGGGCAAGCTGCCCGAGGCCGACTACGCGTTCGTGGACGAGATCTTTAAGGGCTCGTCCGCGATCCTGAACTGTCTCCTCAAGATCCTCAACGAGCGGGTGTACGACGCGGGCGACGGGGCCGCGAAGGCGGTGCCGCTGAAGCTGTGTCTCGGGGCCTCGAACGAGTGGCCGTCGCCGGACACGGGCAAGGAGCTGACCGCACTCCTCGACCGCTTCACGCTGCGCAAGGCGGTGAGCTCGATCCGGTCCCGGGCCGGCCGCGAGCGGCTCCTCTGGACCCCGGGCCACACGCCGAAGCTGTCCGGCACGGTCACGCCCGCCGAGGTCGAAGTCGCCCGCCGCACCGCCGCGGCACTGCCCTGGTCCGGTGAGGCGAAGCAGGCCCTCGAAACGGTGCTGGCGGAACTGGCCCGCGAGGGCGTACGGCCCGGCGACCGGCGGCAGTTCAAGACCGTGGGCGTGGTGCGGGCGTTCGCGTTCCTGGACGGGGCCGACGCGGTCCGCCCCGAGCACCTCGAAGTGGCCCAGCACTGCCTGTGGGACGCACCGGAGGGGGACCAGCCGCAGAAGGTGGCCCAGGTGATCGCGAAGATCGCCAACCCCACAGGCATGCGGGTCACGCAGCTGCTGCTCGAAGTCGAGTCCGTACTGGCCGCGACCGACGTGCGGAACCTCGCGGACGCGGCGAAGGCCGCGGCCAAGCTCGGCGAGGTGGAACGGCAGCTCACCGGGCTCTCGGGCAACGGCCGGGTGGAGAAGGCCCGGCTGTACGTCCGCGAGCAGCTCAGGAAACTCAAGCTCGCCAGCATCGAGGCCGTCTGAGCCCGCAGTCCCTCTATTTACTGTGACCGGAACGGCGGCCAACTGTAGGTCGCCGTTCCGGTTTTCCATTTTTCCGGCTTTCCACCCACCACGGAGTTCGACATGGACCCGCCGCGTCCCCGCCCCGACTGCCCACTGGTCGTTGCGTACGGCATGGGCGTCAACAGCACCGCGATGCTCGTCGAGTTCGCCCGCCGGGGCATCGTGCCCGACATGATCCTGTTCGCCGACACGGGCGGCGAGAAGCCCGAGACCTACCGGTACATGCCGGTCATGCAGGCGTTCCTGAAAACGGTGCGGTTCCCGCCCGTGGTCACGGTGCGGTACGAGCCGAAGACGGCCCCGTACCGGACGCTCGAGGGCCAGTGCCTGCACACCGGCACGCTCCCGTCGCTCGCCTACGGGGGCAAGACGTGCAGCCTGAAGTTCAA
>CAYUHJ010000408.1:0-2917 GCA_964444365.1 uncultured Alcaligenaceae bacterium | reverse complement strand
ACCCTAACCCTCCCCCCCAAGGGGGGAGGGGACCCGAGCCCTCCCCTCTCCGGTTCGGGGAGGGGTTGCCTTCCCCGGCCCGTTTCCTCTACGTCAGCAGCACCAGCGTCTACGGCCAGACGGACGGCTCCGCCGTCACCGAAGACTCCCCCACGAACCCGGTGGAAGACTCCGGCAAGATCATCCTCGACGCGGAAGCCGTGTTGCGGGTAGCGGTGCCCGACGCGGTCGTCCTGCGGTTCGCCGGCATTTATGGCCCGGACCGCGTCCTCCGCCGGCACGCGCTCCTCGCCGGGGAACCGCTCGTCGGCGACGCGGACAAGTGGCTGAACCTGATCCACGTCGCCGACGGCGTCCGCGCGGTCCTCGCCGCCGAGGCCCGGAGCCCGGCCGGGGCGACGTACCTCGTCGCCGACGGCACCCCCGTCCGCCGCCGCGACTTCTACACCCGCGCCGCCGAACTGCTGGGCGCACCCCCCGCCCGGTTCGACCACCGCCCCGCGGACGGCGAGCCGAACCGCCGGATCGACGCGGGCCAGATTCGGACGGCGTGCGGCTTCGCACCGGAATTCCCGAGTTACCGCGAAGGGCTGGTCGATTCCGTCGGGCACACGCCGAACAGCCGAGAGGATTTCAAGAGCCGCGAACGGAAGTGAGCGGCTGGCTTGCTGGGAAAAATGGCTGTCACACGTGGCAGGAAGCGAGCCGCTCACTTCCGTTCGCGGCTCATGAACAAAGCAGACTGGGGGGTGAAGCCAGCCGCTCACTTCCGTTCGCGGCTCTTGAAGAGCGGGGTTTCGCGCCCGTCACACCGTCTCCAGCACCGGCACGTCCGCGAGCGCGTCCCGGACCACGTCGGCCACTTGGCGGCCGTCGATCTCGGCTTCGGGGCGGAGGATCAGCCGGTGGCCGAGGACGCCGTAGGCGACGGCCTGGATGTCCTCGTGCGTGAAGAAGTGCCGGCCCAGCAGCACCGCCCGGGCCCGCGCGCACCGCAGCAGGCAGAGGGCCGCGCGGGGGCTCGCGCCGAGGGCCACGTCCGGGTGCCGGCGGGTGGCTTCGGCCAGCTGCACGATGTAGCGGTACAGCGACTCGCGGCCGAACACCAGCGGGAGTTGCTCCTGCAGCCCGAGGATCACGTCCGGGGTGAACATCACCGGCGGCTCGGCCGTCGGGCGGTTGTGCAGCTTGAGCATGTTCACTTCGTGCTCGAAGCCGGGGTAGCCCATCTCGATCCGCAGCAGGAACCGGTCGAGTTGCGCCTCGGGCAGCCGGTAGACGCCCTCCTGTTCGACGGGGTTCTGCGTGGCCAGCACCAGGAACGGCTGCGGCAGCGGGATCGTCTGGCCGTCGACCGTGACCTGGTGCTCCTGCATCGCCTCCAGCAGCGCCGCCTGCGTCTTCGCCGGGGCGCGGTTGATCTCGTCCGCGAGCAGCACCTGGCAGAAGATCGGCCCCTTGCGGAGGACGAAGTCGTTCGCGTTCCGGTCGAAGATGCTGGTACCGGTCACGTCGGACGGGAGCAGGTCCGGGGTGAACTGGACGCGCTGGTACTGGCAGCCGAGCAGCCGGGCGAAGACCTTGGAGAGCGTGGTCTTCGCGACGCCGGGGACGCCTTCGAGCAGGACGTGCCCGCCGGCCAACAGCGCGATCAGGAGTTGCTGCGTGACGGCGTCCACCCCGACGACGGTGCGGGCGACCTGGGCCGCGACCTGCCCGTAAAGTTGGTTCGACCGCCGGGCCAGCTCCTGGGCACGGGCGGTGTCGTCGGCGGACGAGGGGGCGGGGGGCGGGGCGTGGTTGTCGGCGGTCACCGGCACGGTCATGCGGCCCCCCCTGGGGCGTGAGGCGGGGCGGATGGCGGCGGGCCGGCGAACCGCCAGCGGCCGGCGTCGGCGGCCCGGCGGACGGCGTCGAGCACCGGTTCCAGTTCCTTCCACCGGGCGAAGTTGATCGGCACCGGGCGGGCCGCGAACGCCACCTCCCACAGGGCCCGCAGGTCGTCCCGCAGCCGCGGCGCGCCCGGCCCGGTGACCTCGACACGGGGCATCTTCCGCGGCGGCGGGCCGGACGGCAACCCCCGCCCGGCGAACAACAGCCGGACGTACTCGCGGACCGGCCCGGACAGGTCGCCCGACCGCGCCAGTTCCGCGCCGCGGTCGGCCAGCGCGCCGCCCGCAGCAGGTGCGCCCGCCGGCTTCGGCACCGCCGGCACGTCCGGGGCGTGGCGGTTCTTCCACGCCCGCCGGACCAGCCACCCGACGAGGGCCAGCGCGCCGAACACCGCCAGCCCCCGCAGCAGGCGGGGGAACCGGTCGTTCGGCGGCGTCCCGGTCAGGAAGCGGTTGAACTGGTCCCGGGTTTGGGCCTCGGCGAGCTTGTGGGTCGCCGCGTCGACGAGCTTCTGCTCCATCGCGACGAGCATGTCCGACGTGATGGGCGGCGGCTCCGGAGCGGACCCCGCCGGGCGGAACCGCAGGTCCGTGAACGACGGGACCACCTCGCCGTTCTCGACGAAGACGCACGCCGACCGCTGCCCGTCCCCGCGGAGCCACTCGATCAGCTGGTTCGCGAACGCGAAGTTGTCGGTCCCGAGCCGGGCGCGGTCGAGCGGGTCCGGGGCCCACATCGACTGGTTGAGGAAGACGCCGGTGTCGGCGACGACGCAGCACCGGTGCGGGTTGCTCGGGGGGCCGGCCCCGGCGTAGACGACGCCGCGGTCGGTCGGCCAGTTCTGCCCGTCCGGGCCGTTGATCGTGGCCGGGGGTAGAAGCCCGATCTTGTGGACGAATTTCGACCGCCCGCCCTGGACGAGGTGCAGCCCCGACGGGCGGTTCGTGACGACCTTCCGCCACTCGCGGAACCACCCGTCGCACCCGGCGGATGGCAGCAGGTCGGCGAGGCCCGCTTCCGGCGC
>CAYUHJ010000407.1:0-2962 GCA_964444365.1 uncultured Alcaligenaceae bacterium | reverse complement strand
CCAGCAACCTCCGACCAGGGTTTTGCTGTCCCGTCACCACCTTGATGAGGCCGGTCAGCGACACCCCGGTGGCCTTCGCCATGCCCGAACGGCTGCCGCCGTGCCGGTGTTCGAGCAGCCACTTCACCCGGTCGGCCGGTGTCGCCCATTCTGACCTCGCACGCTTTGCCGACATCACGCCTCCTCGTTCTGTGTACGTTGTCCCTTGCCTGTGCCTAAACGGGTATATAATATATGCCTAATCGGAAAGTGCGTCGAGAGATGTTCTCGCACGAGTTGCTGGTTCTGGAGACGGCGGTTCGTGGGACGCACGCAGCGGATGGCGGCTGGGACACCCCGGCCGGACCAGTTGTCGTCGGTCGCTGATCTGTGGAGAGCGGCACACGTCTGCACCAGCTAACGATGCGACCACTCGCTCCGGCCACTGCCGACGATGACATGCGGAACGCTGACGGGCATGATCTCACCGCCCGCTCGGTCCGCCGACACCATGAGGAATCGCCGCAATGACGCCATCATTCGTGACTAATCCGACCGGCCCGCAGCCCGCCGACCGCTGTGCGTGGTATCTCCGCGTCAGCACCCCGAAGCAGAAACTGGAGCACCAACGCGAACACGTGGTCCGGTACTGCGATCAGGCGTGCATCGGCGTGCCCGAGGAGTTCCGGTTCGAGGACAAGGAGAAGCGGCACAAGAGCCAGAAGCGGCACGACTTCCAACGGCTGCTCGACGCCGTGACGGCCCGCCGGCTCGACTGGATTCTGATTTGCAGCTTCGACCGCTGGGGGGTCGCCGACGTGGACGAGTTCTTCGAGTTCCGCCGCCTGCTGCTGAAGAACGACGTTCAACTCTGGTCGGTCGTCGACCAGATGAACCTCACCGGCCTGACCGAGGGCGACTACTTCCGCATCGTGGCGATGGCGATCGGTGCAACCAAGTACGTCGAGCAGATGGCGGAGAAGAACATCCTGAAGATGATCGAGATGGCCAAGCAGGGTTGGGCAGCCACCGGCAACGCCCCCTTCGGCACCGACCTCGTGTGCTACCCGCTGCACGACCTCACCCGCCCGCTCTTCCGCGTCGTGCGGACGCGGTACATGCGACCGCACAAGTTCCGGGTGGTGCATTACACCCCGGACAGCCGAGTGGAGCGAGACCACGCCGGCCTCATTTCCGCCCGGCACCTGACCGTGGCGAAGGAGGAGGACACCGAACGGATGCCGCCGCGGGACAAGAAGGCGACCGGCTACCGCTTCGAGCCGTCCGTCGAGGCCGACCGCCTGACGGCCGTCCGGCTGATGTACGAGCTGTACGACTCCGGCCTAGCGTTCACCGAGATCAGCCGCCGACTTTGGGAGCAGGGGCACAAGCACTACGACAAGGAGTTCCTTTATCACGGCGTCGAGACGATCCTCGCCAACCCGGTCTACACCGGCGAACCCGGCTGGGGGAAGAACGGGGTCGGTGCGTACCGCATCCTCCACGGCGGCGGCCCGGCCCGCATCCGGCGGAAGGCGACCGACACGTTCGTCGTCCGCAAGAAGGAGGACCAGTTCGCCAAGCCTCTGCACCCGCTGTTCGCACCGATCGTGCCGCTCGACCTGTGGCAGCGTGTCCAGGATCGCCTCCAGGGGCGGGCGAGGACGAACCCCCAGTACGGCAAACGGCGGACCCGCAGCCGGACCACCCACCCGCTGAACGGCAAGTTGTACTGTCCCGATTGTGACCAGCCGATGGTGCTGGGCAGTTCCATGCCGGCGGCCGGGAAGCGGGGTCTGAAGACCCGCTGTTTCAACTGCGGCACCTACCGCCGGTTCTCCCGGTCCAAGTGCCACGCGAACACCGTCGGCTGGGACCGGCTCGATGCGGCCGTCGCCGCACTACTGGAGGTGGTCAAGGGGCGGATCGACCGGCTGGCGAACGACCCGCTGAAGACGTTGCAGGAGGACTCCTGGGCGAAGAACTGCGAGCTGACGCGGGCCGTCGAGGCGGTGTTCTCGGCCACCGCCGGCGGCTCGCCCGACGTGCTCGCCGAACTCATGCGGCCTGCGGCCCCGGACGTGCCGATCATCGACCAGCTCGTCGCCGCGTACAACCGCATGCACGCCGGCCAGACGGGGCCGTTGCGGGCCGAGTACGATCTGGCCGAGCACGAGCTGAAGCGGATCGGCGACCTGCTGATCGAGGGCGTGCCTTCGCAGACGGTACGCAAGCAACTGAACGCCCGGATGTCGGAACTGGAGGGCAAGAAGCAAACCCTCAGTGCCCGCCTGACCCCGTTGACGCTCCGGCTCGACTCGCTGCGGGAACAGTTGGCCGCGGTCCGCCGTACCATCGAGCAGTCCGAGAAGGCCGCCGTGGCCAAGATGCTGGACCAGTTCGTCGAGAAGGTCGTGCCGCGGTTCGAGGTTCTGGAGGTGGGGCCGAAGAGGTCGCGGCGGGCGATTCTAAAGGCCGTGGAGTTCGTTCCCAAACAGACGGAAGCCGCCCGTAACGTCCTCCCGCACGCGATGGAAATCTGCGATGCCCACACGGGCACGGGTTCATGGCGGCGACGAGGACGAAATTCGCCGGAAACGTGGTCGATCCGACGGCCCGCGAAATGGTGACGATCCCCTCTTCGAGCGGCTGCCGCAGCACTTCCAGGCTCTTGCGGTTGAACTCCGGGAGTTCGTCGAGGAACAGCACGCCGTTGTGGGCCATGCTGATCTCGCCGGGGTGCGGGATGGTCCCGCCGCCGACCATGCCGGCGTCCGAGATGGTGTGGTGCGGGCTGCGGAACGGGCGGACCGCGAGCAGCGATTCGCCGGGCTTCAGGTGCCCGAGGGCGGAGTAGATCCGCGTCGTGTCCAGGCTTTCCGCGGGCGTCAGCGGCGGCATGATCGTCCCGAGTCGCCGGCTGAGCATCGACTTCCCGGACCCCGGCGACCCGATCATGATAAAGTCGTGTACGAACCCGCCT
>CAYUHJ010000406.1:0-3002 GCA_964444365.1 uncultured Alcaligenaceae bacterium | reverse complement strand
TCGCTGACGAAGGCGAACCCGAAGTTCGCCTGGGTGATCGGGGGGAAGGAGTACCGGTTCTGCTGCCCGCCGTGCGTGGACGAGTTCGTGCGGAAGGCCAAGGAGCGGCCGGATGAGGTCAAGCCCCCCGAGGAGTACGTGCAGAAGCCCTGACCGCGACGGGCCGCACGCCCAGGAGGAATCCGCGGACCGATCGGGGTCCGAACCAGACCGAGCCGGCCGTGTGCATGCCCCCGGCCGTCCTCGTCCACCTCGCCGGACCCGTTCGTCCGGCCCGGCGCGGCGTCCCTGCGATGGCATACCCGTCATCCAAGTCGGCAACGGGATGGCGGTGGTCGAGGCTTGCCTCGCAGCCCCCGACGAGTTCGCCGCGATTCTGACGGACATCCGGCTGCCGCGGCCGGGCTGTGTGTGGGTCCTCGTGAGCCTCCGATCGCCCGCCGCGCGCGTTCGGCGGTTCCTGATGTCAGGAACCCCGGGGCGGACGACCTGACCGAACTTGAGCGCACCGGGGCGGACAGCGCGTTCGCACGCCCGTTCGACATGGCCGCACTCCCGGGTGCGGTCGCGGCGGCCGTCGCGAACCGGATCGGGGGCGAATTATTCGGAAATGGGGCTTGACCCTGAAGTGTACCCCGGGGCTTAGACTGCGGAGGAGGCTTTGGACACATATACGATCGGCCAATTGGCCAAGCGAGTCGGGTTGAGCGTCGAGACCTTGCGGTTCTACGAGCAGGAGGGGCTGATCGACGAGCCCGACCGCTCGCCGTCGGGATACCGGCAGTACCCTGAGGCCGCCGTCCAGCGGTTGCTGTTCGTGCAGCGAGCCAAGGTCTTCGGGTTCACGCTGCGAGACATCAAGGGGCTCCTCGACCTGTACGAGAGCCTGGCCGCCTCCCGGGGTGACGTGCGGCTGGTGGCGGACGAGAGGATCGCCGCGATCGAGGCCCAGATCTCGGAGCTGCGGGCGAACGAGGAGGCGCTGACCAAACTGCGGGCGCTCTGCGCCGGGGACGGCCCGGCTCGCGAGTGCCCGATCCTGACGACGATCGCCGGCCACTGCGGCGACCAGGAGTCCGGCGGTGCCGAGTCCCCTCGGGCACCCGATCCTGTTCAGCGGGCCGGTACGTGAGCCGACGCCGGCGGCCCCGCCCCCGAAGGATGGCGGGCGGCGGGCCGCCGGTGCGTCCCGGGGGCGGGCTCCCGCGGCGTGCATGCCGACCGCGGCGAGCGGGCTTCCGATGGTGGGTGGGCGGGCCGTCGCGCCGGACGTTCCGGCGCGACGCAGACCTGTCCGAGCGTTCCAACTGGAGACTGACATGAACCGTCGTGACGTGTTGACCGGGATCGGGGCGGGGGCCGCGGTCCTCGCCGGGGGCGGGACCCTCGCCGCCGACGACAAGAAGGGCGACGGCCACCACGAACACTTCGCCGCCTGCGCGAAGGCGTGCGCCGCGTGCATGCTCGAGTGCGACATGTGCTTCCACCACTGCGCCGAGAACTTGGCGGCCGGGAAGAAGGAGCACGCGGCGACCCTGCACACCTGCATCGACTGCGCCGAGTGCTGCAAGACGGCGGCCGCCCTCGTGGCCCGCCACAGCCCGTTCGCGGCCCACGCCTGCGAGTGCTGCATCAAGTGCACCGAGGCGTGCGCCGCCGCCTGCGAGAAGTTCCCCGACGACAAGCACATGGCCGCCTGCGCCAAGGCGTGCCGGGACTGCGCCAAGGCCTGCAAGGAGATGCTCAAGCACCTGAAGCACTGACCGCCGGCCCACGTGACGACTGCCGGGCGGCCCTGTGCAGGGGCCGCCCGGTTCGGATTCCCCCGGCGGCGGCCTGAGGCATCGGGCCGCCGCCTCCCCACTCGGAGGCGTCATCATGACCTGGTTGCAATCCTCCCGAAGCCGGTACGCCACCGTCGGCCTCGGCTCCGCGTTTCTCGGGTTCCTGGTCGCCTGGCCGCTCTTCGCGGCGGGACAGGACAAGAAGGACCCGCCCCCCGACCCCAAACACGCCCACCCGGCGGACAAGGCCGCCGACCCGAACAGGGACTTGGTTGAGCAGATCAAGCTGCTCCAGGCGAAGGTGGCCCGCCTCGAAGCGGCCGTGGCCAAGATCGCCCCGCCGGGCGGCGGCATGAGCGGGATGGGCGGCATGTCCGGCGGAGGAATGGGAATGGACGGGATGATGGGCGGCATGGGCGGGAAGAAGATGGGCGGCGGTGGCATGGGCGGGATGATGGGCATGGACAACATGATGATGGGGAACATGCCCGGGATGGGCGGCGGGTCCGGGGGGATGCCGGGGATGGGGGGGTCCGGCGGCGGGATGATGATGATGGACGACATGGACATGATGGGGATGGGGCCGATGGGCGGTCAGAAGGGGATGAAGATGAAGATGGCCGCCGCCCTGCCGGGGTTCCCGGGCGCGTCCCACGTCTACCACATCGGGGCGACCGACTTCTTCCTCGACCACCCCGAGCACATCACCCTCTCCACCGAGCAGAAGACCAAGCTCGGCCACCTGAAGCAGAAGGCCGCGACCGACAAGGCGACCGCCCAGCGGAAGATCGAGGAGGCCGAGCAGCAGCTCTGGGAGTTGACCGCGGCGGACCAGCCGGACGCGGCCAAGATCGACGCCAAGGTGCGGGAGGTCGAGAAGCTCCGCGGCGACCAGCGGATGGCCTTCATCCGGTCGGTCGGGGAGGCCGCCCAGGTGCTGACCGACGACCAGCGGAAGATCCTGCTCGGGCTCGCCCCGCCCGCCCCGGCGGCCCCCCACGTCCACCCGAAGACCCCGTGAGCGGCTTCTCGCCCCGCCCCGACAGGCCGCCCCGCGGCCCGGGCCGGGAGGGGCGTCGCGACCAACCCGAACTCACGACCCCGAACGCATGAAGGAGACGACCATGTTCACGAGCGCCCGAGTCTTCGTCCTGGCTGCGCTCGCGGCGGCCGGGCTCTTCGCCGCGTCCGGGTCCGCCCAGGCGCAGCACCGCCGGG
>CAYUHJ010000405.1:0-3040 GCA_964444365.1 uncultured Alcaligenaceae bacterium | reverse complement strand
GGTGGGGGTCGCTTCAGTCGTCGACCCTCACCCCCACCCCAACCCTCCCCCCTCAAGGGGGAGGGAGAAATCAGTACGAGGCCAATTATGCGCCGCCGCGGGTTCACGCTGATCGAACTACTCGTCGTCGTCGCGATCATCGCGCTGCTGATCGGACTGCTGCTCCCCGCGGTGCAAAAGGTCCGCGAGGCGGCGGCGCGGACCAAGTGCGCGAACAACCTCAAGCAGATGGGCCTGGCCTGCCACAACGCGCACGACGCCATCGGCAAGCTGCCGCCGGCCTACGCGGGCAGCGCCACGAAGTACACGTCCCCGCCGAGTTCGACGCCCTACTCGGCGGCCCTCGTCGCCGACCGGGTGTACAACTCCTACGCCGGCATCGGCCGGGCCTGGGTGCTGGTGTACCTGCTGCCGTACCTCGAACAGCAGACGATGGTCGACAAGTTCCCGGTGGCCAACGGCATCCGGTACGTCGACGTGTACAACAACGCCGGCACCGTGCGGCCGAACACGTTCGTCTGCCCGTCGGACGTGACGATCGGCAACTTCGGCAGCGGCGGGCCGTACAGCCGGGTCGGCGAGGACGCCTCCTACGCCGGCAACTTCCGCGTCTTCGCCCGGTCCCCGGACGTGCCCTTCGGCACCGCCACGTTCGAGGACTGGTACGGGCAGTCCAAGCTCGGGGCGAGCTTCCCCGACGGCACGTCCCAGACCCTGCTGTTCGCGGAGAAATTGGGGAACTGCACGCCGGGCGGCGGGAACGGCACCCGCTGGGGCGGCCCGGCCGACCAGGACGCGGACCCGGGATGGTCGCGGTACGGCAACGTCTGGAACCCGCTCCAGCCCGCCCGGTGGCCCGCGCCCGTCTTCTTCTGGCACAACTCGAACAAGTTCCAGGTCCAGCCGCGGCTTTCGGGGAGCTCGAACCTGTGCAGCCAGCTCGTGGCCAGCACCATGCACGACGGCGGGCTTCAGGTCGTCATGGCCGACGGGTCGGTGCGGCTCATCCGCGAGTCGATCCCCGCGGCGGTCTGGTACAACCTCGGCGTTCCGAACGACGGCACCGTGATCTCCGGGGAGTGGTGACGCATGCGACTGCTCATCGGACTCGCGACGCTGCTACTGGTCGGGTGCGGCATCGACCCGAAGGCCGGCGTCCTGTCGGGGAAAGTGACCGCGAAGGGCGCGCCCGTCACCGGCGGCGAGGTGTACGTCGTGGGCGGCATCGGCAGCAACGAGTACGCGGCGACGGCCGTCATCCAGCCGGACGGGAGTTACTGGATGGACCGCGTCCCGGTCGGGTCGGTCCGCGTGGCCGTCACCCCGCCGCTCGGCGCGAACCCCGGCGAGGTCGTGCCCGGCCCGGGGATTCCCCCGAAGTTCCGCGACCCGAACACGTCCGGCCTCGGGCTGGAGGTCGCGCCCGGGCCGCAGACGTTCGACATCCGACTCGACTGACCCGACTACTCCTTCGCCCTCTCGACCTTCAGCAGCGTGTGCAGCGGGAACAGCTTCCACCCGGCCGGGACTTCGCCGAGCAAGCCGACCACGGAGCCGGGCTTGCCGTCCGCGTCCGGGGTGAGGGTGAGCGTCCGGGTGTCGTCCTTCGCCACCTCCACGACCGCGACCTTCCGCGTCAGGTCGACGGCGACCACCTCGAACGGCGTGCCGGCGGCGAGGTCCAGGGCGGCCCCCTTTTTCGCGGGCAGGGCCGTCACCAACACCTCCCCCTTGCCGTTGGCCACCAGGAACCGCAACCCGGTCACGGGCACCACCGGGTTGCTGGCCTTCGGCTGGTCGATCGTGAGGTGCCACTTCCCGTCCGCGGGCTTTCGCTCGAACGGCTTCGCCGCGGGGAACGCGAACGCCTGGACGCCGCCCTTGACGGACCCGCCGGCGTACTTCGTCGCGGTGGCCGGGTCGCCGGTCTCGACGCCGAGGGCGTTCATCCCCTTGAAGGCGGTGGACCCCGTGATGGGTTCCGGCACGCCGGCGACCTTCACCGCGGCGGTTTGCTTGGCCGCGTCGTACTTCACGGACTCGATCGCCGACGCGGGGACGAGGGTGACGACGCCGTTCTGAAACCCCGTCGAGTTCGGCTCCCGGAACTCGACGGCGAGCGGGCCGAGCTTCGCGTCCGGGGTCGCGCCCTTCGGGTCCGCGAGCCACGTCAGCCGGCGGGTGCCGAGCGTGAGCCGGGCGGCCGCGAGTTTGACTTCCTTCCCCTCGGCGTCGGTCACGACGACCGGAGTCTCGGCGGCAAGCGCGAGCAGTCCGCAAAAGAAGGTCAGCCCGACGGCGGCGAGTCGCATGGCGGAAACCCGAAGTGAGACGGGGAGGGTTCGGTGATTCTATTCACCCCCGCCGCGTTCGCACCTCGATCATCGCGGCGGCCGCGGGCCAGCGGGCGGTGAGGTCCGCGCGTGTCCCGGTCGTGTAGTCCGCGTAGTCGAAGCCCGGAGCCATTGTCGCCCCGAGCAAGGAGAACCCGTGCGGGCCGGGGAGCGGCCGGCTGCCCTGCCAGACGCCGCCCGGCACGACCGCCTGCGGCACCTGACGTGCGGCCAAGTCCGGGCCGAGGAGCAGCGTGGACGCGGTGCCGTCCGGGTGGAGTTGCAGCATCTCCACGGGGTCGCCGAGGTAGAAGTGAAACACCTCGTCGCCGGGGAGTCGGTGCATCTCGGACACGCTGCCGGGCGACAGCAGGTAGTAGATCGCCGTGCCGAGGGACCGGTCCCCGACCCTGGCCGCGGAGCGGTAGGTCTCGCGGAAGTAGCCGCCCTCGACCGGGTGCGGCTGAAGTTGCAAGTGGCGGATCACGTCGGGAAGCGTCATGGCGAGTCTCATCGGGCGGGCGAGCGGCGGGGCGTCAGCCCGCCGTGGAAGACCGGACTCGGACACGGCGGGCTGACGCCCCGCCGCTCGCCGGCACCGTCGCTCCGGGTCATGGCTTCGCCCCGTCGAGTTTGATGACCGCGGCGCGGGCCTTCGCCTCGATCGCCCGGACCGCGTCGGCGACGGCTTTCAGTTCGGTCAGCGC
>CAYUHJ010000404.1:0-3040 GCA_964444365.1 uncultured Alcaligenaceae bacterium | reverse complement strand
GGAAGCGGCGCGGTGGGTCGAGCTACAGGCGAAGCGAGAGGCGCGGCCGGGGTTGCTGACGGTGTTGAAGGCGACTTCCTGACGCGGCCCAACACCGCCCCGACCTTGTCGCGGGTCTGGCCTTTGAAAGGTGCAGGAAAATTTCCTGACCCTTCTCCACCGATGCGGCCAGCTTCACGGGTTCGCTCCTTCGCCTTCACCCGTTCCAGCGCCTCGATGCGTCGGCCGAACGAAGCGGCCCGGCAGGATCAACCCACCGGGCCGCGACACAACCGCTCCCGTCCGGGCGGCGCGTCCCTCCCATCCTATGACGGGGTGAACACGCCCGCGGCCATCACCCGCCAATCGCCGGCAGGCTCGAACCCTGCATCCCCCTCGCGTCGATCGCGAGCACGTTCGGCCCCACCTGGATCGCCGGCAGCGCCAGCCGCCGGACCTCGGCCAGCGCCTTGATCGCGGCGAGGTGCCGCTTGTTCGCCGCGGTGATGGCCCGCTGGTAGTACACGGCCAGCGTCACGTCCATCGAAGTGGTCGCCGCGTACTTGAACTCCAGGTAGGACACGTGCAGCCACGTCGCGACGACGCGGTCGATCAGCAGCTTCTCCAGCGGCGACCCGGTCGCCCCGCCCAGTTCGGCCCGCAGGTTCTTCAGCTTCTGCGTGACGAACTCCCGCGTGCCGAGGCACTTCCCGGCGTACGACGCGACGAGCCGCTTCTCCGCCTCGTCCGCGACATTCCCGCCGATGTCGGCGAGGCCCGGCAGTTCCGCCAGGGTCGCGCGAATCTGCCTCGCCGCCCCCTCGTCGCCGTTCCCGGCACGCTCGATCAGTGCGTTGAGGGCAACGGCCTGGTCGCGGGACGATCTCGGCTTCGGGTCACTTGCCACGTTGCTTCCTCCATTCCCCGCGGTTGTGCTTCCGGTACCCGGCCGCGAGCATGGCCGCCCGCGTCGCCACGTCAGCCACTTCAACGACGGCCCCGACGACGGCTTCGAGGTCGGCGAGTTCCTTCTTTGCCGCTTTGATCTTCTGCCGGGACGCCTCCCGTTCCCGTCTCCGCATCTCGGCGACCTGCTCGACCATCGGGGCCATCAGGGCTGGGACGTGGCGTTTCACCACCCGGCCGTTGACCCGTGCGGCCTCGTAGTACACCCGACGATTGCCTCGCGACTCCCAACCCATTGCAACCTCTCATGAACATCCCTTGATCGAGCGGGGCACTGGCGAAAGTGTTGCACACGCCGACAGGAAGTTCGCCGGGACACGGTCAGCGTCTTCCGAGTGCGGCAAGAACTTCCTCATGCCCGAGGCCGACCCCCGGAACTTCCCGAACCGCGGCGGCGAGGGTGCGAATGTCCGCAGCGTGCCGAATGACCAGTTCGCGGGCGTGCTGCTCGGCGTCGGCGAGGATCTTCGCGGCGAGGATGCGATTCCCGCCGGCGGCGTCGATGGCGGCGACCTTCGCTTCACGTTGGTCCTGCTCGTCGCCCCACGGCCCGACACGGTCGGTCAGCATCTGTTCCGCGACGGCACCCGCCAGAAGGAAGGCGATCCACCTCCGCGGCGTGGCCGGTTCGGGAAGACAAACTTCGCACCGCCCTGCCACGTCGTCACGGGGATCGGTGACGCAGACGCGGACAACTTCCCACCCGAACACGACGGCAGCAACAGCGTGCCCGGCCTCGTGGACGGCGGTGCCGGCGTCGAACCCCCAGACGGTTGTGTTCGGGGTGCGGGCGGGAACCCGGCGGCCGGTGAATGTGGGCATGGTCGCCTCAGATGGCAGGGGTCTCGCCGCGGCGGAGACGTTCGGCGACACGGGCTTCCAGGGCGGCGGAGGCGGCGTCCTTCGAGCCCGTAGCCAGAAGGACCAGGTCGTAGAGCCGGTTGTCCTCCACGGTCCCCGAGGCGAGTTCTTCCTCCGCCCGGAGAAGGGGCATCGCGGTTTCGAGGGTGAAGCGATGCTTCGGGGACAGGGCGAACACGTCGATGCCGTAGAAGCGTGTCAGCCTGGCGAAGGGCAAGCCGGTGCGGTCCTCGCGGAGGCGCTGCACCGCGTCGCCGACCGCGGACACGACCTTCCCCACGGAGGCGGCGGACAGGTTGCTGGCGGGGACGCCCTGCGAGGTCAGCCAGTCGCGGACGGCGGCGGTGTAGTCGTTCGGGTCGGGGTGCCGATGGGCGAGGACGGACAGAGCTTCACGGGCGGCGAACACGTCGAGGGGGACGGTGGCTTCCCCGGCCGGGGTACGAATGGTGAGGGGCAGTGTGTCGGCGTCGTGCATGGGAACCCCGTGGGGAAGTCGGTGCGCTCGAGTAACGCTCTGGTCGCTGCCGAATTGACGGGAGTTACCGTTGATTCGATGCTCGGCAGGACGATCTATAACCGAGAAGGTTGCGGTTCGTTCCGATCACTGCCCAAGACGGGAATTCCCGTTTGGACGCTCGGCATAACGATCCGTGGTGATCTCCGCTACGGTTACAGTGATGAACCACATGGTCACGGTTGCACCGATCAGCATGAAGTTCTCCTTCATGGCTGGTCCCCTCCCCCATCTGGGGAGAGGGTCGCCCGACAGGTGGGGTCGAAATGACCACACGTCGTTCACGTCGCGGCGGGCTGGCCTTCCGCCCGGACCATCCGCACGGTGCTGTTCGCGAACCGGTCGACGGTGGTGACCGCCTGGATGACCTGGGGCGGGGGCTCGGCGGCCTTAAGGATTCGCTGCACCTGCGTCTGGTGCAGGCCGAGTTCCTTCGCGATTGCCCGGCCGCTCATCCCGCCAGCGTGCAGGGCGAGCACCTTCTTCCGGCGATCTTCGACCGTAGCCGCGGATTCGGCTTCCGGTGCGGAAGAGGGGGCAGCCGCGACGAGTTCTTCCTCGGCGTCGGCCTCAGCCTCGTGTTCGCCCTCGGCTTCTTCCTCGGCGTCCGCTTCGTCGCCTTCGGCGGCAACTTCTTCTTCCTCATCCTGATTCGCGTAGCCGGCCGGCATCCGGTCCCGGTCGCAGGCGAGCGGTGCGCTCGAGGATTCGAGGGCC
>CAYUHJ010000403.1:0-3045 GCA_964444365.1 uncultured Alcaligenaceae bacterium | reverse complement strand
CGCCCCTCCGGGTGCTCGAAGATGGTGATCCGCCCCATCGTCGCCTCCCGGTAGCGGACGCTCCGGGCGATCGTCGTGGCGAACACCAGGGCCGGGGTGAACCGCTGCCGGAGCAGGTCGTGCACCTGCTTGTCGAGGGAGGTGGTGCGGTCGTAGTTGCCGAGCAGCACCCCTGCCAGGGCGAGCGCGGGGTTGTATTGTTTGCGCACCTTGTCGATGGTCCGGGTCAACACCTCGAGCCCCTTCAGGTCGTACCCCGAGGGGAACGTCGGGACGACGTACCAGTCGGCCGCGATGAGGGCCGAGGTCATGAGGAAGTCGAGGTTCGGCGGGGTGTCGATGAGCACCACGTCGAACTGCCCGCGGAGGGAGTCGATTGACTTCCGGAGCCGCATCCGGTGCTCCCGGCGGAGATCCTCCCCGTCCAGGTCGGAGGAGTTCTCGTCGGCCAGGAGCTGCAAGACCTCGTTCTCCAGTCGGGCGGAGACGCTCGACAATGCCCGGTGTCCCGGGACCAC
Organism: uncultured Alcaligenaceae bacterium; assembly: GCA_964444365.1. Taxonomy (GTDB): domain Bacteria; phylum Planctomycetota; class Planctomycetia; order Gemmatales; family Gemmataceae; genus CAYUHJ01. The sequence continues at coordinate 2,527 of CAYUHJ010000403.1, read as the reverse complement.
AGCGATCCGGCCGTCGAACCGGCCCTCCGGGGTGATGGCGATCCGTGCGGCCGGCACCTTGCCCAAATAGGCGTCGGCCAGGGTGAACCGCCCGTCTCGCAGGGCCTCGTCCGGGTCCACCCCCAGGTTGTCGGTGGCGTTGCACTGGGGGTCGGTATCGACCACGCAGGCCGAGTACCCGAGCGACGCGAACGCCGCTGCGGTCGAGACGGTGCTGCTCGTCTTCCCGCACCCTCCCTTCTGGTTGGCGAAGACGATGACCTGTGTGTCCCGGAATCTCATACCCGACAGTCGCTCACGAAAACCCAGCCGTGTCCGGCGAGTATTCCGGAGGACCGGTGTGCCGGGCAAGACGGAAAATCGCCCGGCCCCGCGGAGCCGCGGACCCCCGGAGTCCCGGGGGACACGGTCGCCCTTGCGGCGGCGACAAGGTGGGCGGTCGCCCGGAGGTCCGGACCACCCCCGTCTGGCCGAACGGTCCTGTAGCCCGGAACTCCGGACCTCCGGGGATGGCCCGACAGTGGCCCGCCGAGGCTGTATCCCGGAACTCCGGAGGACCGGTAGTCCGTGCCGTTCGATGCGTCCGGATACCGGGATTTCGGGCACGCCAAAATCGGGGCCGGGAGCGTTGCCGCCGGGGGGCCGCCGTCCGACCCTAGGCCGCCACCGAATCGACCCGCCTGGGGCCGCCCAGCGCCGAATTCAACGATGCTGTCCGTCCGGCCCGACCGCCCCAGCCCCGCCAAGGCGACGGCCGGCCGCCGCCGCGGCGCGTTCCCCGGTGCTCCGGGGGACGAGGGGCCGTCCCCCGACCCGGCCGACCGCCGGGGCTCCGGTGTTCCGGAGTTCGCGCGGCAGCGATTGGTTGGAGGCGTGTTCCGGACCTCCGGCTCGCCGGGATACGGGGCGGCGTCACCCGCATCCGCCTCTTCTCCGGACGTCCGGTGTTCCGGAACGCCGGTAAACTACTCAACGCGAGGGATGTCCGGTGCCCCGGTACTCGCGGGAGACGGCCGGGTTTCGAGGTCCGGGGCACCGGACCTCCGGGGGACTCGAGCGTTTTACCAGGTGACAGGGTCGGGATGGGGCTGGTAGATGCTGAAAGGGGTGACGGAGCCGCGGCCACTTGCGCTCTGCGGCGATGGGCAGCCGACTGCCGCAGCGAGGTCCGTTGCCGTGCCGCGCGGATGCCGGAGCCCGTGTACCGGGATTTCGGGCATGCCGACGCCGAGAATGCAATTGTCGCCGGGCAGTGGGCGATGAGAGTACCGGGATTTCGGGCACGGGGTTACCGGGAGTTGGGGCACACTGCCACCGGGATTCCGGCCGTACTCGTACCGGGATTTGGGACACAATGGCGGCGGCGAGTACCGGGGGTTGGGGCATGAACGGGGGAGGCAACCGGCCGACGTGATTGCTGATCCGGCCGGCCAACTCTGTTCCTGTTAACTGAAGTGAGAACACTACAACCGGCGGTGTACGAATCATTTGGTTGGGAGAGTGACGACGGCGGAGGACTATGGGCAACGAAGGGCTAGCCGAGGCGGCGCACGCGAAACCGGCCCCCCACCCCCGCTACCGGGACGAGCTCAACTTCGCCGAGTTCCCGATCGCCGCCGTCTCGGACGTCGTGCCGGACAACCAGAAGACCCTGGAGTTCACCGACGAGATCTTCGACCCGTCGTCCGGCAAGACCGTGGCCCGCACCCTGACCATCACCGCGGCCGACAAGTTCGGCCTGCCCACGGCTCTGGACGACGAGGTGCTGCTCGGCCTCATCCAGATCACCTCCGAGCAGGAGTTCCGGGACCGTCGGGTCCACTTCTCCCGCTACGGGCTTATCAAGCTGCTCGGGTGGCGGGACGAGTCGAAGTCATACAAGCGGGTGGAGGATTCCCTGAACCGCTGGGCCGGGGTGACGCTCCAGTACCGGAAGGCCTGGTGGTCCAAAGAGGAGAAGTGCTGGGTGAACGAGACGTTCCACGTCATCGACCAGGTGTCGGTGTTCGACCGCGAGCGGGTCGAGCGGCGGCGGAAGATGGCGAAGGACCAGCCGGAGAAAGCCCTGTCGTCGTTTGCGTGGAACGAGACCGTGTTTCAGAGCTTCCAGGCCGGGTACCTGAAGTCCCTCGACTTCGACTTCTACAAGAACTTGGAGGGGGCCATCGCCAAACGGATGTACCGGTTCCTCGACAAGCGGTTCTACCACCGGGGCCGCTGGGAGTTCGACCTCCGGACGTTCGCGTGCGAGCACATCGGGCTCTCGAAGAACTACTCGAACTCGGAGCTCAAGCGGAAACTGCTCCCGGCCGTCCTGGAACTCGAGGGGCGGGGGTTCCTTACGCCGCTCTCCGAGGACGAGCGGTTCCGCAAGATCGAGCGGGGGAACTGGCGGACTGTGTTCGTGAAGGCCCGACCTCACCCCAGCGGCTGTCCCAGCCAGGAGGCGGACGGCGACGCGCTCGTTCGGGAGCTCGTGGCGCGGGGGATCACCCGGCGGAGCGCTCAGAAGCTGCTTGCCCACCAC
>CAYUHJ010000402.1:0-3052 GCA_964444365.1 uncultured Alcaligenaceae bacterium | reverse complement strand
GCTTCACCCGCCGCATTTTCTGGTTCCCTCCCCCCTTGGGGGGGAGGGCTAGGGTGGGGGGTGTAGACTTCACCACCGAAGCGACCCCCACCCCAACCCTCCCCCCTCCCAGGGGGAGGGAGAAAATCCACCAGAGTTCCGGCAACCGGCTCTCGATTCCCCCCGAACAGGCTCTCCGTGTTCGCCCGCGGCGGCACGCTCAGCGTCCAGTCCTCCGCCGGGACGGTCAGCTTCGGGACGAGGTTCTCCTTCAGCAGCCGCTGCTTGACCACGTTGCGGATCATCGAGTAGACGACCGAGTTGTCGCGGAAGCGGACCTCGGCCTTCGTCGGGTGGACGTTCACGTCCACGGTGTCAGGCGGCACGCGCAGGAACAGGAACCCGACGGCGTAGCGGTTCGTCATCAGCAGGCCGCGGTACGCCTCCTGGAAGGCGTGGGACAGGCTGCGGTCGCGGAACCAGCGGCCGTTGAGGAACAGGTACTGCAACTTCGCGTTGCCGCGGTCGCAGGCGGGGTCGGCGATCCAGCCGCTGAGCGATACCGGCCCGGGGCCGGTATCGACTTCGTAGAGCGAGTCGCGGACCTGCGAGCCGAAGAACAGGCCGATGCGGTCGCGGAGCGTGGCCGACGCGGGCACCTCGACGACGAGCTTGCCGTTGTGGGTGAGCGTGATGTGCAGGCCGGGGTTCGCCAGTGACAGCCGGGTGACCGTCTCCGAGACGTGGCCGAGTTCCGTGGGGATGCTCTTCAGGAACTTCTTGCGGACCGGCACGCTGAAGAAGAGGTGCCTGACCTCGAGCCGGGTGCCGACCGCGCCGCCCCACGGTTTCACGGGGGAAAACGTGCCGCCGTCGCAGTGGAGTTCGGCCCCGGTGGGGGCGTCCGCGGTGCGGGATTGCAGCGTGACCTTCGCGACGCCCCCGATCGACGCCAGGGCCTCGCCGCGGAAGCCCATCGTGGAGATGCGGAACAGGTCGTCGGCGGTTTGCAGCTTGCTCGTGGCGTGGCTGGCGAGCGCGAGCGGCAGTTCGTCCGCGGCGATGCCGCACCCGTCGTCGGTGACGCGGATGAGTTCCGTGCCGCCCGCTTCGAGTTCGATGTCGATCCGCGTCGCCCCGGCGTCGACGGAGTTTTCGAGCAGTTCCTTCACGACGGACGCCGGCCGTTCGATCACCTCCCCGGCAGCGATCTTCGTGACGACATCCGCTGGCAGTTGCTGGATACGCGGCATGGGGGACTCAGGAGAGGCCGGACGCGGCCGGCACGAACCGCCGGAGGAACTTCACCCCGGCGGCCACGTCCGCGAACCGGTTCTCGCCCGTCTCGCGGTCCACGACGAGGTACCCGCGGTACTCGACGGCTTCGAGCGTGGCGACGTAAGCCATCCACTCGATGTCGCCGGCTCCGACGGGGACTTCTTTCGCCCCGCCCGACAGGGTGGCCGACCGGCCGTCGCGGGCGTGGGTGTGGATCACGTTACCGGCGAAAGCCGTCAGGCTCTTGACCGGGTCGTGCCCGTTGAACAGGAAGTTGGCCGGGTCGAAGTTCACCGCGAGGCCGCCGGTGTCGAACGCGGCGAGGTAGTCGCGGGTCGCCTCGCCGGGATCCAACCCGCCTTCCAGCGCGAGCCGCACCCCGACCCGGTCGCCGAACCCGCCGAGGTCGAGGAGCGTTTCCCGCAACGTGACCGCCCGCGGCGAGGCCGGGTCCGTCGGCACCTTCGGCATCGGCGCGACCGCGACCCGCGGCCCCAGGTCGAACGCGAACTGCATCGCCTTGCGGACGTGTTCGATCCGCTGCTGCTGGTGCTCGGCCGCGTCCAGGCCCTTCCGCAGCGGGCAGTGGACGGCCGTGAGTTCGAGGTTGTACGACTTCAGCAGGTTCCGGAAGTCGCGCCGCCCGGTCGCGGTCAGGCGGTCCGGCGCGAGGTCGCCGACGGCGTCGATTTGCACGCCCGCCACCCCGAGCCGGGACGCCGCGGCCAGGGCCTGTCGGACCGGTAAGCCCGTCGTTTCGAGCACGATCCCGAGTTGGAAGCGGTTCATGATGGTCGTCGGCTGCCTGGCACCACGGGTTCCCGTCTCGCTCCGATTCCCTTATTCTACAGCGTCGGCTCACCGGCACGGGGGCGGCCATGCTCGAAGTCGAAGTCAAGTACCGCTCCGCCGACTGGGACACCCTCCGGGCGAAGCTCGCGGCTCTCGGAGCGGTGGCGGCCGCGACCCGGACGGACGTGGACCACTACTTCAACGCCCCGGACCGCGACTTCGCCCGGACCGACGAGGCCCTGCGGATCCGCCGCGTCGGGGACGCGAACTTCATCACCTACAAGGGGCCGAAGACCGACGCGGCGACGAAGACACGCACGGAGATCGAACTTCCTATCGAGGCGGGTGACGCCGGCGCGGACACGGCCACCCGGCTGCTGACCGCCCTCGGCTACCGCCCGGTGCTGGTCGTCGCGAAAACCCGGGAGGTGTGGGCGTTCACCCGCGACGGGTTCGCCGTGGAAGCGTGCCTCGACGACGCGGGCGGCCTCGGGAAGTTCGTGGAACTGGAGGTCCTCGCCGAGCCGCACCGGTTCGAGGCGGCGAAGGCCGCGGTGCTGCGGACCGCGGCCGAGCTCGGGTTGACGGACGTCGAACGGCGGTCGTACCTGGCGATGCACCTCCAAGCCCGCGAAGCCTGACGGGGGCTACTTCTGCAGCGTCGGCAGCGGCAGCGGGTCCGGGGGCAGCGGCATCGGCGGGATCGGGTCGGTCATGGGGGTCGGCGGCTGGACGACCGCGGCGGGCTTGATCGCCGGCTGCGTCCGCGGGTCGGCCGGCGGCACCCCCAACGACGGGGGGACGAACGCCGGGGCGGTCGGGGTGGTCGGCGCAATGCTCGGCGTGACGAGCGGACTGGTCTCGGGCGTCGCCACCGGCGGGGGCAGCGTCGCGGGCGCGGCGATCGGTTGCGGGGTCATCACCGCGGGGTTCGCCGCGAACGTCGGGGAACTGATCCCGCCCGCGTTCGGAAGCGGCAGCGGGTCCGGGGTCCGGCCGACGG
>CAYUHJ010000401.1:0-3066 GCA_964444365.1 uncultured Alcaligenaceae bacterium | reverse complement strand
GCCCCCAACCCCTCTCCCCAGCGGGGAGAGGGGAGAAAGCATCAGGAATCCAGGGGTTTCGGGCTGACGCGCGCCGTCACACGCCGCCGAGCTCGGTCAGCCGGTCGCGGGCGTCGCCTTCCACGAACTGGCGGACGCGGGGGTCGGGGCAGTCGCTCAGCCCGGCCGGGGGGCCGTCGTACAGCACTTGCGGTTCGCCCGCGGTCAGCCGGGCGAGCGGGTAGAGCATCACCACGCGGTCCGCGACCTTTTGCACCGTCCGCATTTCGTGCGTCACGACGAGGCTCGTCACCGGCCGCTTCCGGCGGGTTTGCAGGATGAGTTCGTTGATCACGTCCGTCATGATCGGGTCGAGGCCGGTCGTCGGCTCGTCGTAGAGCATCACGTCCGGGTCGAGGGCCAGGGCACGGGCCAGCCCCACCCGCTTCCGCATCCCGCCGGACAGTTCCGCGGGCATCTTCGTTTCGGACGTCGCCGGCAGCCCGACCTCTTGCAAGCGCTCCCGCACCCGGCCGGCGACGGCGTCCTCCGTGAAGCCGCCCTTCGCCCGCGGGCCGAACGCGACGTTGTCGTACACGGTCAGGCTGTCGAACAGGGCCGCTTGCTGGAACAGGAACCCGACGCGGAGCCGCATCGCGGTCAGTTCCCGCTCGCCCATCCGATGAAGGGGTTTGCCCTCGAAGAACACTTCCCCCTCGGTCGGCCGCAGCAGCCCGACGATGAGCTTGAGCGTGACCGACTTGCCGCACCCGCTCTCGCCGATCAGGACCACCGTCTGGTGCGGGAAGATGTCCAGGCTAACGTGCGAGAGCACCCGCTGCTGGTCGAACCGCACGGACACGTCCGCGAGGCGGATCAGCGGCTCGGGCGGCGGGGCCGGTGCGAGCGGGACCGGGTCGGGAAGTTCGTTCGACATGCCGGTGATGATAGCAAAGTTTGCCGGGTCAATCGTACTCGCTCGACGTGGCCGACACGCTCCGCGTGTCGGCTCGCTCGGGATGGAGACGACTCGGGGTCGATTCAGGCGAGGTCACACGCGGAGCGTGTGACCCACTCCCGCAACAGCCCGCGCCAACGGGTTGCCCGAGTCGTACAGTGCCGGAATCCGCTCTCCTTTCCGGAAGAACCCCATGACTCGGTTCCGCGTCGTGATTGCCGACTTCATTGCCGACGACCTGGCCCCCGAACGCGCGGTGCTCGGCGACATCGCGGACGTCGTCGCGCTGGACGCGAACGCGGAATCGGAACTGGCCGGCAAGATCGACGACGCGGACGCGGTCATGCTGTACCACAACCTCGGCATCGGGCAGGCCACGATTTCCCGGCTGTCGCGGTGCAAACTGATCGTCCGGTGCGGCGTCGGGTTCGACAACGTCGACCGCGTCTTTGCCCGCGAACGCGGCATCCCGGTGGCCAACGTCCCCGACTACGGCACCGAGGAAGTCGCCGACTCCGCCATCGCATTGACACTATCCCTGACCCGCGGCACGCACCTGTTCAACTCCCGGCTGCAACGCGGCGTCGGCCCGTGGTCGTACCTGCAAGCCGCCCCGCTGACCCGCCTCCGCGGCCGCGTTTTCGGCATCATCGGGCTCGGCCGCATCGGCACCGCCACGGCAGAACGGGCGAAGGCGCTCGGCATGGACGTCGCGTTCTACGACCCGCACAAGGCCGACGGCTACGACAAGGCGATGGGCGTCCGCCGGGTCGAGTCGCTGGATGAACTCCTCGCGGAAGCGTTCGTCGTGAGCCTGCACTGCCCGCTCACGGACGAGACGCGGCACATCATCGACGCGTCGGCCCTCGCAAAGATGCCCGACGGCAGCTACCTCGTGAACACCGCCCGCGGCGGCTGCGTGGACCTGACCGCGGTTCCCCCCGCCATCCGGAGCGGCAAGCTCGCCGGGGCGGGGATCGACGTCCTCCCGCACGAGCCGCCCCCCGCCGACCACCCGCTGCTGACGGCGTGGCGCGACCCGGCGGACCCGTGCTTCGACCGCGTCATCGTGAACCCGCACGCCGCGTTCTACTCCGTGGAAGGGCTGACCGACATGCGGGTGAAGGGGGCGGAAGCGTGCCGCCGGGCGATCCTCGGGCAGCCGTTGCGGAACGTGGTGAACTGAGGCCCGCATGGACTGGGACTTTTCGCGCGAACTGGCCCGGCACGGCCCGGCCGCCACTGACACCCCGGTGTCACCGGCCGCGGCGCGGGCGTACTGCCAGCACGTCGCGAAGTCCCGCCCGGAGAACTTCACGGTGGCCTCGGTGCTGCTGCCGCGTCCGCTGTTGCCGCACTTTTACGCCGTGTACGCGTGGTGCCGGTGGGCCGACGACCTCGCCGACGAGACCGGCCCTGCCGCCGCGAACCTCCTGGCCTGGTGGCGGGACGAAGTGCTCGCGATGTACGAGGGAGACCCGCGGCACCCCGTCACCGTCGCGTTGCGGGAAACGGTGAGCCGCTTCGCGATTCCGCCGGAGCCGTTTCTCGCACTGCTCGCGGCGTTCGAGCAGGACCAGCGGGTGAAGTCGTACCCCACGTTCGACGACCTGCTCGGCTACTGCCGCAACTCCGCGAACCCGGTCGGGCACCTCGTGCTCATGCTGTTCGAGTGTTTTTCCCCGGACCGGGCCGCCCTCGCCGACGAGGTCTGCACCGGCCTGCAACTCGCGAACTTCTGGCAAGACGTGTCCCGCGACCTGGAGATCGGACGAGTCTACCTCCCGGAAGAGGACCGCCGACGGTTCGGCGTCCCGGACGCCGACCTGTGGGCGAGGCGGTTCACCCCCGCGTTCCGCGACCTGATCTGGTTCGAGGTCGACCGCACCCGCGGCTTCTTCGAGCGCGGAAAAGCCCTGCTCCCGACCCTGCCCCGTGCCGTGCGGGTCGACGTGGACCTGTTCGTCCGTGGCGGCGAAGCCGTGCTGCACGCGATCGAGGCCCGGCGGTACGACGTGCTGACCGCACGGCCGGCCGTTCCGAAGTGGCAGAAACTGGGGCTCATGCTGCGGGCGATTCTGGGGGTGTGACGATTTCTGACCCTCTCCCCGTGGGGGAGAGGGTGGCCG
>CAYUHJ010000400.1:0-3236 GCA_964444365.1 uncultured Alcaligenaceae bacterium | reverse complement strand
GAGGGAGCGAAACTGGATCTGCGACCAATGAAGTTGCGGAGATGACGGTCAATAAAGGGCGGCGAGTTGTCAAAGACCCGTTCTGTCAGGCCGCCCGCGGGACTCGAACCCGCCCCCTCCCCCGTGCGGGGGAGGCTCGCCGACCGAGGGGCGGGGCCGCGTCAGTGCATGCCGTTCTTCCCGTTCGCGTGGTGGTAGCCGTTGCCGTTGACGCCGCCCGTCATCCGCTCGAACAGCGGCTTCGGGATCGGCTTCGGGGCGTGCGGCTTGGCCGGCTTCTTCGGGGCCGCCCGCTTCGGCTTCTTCGCGGCGGGCTTCGGAGCGGGCTTGCGCTGCTCGGCGGTCCACCGCTCCATGTACTCGCGGTGCAGCTGCTCGCACTCCGCCTCCAGCTCGGCGTTCTCCTTCTGCAACCGCTGCATCTCGAGCGCCGCCAGGCCCTCGGTGAAGTCTTGCTCCGCGGTCCGGTTGTCCACCCTGTTGCCCGCATCCCTGTAGAACCGGGTGGCCGCCTTCAGCCGTTGCACGGCGGCCAGCGCCTCGACGGCCGCCTGGCGGACGAGCGGGACCTCGCTGCACAGCGTGGGGAACGCCAGTTCGATCTCGATGCCGGCGATCAGGTCTTCGCAGTCGCGGATGACGCCGTCGGCGTGGTTCTCGGCGATCCGCTGGAGGAGCTTGGAGTCCGTCGGGTTTTGCGGGTCGCGCCGACAGGCCTCCTGGGCCTCGATGTCGAGCGCGGTCCGCGGGGTCCAGGTGCGGCCGTTGAAGTGGACGGTCGGCAGGGCGGTCTCGGGCATGGCGGGCTTGTTCACGGGCAATTCTCCGAGAGGGTGAGAAGGAGCAACGGGGTGCGGGTGCCCGCACCCCAGGGAGGGCCAACGGGTCAGCCGGCGGCGGCCAGCTTCGTCCGCGGCTTCGGCCACACGGCGAACCCGTGGGCGTTCAGGACGCGGATCAGCAGCCGCTTCCGGCGGCAGGTCGGGTGGACGGTCGGGACCTAGCCGCGGGCCAGGTGGCCGCGGAACTCGTCCCACGTCTCGAAGGCGGTGGTCGACCGGGTCAGGGTGTCGAGGAAGGTCACGGGCAGGACTACAAGGGGTTGCGGGAGGGGGGTACGGAAACGCCGTAGGGGGCGGGCTCGGGCCGCCGGGCCGGGTGCGACATGATCCACGGCAACAGCCCCGCCCACGAGTCGAGCATCGCGACCAAGTCGGACGCCCTGTAGTTCTCGTCGCAGCCGGAACAGGTCAGCGTGTCGCCGTCGTCCAGGTCGAGGCGGATCGTCTCGGAACACAGGCAGCGCGGGCAGATCGGGTTCACGGTCGGACTCCGGAAGGGTGTGATGTTTCGCAGCACCCCCTCTCCCCGGCGGAGGAGAGGGGCGGGGACGGCTCAGGCCACGGCCAGGGCGGGGGCGTCGGCTTCCTCCCGGTCGAACCCGCCGGCGGCGACGACGGCCCACATAGCGTGGCGGTGTTTGCAGCCGCTGGGCACCTTCGCCCGGCCCGCGTCGCAGGTGCAGAGGTCGCCCCGGTCGCCGAGCGTCACCTCGTACACCTCGCCCGACCCCAGGTTCACGGCGTAGAACCGGCGGAACCCCCGGACGGCCTCGAACTGCTCGGCCACGTCGTAAGAGTCGTCCTCCGCCTTTGCCCCGGGCTTCGCCGACCGCTTGCAGGTGATCGTCAGCCGGCCGTCGGCCAGGGCGGTCGGGTCGGGGTTCCGCGTCCACACCCATCGGCGGGAGGCGTACGTCTTCGTTGCGCGGGAAGGTCGCCGGCGAGCGGGAGGCAGGTCACGCACATGGCAGGTTCTCCGGGTCGGGAGGAGTGGGGTTGACGGAGTGAATGATAATTTTCTGTAACAGAAAGTCAACTTATATTCTGGTTTATTTATCAGGAACGAAAGAGTATCATTTTTGAAGTGTTCCCGGAACGTTCTTGAGGTGCTGCTGAATGGTCACTAGCCTGTCAGGCATGGGCCGCCCGAAGAAGAAAGAACCCACGGAACCGCTCAGACTCCCGCAGTCCGTGGTGAAGCGCATCCGGCGTCTTGCCTCGCATCTGGGAAAAGATCCAGGCGACTACGTCGCGGAGCGGTTCGCGAGTGTGCTGGACAAAGACGAAAAGAAGATGGTCGAGGACATCGCTAAGGAGCGCAATGACCCCGCCTGACCACATCACGGACCCGCGGCTTCGCAAGCTCTGGGAGTCCGCCTACCGGCTCGAACTCGCCCGGCAGCGGCTGGAGGAAGCCCGGCGGAACAGTGCGATCCTGGCGGCCCTGGAAGCGGCTTACCGCGAGGGGCCGGCGGAAGGGGAGCGGCCGAAGGACCAGTGAGGCACACCGCCCGGACGGGAGCGGTTGCCGCGGCCCGGCGGGGAGGCTCGCCGGGCCGCTTTGCGTTGACGGGGCCGGCCTGGTCGCCGGGTAGCTCTTGCCGTCCGCGCCCTTGACCCGCTCGGGCGGGGGTGGCGGTGCGGGCTTTGCGGGCTCGGGTTGGGGGGTGGGGGCTTGCTCCGGGACAGGTGAAACATCTGATTCACCTGAATCACGAAGATCGCGAACCACCGTCATCTGGCTCGCCCCCACCTCCTTCGCGATCTCCCGCGTGCTCATCCCCTTCCCCCATAGCTCCCTCGCCCGCTGCTGCCTCCATTCGCGGGACAGGTGCCGCCGGTGCAGGTTCTGGGAGTCGACGAAGGCTTCCGCGTCGGCGTCGGCTACTTCGCCCCGGCCGGGACCGGGTTCACCGGCATCGTCTCGCGGCGGCCGTTCACGGTGCCGGTGATGACCGCGTCCCTCGCCCCGGTCGCGGCGAGGCCCTCGACGATCGTCTGCATCTCTTCCGGGGGGAACCGGAGCGTCTGGCGGACGCCGTCGGCGTCGGTGTAGTCGACTCGCGTGTCTGTCGGGGCGAGGATGTCCGGCGGCATCATGGCGGGCTTCCGGGTTGGGGTGGGTTCGGGGTCGTCGGCCTGGTCGGAGAGAGGGAACCCCGCCGACCCCCTCAGCAGCTCGTCGAGCCGTGCCCGCTCCTCCGGGGTCTCGGGCGGCAGCGGGGACCGGCGGGCCTCGGCCCGCTTCACGGTCCGGGCTAAGTACCCGTAGATGCTGCTCGGCTATTCGAGGCCTCGGCCCATCCAGAGGCGGAACGTGCTCTCGCCGATGGCCAAGGCGTCGGCGGCCTGTCGCCGGGTCGCGCCGGCCAGGATCAGCCGGGCGGCGGCGCG
>CAYUHJ010000399.1:0-3276 GCA_964444365.1 uncultured Alcaligenaceae bacterium | reverse complement strand
GTGCTCCCCAGAGCGTACAACGACGCGCTGCCCTCGAAGCCACCCGTCTTTCACTGGTTGGTCGCCGCGGCGTCGGTCCCGGCCGGGGAGGTGAGCGAGTTCACGAGCCGGCTGCCGTCCGCTGTTGCGGCGTTTGGTGCGCTCGGGTTCTTCCTCGTAATGCTGGGGGAAACGTTCCCAACGTCTGGGCTGGTGCTTTTCGCGATGCTCTTGACGTTCTCATTCGAGTGGCTGAGGGCCGGCGTCTCGGCCAGAGTCGATATGGTGTACGCGAGTTGCCTCTCGGCCGGCCTACCACCGGCGCCCCGCATCGATCAGGTCCCGGACCGTGAGCGGATCCCCGTCGCCGGGTCGGTTGAGCCGAACTCCGTTGGAGAACTCTCGCATCTCTCGGACCGTCTTGGCGTTATCATCCCGGCTCGGCCGTCACACAGGGACCAACCGCGCCACCGGGATGCCCCGCCGCGTGATGACGATAGACTCGTCTCGTCCGCAATGGAGGCAGCAGCGTCTTCGCCTGCGGCTCAATCGCCCACCAGGCTTACCCCCTCCGCCTTCGCGGCCGCAGCGAGTTTCCGGTCCAGCGTCGCGAGTGGGAGGGATGTCCTGGCCGCGGCCTCGAGGTACGCGGCGTCATGCGTGATAAGGCCGTGCTTCTGGCACAGGGTCCGCAATTGCCCGAAGTCGATGTCCAGCGACGCCGTCAGGGGGCGGATCGGGAGCTCGCGGAGCAAGCTGATGGAGCGGGTCCCGTCCTCCGGCGAGAGCCTACCGTTCCGCTCGCTGACCAGCAGAACGTTTGCTACCTCCAGCGACCAAATCGCGGGGACGGTCGCTCCGTGTCGGGCGACGCGGTCGAGGACTCCGGCGAACTCGCCACCCTCATCGGCGAGCAGCCAGGCGAGGGCAACCGACGCGTCGAGCACGAGGGCGGTCAAAACCGCCTCCCGGAGTCGAGCATCTCTCTGATGCTCGGTCCGCCCGGCTTACTCCGCTCCCTGATCTTGCGGAACTCTTCAGCAAGGTCGTCGGGCGTCCGCCCCGGCTCGGGCGAGTCGAACGGGACCAACCGCGCCACGGGCCTGCCGTGCTTCGTGATCACAACACTTTCGCCGCCCTCGACCCGATCGAGCAGTGCCGACAGGTTCGTCTTCGCCTCGAATGCCCCGACCGATCCCATCGCGCCGCCGAATTAAACTAGACTTAGTCTAGCATGACACGGTTTGGGCTCGGCGGGCAACAACCCGCCTCACATCCGACTGTCGGACGGCCTGTCGTTGCGCTCGCGAGGCCCCTTTCTTCCGATAAGCATCCATTATCGGAAGTCAGCTTCTGGCCCAAATCTCTGTTCCGCCCGGGATGTTACGCGCCGCTTCAGCCCTCGCACTGGATGGGAGGGTGGGAGGTGGGTGCGGTGTCGGCGATTGACATAACGCGGCGGCCGTGCCACGCTCGACGATATGGGCAAACCTTTACACACCAGCACGTTTCGGCTCCGCGTGTCCTCGAACGGGCGGATCGTCCTCCCGGCCACGGCCCGGCGGCGGTTGGGCGTCAAACCAGGCGACGAGTTGCTCGCCACCCAGGACGACGCCGGCATCCGGCTCACTACGTTGTCCCAACGCGTTCGCGACGTGCAGGCGTTCTTTGCCGACCTCCGGCAGAGCGGCCACAGCCTCGTCGATGAACTTATTCGAGAGCGCCGCGAAGAGGCCGCCCGCGAAGAGGACCATGACCCCCGCTGAGCCCGACGCCCCGCGGACCAGTGACGTAGTTCTCGATGCTTCCGCACTGGGGGCGCTCGTGTTCGACGAACCGGGCGGCGAGCAGGTGTTGGCCCGTCTCGCGTCGGCGGCCATCTCGGCGGTAAACCTCTCCGAGATCGTCGCCAAGGCGGTGCACCGAGGCAAAGCTGGCGACGCGGTCCGGGCGGCCCTCGCCGGACTGCCGCTGCGGGTGTTGCCGTTCGATGCCCAACAGGCGTATTCGGCAGCCGCCCTCTACCCTGCTGTCCGTCACGCCGGGCTCTCCTTCGCCGACCGCGCGTGCCTCGCCCTGGGCGTCACCCTCCAACTGCCTGTCATGACCGCGGACAGGGTCTGGGGCCAGCTCTCGCTCCCGGTTGATGTTCTGGTCATTCGCTGACGCGGCGGGCGAGGCATCGCATCTGGTGGCACGCTCGAACTGGTCGACGCACAGACGGCGCTCGTCGAGCGCGAGTTCGCGGAAGACGAACCTCATGCCTCCTCCCCGGCGAGTTCGCGGAAGATCGGGAGCATCCACGCCGGCGGCAGGGTCCTTCACCAGCTCCCGCCGCTTGTCGGCCGGGAGCGTCCGCTTCAGATGCTCGCGCCGCGCCGGGGTCACGTGCTCCTGCCCCAGCTCGCGGAGAGCGCCTGGATCAGGAGGCCGCCCAACCGTCCGGCCGCCGCCATGTTCTTCAGCGTCGTCCGGCGGAGCTGGATCGTCGTCGGGCCGATCTTCACCGTCCGGCTCGGCCGGAAAAAAGTGCGGCGTTCGTCTTCAAGGCCCCAAGGGCCGCGACCCGAAGCTCGCGTTCCTGGACCACATCCGCCGCCTCGAAGTATAGGGCGAGGAAAAGCAACTCCGGCAGCCCCCGGTTGCGGCCCGCGACATCGACGTGGTGCGGCTGATGACCGTTCACGCGACCAAGGGACACGAGTTCCCGCCCCCTCCGCGTGGCGGCGAGTCGGGGTCGAAACGAGGCACGAGGGGATCGTCGTGTCGATGCCGGGTTGCGGGTGACGACCGAGGCGTAGCCAGGCGTCCCGGATGTGGCCCGGGGGGCACGCACGTAGCCGGTCCAGGTCACAGCTTTGATTAGGCCCGCCGCGCCTGATACCCTCAGTCCGAACGCTCCTTCCCCATCCGCGCCGAGTAGTGCTCCGCCGTCGCCGCCCCGGCGCTCGCTCCCGCGTGCCGGGTCTGGCGACACAAGGGTTTTATGCGTTCCCCTCCGACCCCGAGGGCGGGACTTCACCCGCGCTCGTCGACACAAACGCTGCGGAGACTATCACATGGCCGTTCGCCAGAGCTTCGCGCTCGCGGACCAGGACGTGGACGCCCCGGAGTCCGGGGCCGCCTTCGTCCGGAAGACCACGATCGAGTTCGACCACGACAAGGCCAACTGGCTGCTGAACCTCAAGGAGGTCGCCGGCGAGCGGCCGCTCGACGACAGCCACGTCGAGTACCTGAAGACCGCGATCGAGCGGGGCACGTTCAGGCCGGAGCTCGTGTCCCTGGCCGTCTGCCGCT
>CAYUHJ010000398.1:0-3282 GCA_964444365.1 uncultured Alcaligenaceae bacterium | reverse complement strand
CCCTCTCCCCAGCGGGGAGAGGGGGACAAAACCCCTCCAGACACCAACTGCGTAACTCCCATGAGTTTCCGCGAATCTTCACCCCAAACCCGAACCGAACCGATATAGTACCCTCTCTGAATCATCGTGGGCCGTGCGCCGTGGGCGCTGGTCGCCCCCGAAGTTCGCACCACCCGCGCCCAGGGCACCCCTGGGGAAAGGTTCGTTTTCGCGTGTCTGACCGTATTCTGCCCGACGCCTCCGTTGAATCGACCCCTGTCACCAACGGCTTCGCCACCCTCGGGCTCGACCCGCGGCTGACGGACGCCCTCGTCGGCTACACCGACCCGACGCCGATCCAGCGGGAGGGGATTCCCGTCCTGCTGACCGGCCGCGACATGATCGGCCTCGCCGCCACCGGCACGGGGAAGACCGCGGCGTTCGGCCTGCCGATCCTGCACCTGATCGCCAAGATCCCCGACCGCAAGCAGCCGTCGGCCCTGGTCCTCGTCCCGACGCGCGAACTCGCCGTCCAGGTGGCGACCGCCCTGAGCCGGTACGGCAAGCCGCTGCACCTCCGCGTCGTGCCCGTGTACGGCGGGGCGGGGTTCGGCGACCAGGCCCGTGCCCTGAACCGGGGCGTCGACGTGGTCGTCGCCACGCCGGGCCGGGCGCTCGACCACATCCGCCGGGGGACGCTCAACCTGTCCGGCGTGTCCGCCGTCGTGCTCGACGAGGCGGACGAGATGCTCGACATGGGGTTTGCCGAAGACCTCGACGCGATCCTGGCGGCGGCCCCGGACACCCGTCAGACCGTGCTGTTTTCCGCGACGATGCCGCCCCGCGCGGCCGCGATCGCCGGGAAGCACCTGAAGGACCCCGTCCGCGTGGCGGTGGCCCGCGAGAAGCCGGTCGCCGGGGAAGCCCACAAGGTCCGGCACACGGCCTACGTCGTGACCCCGGACAACCGGACGGCGGCACTGGCCCGCGTGCTGGACTACGAAAACCCGACGTCCTGCATCGTCTTCTGCCGCACCCGCCACGAGGCGGACGCCGTCAACGACGAACTCGCCGGCCGCGGCTACCGCCCGGACTCGCTGCACGGCGGGCACTCGCAAGAGCAGCGCGACCGCGTGATGAAGAAGTTCCGCGACGGGGCCACGACGGTCCTCGTGGCGACCGACGTGGCGGCGCGGGGGCTGGACATCTCGCACCTGTCGCACGTCGTGAACTTCGGCGTGCCGCTGGCGGCGGAGACCTACGTCCACCGCGTCGGGCGGGTCGGCCGGGCCGGGCGGGAGGGGGTCGCACTGACGATCGCCGACCCCCGCGAGCGGCACCTCCTCCGGATGGCGGAGCGCGCCGCCGGGCGGACGATCGAGTTCGGCAAAGTCCCGACCGCCGCGGACCTGTGGGTGAAGCGGCTGGAGCGGACCCGCGAGAACCTCCGGGCGGTGCTGCTCGCCGGCGGGCACGAGAGCATGAAGATGGTCGTCGACCCGCTGGCCGCCGAGTTCGGGGCGGAGGCCGTCGCGTCGGCGGCGGTCGCCCTCGCGATCCGGTCCGGCTTCTCCGGCGACGACGGCCCGGACATTCCGACGGTCACCGCCCCCGCGGCGCGGCCGCGGGAGGCGGCACCCGGCGGGGCACCGTTCCGCCCGGCCCGCCGCAGCCGCTCCGGGATGGCCCGCCTGTTCGTCGGCGCGGGCCGGTCCGGCGGGGTCGGCCGCCGCGAGCTCATCCAGGCGATCGAACACGAAGTCGGCCTGGACGCCCGCGACATCGGCGGGATCGAAGTGACCGAGCGGTTCTGCGTCATCGAGGTGCCGGAAGCCGCCGCCGACGAGGTCATCGACCGGCTCGACGGCGTCCGCATCCGGGGCCGCAAGGTCCCCGTCCGCCGCGACCGCGCCGCCGGGGCCGTGTGAGAGGGGCGACCGTGACCCTGTTCGCAGACTTCGGGCCGCCCGTGCCCCCTGCGATCACCCTCGGATGTCTCGTTGTCGCAGGCTTGGCCCTGTGGATCGGAATCGTCTGGGCCAGCATCTGGTACGTGCGGCGATGGAAGTAATCGCCGCTGTGACGGAGGAGTTCTGGCCATGCACCTCCCGCCGTTCGACGGCTGGCTCTTGCTCGGCTCGTTCCCGGACCCGGACGACGACGGCGTCGGGAGCTGGCTGCTGCACCACGGCGGCGAGGCGCTGCTGCTCGAAATCCCGCCGGGCGTCACCCCGGAGATCGTGCAAGCCGGGCTCGACCGTCTCGGCGCGACGCTGCGGTACGCCACGGCGTCGCACACCCACGAAGACCACTTCGACGAACCGACCTGGAAATCACTCCTCGAAGTGTTCCCCGCCGCCGGGTTCCTGCACCCGAAGGGGCTGGCCGGTGATGTCCGCCTCTGGCTCGGGAACGAACCCGTCTGGCTCGTGGCGGCTCCGAAGCACTCGCGGACGGACGTGGTCACGGTGTTTCGCGGCGTCGCCATGACGGGGGACATCGAGCTCCGGATGCTGGAGTCCGTCAACACCGAGGTGCCGAAGCGGACCAAGCGGGCGAGCATGGCCCGGCTCCGCGACTTCCCGGGCCGCACCGGCTACCGCGTCCACACCGCGTTGAGTGCCCACTTGAACAGCCTCAAGACGAACGTCGACTGGGCCGATCTCTTTTCGTACCTGGAATGAACCGTCAGTCGCGTCCGTAACGAACTGCCCCGCCGGGGTGGACGAACCCCGGGCCGTGAGCTATCGTACCAATTACCTCTACGTTCCGTTCACCCTCCCTCCAGGAGTGCCGATGTCTCTTCGGATGCGCGTTCACGACCGGGAACCGATCGGGGCCGCCCTGCGGCGGTTCAAGAAGCTGCTCGAGCGCAGCGGCATGAAGCGCGAACTCCGCGCCCACGAGTACTACGAAAAGCCGTGCGAAGCCCGCCGGCGCAAGGAACTCGGTCGGCTCAAGGCCATCCGCAAAGGCGCGGCGACCAAGGTCGAACGCTAATCAGTGGGCCGTTCACAGTGGGCAGTGGGCAGTTGTTGCCTGCTGCCCATTTTCGTTACCTGAGAACCGTCCCTCAATGACTTGGTGAAGTGGCAGTGCGTTCAGTCGTGTGGCGATTCGTCAGGCCAACGGCCTGGGAGTATTCAGCCCTGGGCAACGCCCAGGGTTCGTGAGAGTTGGGGATTTCAGGCCGCAGGCCTGAGACAAGCTTGTCCCAGGCCTACGGCCTGAAGAGAAGGGTGGGTTGCCAACCCTGGGCGTTGCCCAGGGCTGAATACTCCCAGGCCGTTGGCCTGAAGAAAG
>CAYUHJ010000397.1:0-3290 GCA_964444365.1 uncultured Alcaligenaceae bacterium | reverse complement strand
CTTCTCTTCCTCCCCTCTCCGCTTCGGGGAGGGGTCGGGGGAGGGGTTGTTTTCCCGGTTAGCGTACCGGTTCGTCGGATTCCACTTTGCCATCACGAATCCGAACAATGCGCGTCCCGTACTTCGCCGCGGAGGTGTCGTGAGTCACCATGATGACGGCCCGCTTGTCCACCTCGGGCAGAGACGCCAGGAGTTCGAGGACTTCCCGCGCGTTGGTCGTGTCGAGGTTCCCGGTCGGCTCGTCGCACAGGACCGCTTCCGGGTCGGCGACCAGGGCGCGGGCGACGGCCACCCGTTGCATCTCGCCGCCGGACATTTCCTCGGGGAAGTGGTCGGCCCGGTGGGCGAGCCCGACCCGCTCCAGCGACGCCCCCGCCCGGTTGATCGACTCGCGCCGGTTGCCGCCGCCCAGCAGCAGCGGCAGCGCGACGTTCTCGGCGGCGGTCAGCGTCGGCAGCAGGTTGAACGCCTGGAACACGAACCCGATCCGCGTCCGCCGGAGCCGGGACCGCTGCGCGTCGGTCATCGTCTGGATGTCTTGCCCGTCGAAGACGGCCCGCCCGGTGGTGGGGGTGTCGAGCGCCCCCATCAGGTGCATGAGGGTGCTCTTCCCGGACCCGCTCGGCCCCATGATCGTGACGAACTCCCCGCCGCGGACGGCGAGCGACACGCCGCGGACGGCGTTCACCGTGCGGCGGCCTTGCTCGTAGGTCTTCGTCGTGTCGAGGAGTTCGATCATGGGTTCTTCAATGTAGGCAACTCGCTCCGCGAGTTGCGGGCTCATGTCCCGAGAACACAACACTTGGTTTCGAGGGACGAAGCGAGGTCACTCGCGGAGCGAGTGACCTACTAACCGTTATTGCCGGGCTCCGATCGTCCGCGCGAGCGGCTGGATCACGTTCGGCACGACGTGCTCCGCGACCAGTTCGTCGAGCAACTTCCGCTGGTTGCGGTAGCTCTCGACGAACGTCTTGAACGGCTGCTTGCCCCAGAACTGCCGGACCGTGAAGTACACGCTGATCGGCGACTCCGGGAAGTTCCCGGTGCGGACGTGGTACGCCGTCGACCGCGTCTCGATGCTGAGCCGGCACTGGAGCTGGCACCCGTCGTCGAGGGCCATCATCATCGTCGGCTGGAAGCTGAGCGGCTTCCCGCCGGGCATCTTGGTCAGGCTCTCGAACGGCCCGCCGAGGGCGAGGGCCTCGACGACCACGTCGTCGTGGTTGCCGGCGTACAGGAAGTCGAAGTAGTACAGCACGTCGAGCGATTCCGCGTCGAGCCCGAACACGCCGAGGTGGTACGGGGCGGCTTCGAGCAGCCACTCGTTCGTGGCGTCGACCTGTTCCATGTCCGGCGGGTTGACGCAGCCGATGGCCATGCGGCGGCCGTCGAGGGACACCCACCGGTAGCTGCCGGGGTCGCGGTCTTCTTCGAGAACGTGCTCGCCGTTGTCCCGCTTCTCGAAGTCGGTCATCGTCGGGAACTGTCGTTTCACCGCGTCGAAGAAGTGCAGCACCGTCTCGCGGTTCGTCGGCACGTCGACCTTGCTGGCGAGGTAGACCGAAACTCCGAAGTCGTCGGACAAGGAAGCGAACGAGTTCATGGCGCGGTCTCCTCTGCGGACGGGGGGCAACTACTGTTCGGGAGAGTCGCCAGGTAAGCCAGGTTCGGGGTGAGGGCTTACACCCCCGTCACCACCGGGTCGGCGTAGAAAGGGTCCTGCTCGCCGGTCACGTTCCGCGGCAGTTTCACGACCAACACCGAACACGGGGCTTCGCGCATCACCTTCTCGGCGACGCTGCCCATGAGCTGGCGTTCGACTCCGGTGCGGCCGTGGGTGCCGAGGACGATCACGTCCGTGCCGGAATCGGCGGCGTACTGCGCGATCTCCGTCGCCGGGTCGCCTTCCAGGAAGACGTGTTCGACGGTGATGTCCGGGTTCGCCGGCCGGACGGACTCGAGCTGGTCCCGCCAGAAGGTCCGGTCGCCGCCGATGCCCGCGTTGTAGACGAAGCAGACCGTGAGACTCGCGCCGTAGGCGTCCGCCAGCCCGAGGGCGTGGAAGTAGGCCTGCGTGGAATAAGATGAGAAGTCGGTGGGGTAGAGGATCTTCTTCACGCGGATCATCGCCGGCCTCCGCCGCTGGGCACCCGAGGGAGAGGGAAGGGTCATGGGTAAAGGATAGCGGGTCCGGGGACGGGGTGCTACGTCGGTGGACGGGCGGCAAATTCGGAGGGTCACATGAAAGTCGGCGTCGTCGGGAGCGGGATGGTCGGAGCGACGGCGGCTTACGCCCTGGTCATGCGGGGCGTCGGCCGGGAAATCGTGCTCGTGGACAAGAACCCGGCCCGGGCCGTCGCGGAGGCGGACGACATCCGCCACGCGGTGCCGTTTTCGCACAACCTCGACGTCACCGCCGGTGAGTACCCGGACCTGAACGGGTGCAAGGTCATCCTCCTGTGTGCCGGGGTCGGCCAGAAGCCCGGCGAGACGCGGCTGGACCTGCTCAAGCGGAACGCGGCGGTGTTCCGGGAGGTCGTGCCCGCCGTGCTGAAACACGCCCCGGACGCGGTGCTCGTCGTGGCGACCAACCCGGTCGACGTGATGACCCACCTCGCCGCCCGGTTCGCGGCGGACATCGGGGTGCCGGCCGGCCGGGTGTTCGGCTCGGGGACGACGCTCGACACCGCCCGGTTCCGCTCCCTGGTCGGCACCCACTGCGGGGTCGACCCTCACCACGTCCACGCCAACGTCATCGGCGAGCACGGCGACTCCGAGGTGCTGACGTGGTCCCTCGCCACCGTCGGCGGGCTTCCACTCGAAATCTTCGCGCAGATGCGGGGCGTCGAGCTCTCGCGGGAGGTTCGCACGGACATCGACCGGAAGGTCCGGGGGGCCGCGTACACGATCATTCGGGGGAAGGGGTCGACGTACTACGGCGTCGGCTGCGCCCTCGCCCGGATCGTCGACGACGTGCTGCACGACCAGCGGTCCGTGCTGACGGTCTGCGCCCCCGCCGCGGAGGTCGAGGGCGTCCGGGACGTGACGCTGTCGGTGCCCCGGATGATCGGCTCCGCGGGCGTGCTGGAGACGTTCCCGCTGCCGCTGAACGCGGCGGAGTCGGCCGCCTTGAAGGCGAGCGCCGCGGTCATCCGGACGGCAATCGACGAACTCGACGAGGGCGGATAAGAGTGAACTGCGTCGATCGATCTTCCTCCCCTCTCCCCGTCGGGGAGAGGGGCCGGGGGTGAGGGGAACGGCTTGACGCCCGAGGACGTTTCTGGCCCTGG
>CAYUHJ010000396.1:0-3331 GCA_964444365.1 uncultured Alcaligenaceae bacterium | reverse complement strand
CCCCACGAGATGTTGCGTCCGCGGGCGGGAAGTCCGCGCTCGGCGTCGCCTCGCGGCTAACCGTCACTCCTTCACCAGTTTCAGAATCCGGTTGTTGTCGCTGTCCGCGATCCAGAGGTCGCCCGTCTTCGGGTGCGGGATCACGCCGTGCGGCCGGGCGAGTTCCACTTTAAGGGCGTCGCCGCCGACGCCGTCCGCGCCCTTCTTGCCCGTGCCGGCGACGAGTTCCATCACCTCCTTGCCCGGAACGTACCGGCGGATCTGGTGGTTCTCCGTGTCCACGATCAGCACGGACCCGTCGGTGTCGCACCAGAGGAACTTGGGGCCGTTCATCGCCGCCTTCAGGGCCGGGCCGCCGTCGCCGCCCTTGCCCGCTTTGCCGGTGCCGGCGACGGTCTTGATCTTCCCGTCCGGCGACACGACCCGCAGCGCGTGCCCGCCGCGTTCGAGGATGTACAGGTTCCCCTTCGCGTCCGCCGCCACCGCGCGGGGGTCGACCAGCGGCTGCTCGGCCGCGGGCTCGCCGTCGGTCGGCACGCCCTTCTTGCCGTTGCCGGCCGCGGTCGAAACCTTCCCGGTGCTCAGGTCGATCGCCCGGACGCGATAGTTGCCGATGTCCGCGACGTACAGCGTCTTCGCCCCCGGCCCGAAGCCGATGCAGATGGTGTTCTTGAACGTCGCGGTCGCGGCGCGGTCGCCGTCCCCGGAGTAGCCCGCCTTGCCGGTGCCGGCGAACTCGGAGACGGTCTTCGCCTCGGGGTCGTACTTCCGGACCCGGTTGTTGAAGGTGTCCGCGAGGTAGACCGTGCCGGACGGGTGGACGAGCAGGTTGTGCATCCCGTTGAAGGTGGCCTTGTCCGCGGGGCCGTCGTCGCCGGGGACGCCCTTCTTGCCGGTGCCGGCGAGGGTCTCGATCTTGCCGTCCGGGGCGATCCGGCGGAGGCGCTCGCCGCCGTTCATCTCGACGAACAGGGCGGAGCCGTCGGCCGCGAAGTCGACCGCGAACGGCTGAATCACCTTGGCCTTGTCGGCGGGGGTGCCGTCGGCCCCGTCCCCGCCGCCGGCGACGAGGACGACTTTCCACCCGGCCGAAACCGGGGCGGCGAGCCAAGCGGCGCAGAACACGGCGAACGAATAGCGTACCATCGGCAGCTCTCCGGGCGAGGGGTGGGGTGAGACTACGCCGCCGGCGCGGGCCGGTCAACCAGCCAGGGGGAACGCTTGCACCCGTTCGAAATCGTCCTGATCCTGCTCGCCGCGTCCCTGCTGCTGGCGCTCGTGGCGCAGCGGCTCGGGGTGCCGTACCCGATCCTGCTGACGCTCGGCGGGGTCGGGCTCGCGTTCCAGCCGATGGTGCCGAGGATGCACCTGGAACCGGAGATGGTGTTCACGGCGTTCCTGCCGCCGCTACTGTACGCCGCCGCGTTCAACACCCGGTGGCAGGCGTTCCGGCACCACTTGCGGGCGATCTCGCTCCTCGCGGTCGGGCTCGTGCTGTTCACGACGGTGCTGGTGGCGGTTGTGACGCACCACTGCTTCGACCTGCCGTGGGCGGCCGGGTTCGTGCTCGGGGCGATCGTGTCCCCGCCGGACGCGGTGGCGGCGGTGGCCGTCACGAAGCGGGTCCGGGTGCCGCAAGTGGTGACGACGATCCTCGAAGGGGAGAGCCTGGTCAACGACGCGGCCGCCCTGGTCGCGTACCGGGCCGGCGTGGCCGCGGTCGTCGGCGGGACGTTCGACCTGCTCGGGGTCGGCGTCCACTTCGTCGCCGTGCCGCTCGGCGGGGTCGCCCTCGGACTGGCGGCGGCGTGGGCGGTCGTCCAGTTCCACCGCGGCCTGAACCGCAAGGAACTGGCGGACCCGAAGGTCACGATCTCGTTCACCCTGCTGACGCCCTACGCCATTTACCTGCCCGCGGAAGCCCTCGGCGTGTCCGGGGTGCTGGCCGTCGTCGCCGCCGGGCTGTGGGTCGGCCACCGGGCGCACACCGTCTTCGACGGCGACCTGCTCCACGAGGGCCGGGCCGTCTGGGAGTGGCTGGAGTTCAAGCTCAACAGCCTGATCTTCATCCTGATCGGGTTCCAGTTGCCGTACATCCTGGACGACATCGACGGCCGGCACACCGTCGGCGAACTGTTCGGGTACTCCGCTCTGATCGCCGGGGTGGTGATCGTCGCCCGGATCGCGTGGGTGTTCCCGTTCACGTACCTGCCGCGGTGGCTGGACCGGCAGTTCCTCGGCCACGGCGACCCGTACCCCCCGTGGCGGCACGTCGCGGTGGTGGCGTGGACGGGGATGCGCGGCGTCGTGTCGCTCGCCGCCGCGATGGCGATCCCGCACGCCACGCGGTCCGGCGAGCCGTTCCCCGGCCGGGACGTGATTACCTTCGTGACGTTCTGGGTGATCTTCGCCACGCTCGTCGGCCAGGGCCTGACGCTGCCACTGCTCATCCGCTGGCTGGGCGTGGGCCGCGAACCGGCGAGCGGCGGGGCGTAAGCCCGCCGTGGAAGTGAGAAGAAGCAATGAACCGGCGAGCGGCGGGGCGTCAGCCCGCCGTGGTCCTGACTGCGGCTGCACGGCGGGCTTACGCCCCGCCGCTCGCCAGATCGGGAGCCCACACCGCCAGCGGGTTCGGCTGCTTGAACAGCACGTACCGCACCGCCGCCCGGACCGCGGCTTCGTCCGGCAACTTGCGCTTCGAGCCGCGTTCGGTCCACCACGTTTTGGACGCCGGTTGGCCGTACTTCTCGCTGAGAACCCGCGTGCCCCAGCTTTTGAAGTCGCCGAGGATCTTGCCGGGTTCGGGGTCGCCCGAGACTTCCACGACGAGGTGAAAGTGGTTGAACATGACCGACGCGGCGAGGAGCGACCAGTTCCGGAACCGTGCGGTTTCCCGGAACTGCGTCAGCACGGCGGCCGCCTGACCGCGGGTCAGCGTGACCGGCGGGCCGCGCAGCCGGCTCCGGGCGGCCGCTTCGAGGTGCGGAATCCCCGCGTCGTACCCGGTGCCGAGGGTGTTGTGGGTGACGCGCAGGTCGCCGTCGTCGTCGCCGGGGCGGTGCTCTCGGACGTGCCCGACGAACCCGCGGGCGTCGCCGGGCAACCACTGGCCGTAGCAAGTGTTGGTGAGGAGCCACGTCCGGTTCACGGCACCCCCCGGCGAGCGGCGGGGCGGCAGCCCGCCGTGGAAGAATCAACACGCCCCAGCAAGATCGTACTCGAACGGGGAACGATAGTGAACAAAAATCTGGAGATGGAGAGAAGTGCTTGCGGCGACCACGGCGGGCTGACGCCCCGCCGCTCGCCGGTGGCCTGGTGAGCGGCGGGGCGT
>CAYUHJ010000395.1:0-3347 GCA_964444365.1 uncultured Alcaligenaceae bacterium | reverse complement strand
TCGAGCCGGTCGAGCTGGTCCGAGAGCTGCTTCCGCTGCGGCTTCCCGTTCGTCATGGTCGCGGACATCGTCTCCTCCTCCGGTTCGTGTACTTCGAGTGATTGGTGAAGCGGGCGTCGGTGCCCGCGGGCGTGCTCCGCAGGTTCCCCGTGATCGCGCGGCGTCCCCGGCTCCCGACCGGCAGGCGGGGCCTCCGGGCTGGTACGGGCTGGCCGGCTGATGGGGATCGCGGGTTAGAGCTGGCCGAGGCGGGCCGCGCCGGCCCCGAGGGCGTCGGTGACGGCGGACAGGTCGGCGGCCGCGGTCACCACCGCCGCCCCGGCCAGGGCCACCGGCCCGCCGGCCAGCACGGCCAGCGTGACCAGCACCCCGACCCCGACCGCCTCCACCACCGACCCCCGCCGCCGGAGCCACCAGCGGCCGGCACTCACCCCGGCGGCGACCGCCGCGGGGGCGGCCGGGGTGCCGCCGGGCGGCACGGGGGCGCGCAGGTCGGTGTCCGGGCCCGCCTCCGGGAACGGGGCACCGTACGCCGCGCGGCCCCGCTCGTCGTCCTCGTCAACGTCGTCACGGGCCCAGTCCGGGCGGTCCTCCCACGGGTCGGGGTCCGGGTCGGCCCAGTGGCCCCGGGCCCGGGCGGGCCGGACGTCCACCGGAAGCGGGGCGGTCGTCGTCCCGCCCCGCAGGGCGGTCGCCACGACCTCCCGGACGGCGTCGGCCACGGCCCGCGCCATCTCCCCGGCCAGCGCCTCCCGGACCCGGTCCCGCAGGTCGGCCATCGCCCCGGCCAGCCGCCGGAGCGGGGCGGTCACCAGTGTCGCCATGGCGGCCTCCTACTCGCGGCCGAGGTTCAGCGTCTTCAGGCTGGTCCACACCGACGCCAGCGCCCGCTGCTCCTTCTTCCGGGCCTTCAGGGCGGCCACCAGCCGGGCCGCGCGGCCGGCCGCCTCGGCCAGTGCCGCCCGCAGCGCCTCGGCTTCCGCCAGCGGGTCCGGGGCGTCGGGCGGCGGGTCGTGCCGGCCGTTGGGCAGGTGCCCGTTCGTCTCGTGCGGCTTCATCGTGCTCCTCCTCAAGGTTGTGGTGACCGCCGCGGGCGCGACCGGGTCGGTGACCGTGACCGTCCCGCCGGGTTCGGGGCCGGCCTCGGAGGCGGAACCGAGGGCGACGGCGACCAGGGTGAAGTCTGCCCCCTCGAACACCACCGGCTTCCCGCCGCCGGGGGTGCGCACCGTGGTGAGGCCGAGCCGCATCGCCCGCCGCAGGACCGCCCGGTCGAGGGCGACCCGGGCCGGCGGGCCGGCGACGGCCGACCGGGACAGCCGGAGCTCGACGACCCCACCCACCCCCTTCGCGCGGACCGCGGCGGTTCCGTCGAGTTCGAGGGTAACCGGCCGCCCGTCCTCCTCCGCGCCGGGCAACCCGGGCAGGACGTCAACGAGGGCGGCGGCGTCCCGGTCGTCGATCCCGACCACCGCCCCCCCGGTCCCGGCCGGCACCACCCCGGCCACGTCCGGGAACCGGCCGCCAGCGTCGGCCGCCAGCCAGACCGTCCACGGGCCGGACCGAACGACCAGGTGCCCGGCCGTGTGACCGACCCGGGCCCCGGGCCCCGTGTTCAACTCGCGGCACCCGAACACCGGCACGGCCGCGACCAACACGTCCGCGGCGAACGGGAGCGTGAACCCGGCGGCGATCAGCGCGGTCCGGCCGTCGGTCCCGGCCACCTGCCCCGCCCGGCCCCGGACCTGTACCCGGTGGAGGGCGAACCGGCCCGGGTCGCGGGCGGTCGTCCGCCCGCACTCGTGCAGGGCGAGCAGGAACCGGGGCGGGACCTCGCCCCAGGCCGCCGGCTCGGGGATCGGGTCGTGCTGCCGGCCGGGCTTGAGGGCGTCGAACGCGAGGGGCCGGGGCACGCCCCGGTCGGCCCACACGGCTTCCCCCTTCAACCCGCCCATCGGCCTCAGTTCGACGGGATCGCCACCGGCCCCTTCGACCGCTTCCAGCACCGCCATCGGGACGACCAGCGTCCCGCCGGAGCCCGGCCGCGCGGGGGCGGACAGGGACAAGACGACGCCGTCGAACCGGCAGGTCAGGGTCAGCACCCCGTGGTCCGCCCGGCAGACGACCGGCGGGGCCGGGCCCCGCGGCCGGCCGGCGACACACTTCTGGGCGACCGCCCGGAATCGCCGGGCCAGGTCGCGGGTGAACGCGATCATCGGGTCCTCCTCGGTCGGGTCAGTCGATGTCCCACCCGGCGGCCACGACCTCGTCGGCCGAGTCGTAGACCTCCCGGGGTAGCAGAAACAGCAACCGCTCGTCGGACGGGGCGTGGAACAGGTTGCACTTGAACACGGCGGCCGAGTACCCGGTCCGGCCGGTGGTCCCGCGGAAGTCGAACACCACCCCCAGCTCCTCCCGCCCGGCCCGGCGGCGGACCACCGGCAGGTACGGCCACGCCGGCCACAGCCGTGGGTGGGTGAGGAACAGCAGGGCCCGCTCCCGCCGGGAGAGGGTCGGCGCCTTCGGCATGACGGTCTCCGGGAAGCGCCGCGGGCCGGCCGGCGCGGTGGTCGGTCGGCCCGCGACGGATGACGGGTGAGGGGCGATCAGGCGGTGGCGGGTTCGGCGGCGAGGGCCTCGACCTTCGCCCGCAGCTCGGCCTGGGCGGCGGCCAGCTCCCGGTCGAGCCGGGCCTTCTCGTCGAGCAGGTACACGGCGTACCCTTCCACCTTCAGCCGGGTCCGGCGGATCTTCTCGGCCGCCCGCTCGACCGTCCCCTTCCGGGTGTCGGCGTCGAACAGGGCGACCGCCTGCCGGAACTCGGCCACCACCGCCGCCAGCCCGTCGGCCACGGCCTCCTTCACGCTCCGGTCCCCCTCCGTGGTGCCGGCCGGGACCGGGAACCGGCCGAGGCGGCCGTTCACCCGGCCGAGGAACGCCTGCACCTTGTCCACGAAGGCGGCGTGCTCCGCGGGCACGAAGTAGCACCCGCCCTTCTCGCGGATGGCGAACAGGTCGGCGTGCCGGTCGAACAGCTTCTGCACCACCCGGGTCAGGTCGGCCCCGGTCCGGTGGTCGATGGCCCGGTCCAGCTCCTCCTGGGCGAGGGTCGCCAGCCCGGGCAGCGGGCAGGTGACGGTGCCGGTCCTCTTGTCCAGGGTGAGCATGGTCTCCAGCTCGTACTCGATGCGGTCGGTGGAGCGGTGCTCGGCGGTGAACTGGAACTTGACGGCGTCCCCGTCCTCGGCCACCTGGCGGATGATCCGCCGGTCGCTGAGCTTCTTGCAGGCGCGGGTGAAGGCGTGCCGGGGGGCGAGCTCGCGGGCGACGGCCGGGTCGAGCCCGGC
>CAYUHJ010000394.1:0-3419 GCA_964444365.1 uncultured Alcaligenaceae bacterium | reverse complement strand
GCGTCGTCGGGGTGCCACAACTCGTTGCCCGCCACGGCGCGATGGGCGAGCACGGCCAACTTCTCCGGGGTGCCCGGCCGCGCGTCCGTCGGCTCCGGCAGGGGGCGGCGGTGGTTGCCGTTGCCGACCCCGCGGCGGCGTCCGCAGGCGGCGCGGTCGAACGGGCGCGGGGCGAACCGCACGTCCTTCGCCACCTGGGTGTGGCTGACGCCGACGAGCGTGGCGACCTGCCGGTAGGACAGGCCGGCCGCCACGAGCCGCCGCACCCGGTCGCGGCGGCACTCGGTCGGAACGGCGTCGAACATCACTTCGCCCCACGTTGGGCGAGCATGGCGTCCGCATACTCGAAGGCGTTCTTCGCCGCGTCCAAGTTGCGGGGGAACTTGATCTCGGCATCGCCGGCGTGCCCCGCGATGTAGCCGGTGAGGGCGGCGGCCGCGAAGTAGTCTCGAAGGGTCATTCCCGGTTGACCGGGCACGTCGCTGGTGGGCCGGGCGAACGCGGGCGGGTTCGCGGGCATCTCGGCGGGAATCGAGGTAGTCGGGGTCATCGGTCGGGTCTCCAAAAGGGGTGGGGGGGGGTCAGCGGGAATTCCCGGTGACCTGGGCGTTACTCGTCGTCGGTGCAGGTGCCGGCGGGGTCGAAGACCGTCGCGGCCAGTTCCGCGGCACGGGCCAGGAATCGCGTCAGGAAGCTCACGGGCAGGACTCCAAGGGGGCTACAAGAAAACCCCCTCCCCCGACGTGGGAGAGGGGCGGGAAGGCGACTCACTCGAAGTTCGGGACGTAGCCAGCGGGCGTGCCGTGGAAGAACGGCACCGTCTCGACCGCCACCACGCGGGGGAACGCGACCGGTTCCGCTTCCTCCCGCTCGAACCCGCCCGCCAGCAGCACGGCCCGGATCGCGTCGCGGTGCTTGCACCCGCTGGCAACCCGGAACTTCCCGGCGTCACAGGTGCACATGTCGCCGCGGGCGGTGAGCGTCACCTCGTACACGTCCTTCTGGCCGTCGTCCGTGATGTTCACCAGCAGGAACCGCCGGAACCCGCGGACGGCTTCCTGCACCTCGGCCACGTCGTAGCTGTCGTCCTCGGACTTCGCCCCCGGCTTCAGGGACCGGCGAAGGGTGATCGTCAGCCGGCCGTCGGCCAGGGCCGTGGGGTCGGCGTTGCGGACCCAGGTCCAGCGGCGGCAAGCGTAGGTCTTTGTCGGTTGCAGCGAGCCGGAGAGGGGGAGGCAGGTCAGGCACATGGTCAACTCCGTTGACTTGGAAGGGTTCAGTAGCTAGACTCATAATAGTTCAGCTTCTATCCGTGTCAATAGTGATACTTTTATTTCTGGGGTGAAGATGACACTCGCTGACGAGATCAAGCGGCTAAGAAAGGAAGCTG
This sequence comes from uncultured Alcaligenaceae bacterium, assembly GCA_964444365.1. Classification (GTDB taxonomy): domain Bacteria; phylum Planctomycetota; class Planctomycetia; order Gemmatales; family Gemmataceae; genus CAYUHJ01. The sequence continues at coordinate 2,029 of CAYUHJ010000394.1, read as the reverse complement.
GGCTGTCACAAACTGCGCTTGCTGAAGCCGTTGGAGTGAGTCAGGGGTTCGTCACCCAGCTTGAGACGGGACGCTCAACCGGCTTCTCTGTGGATGTGCTATTCAAGCTCGCGAAGGCCCTCGGCGTGGACTGCTCGCACTTCGAGCCGTGGTTCGCGGGAGAGGCGCAGGCAGACACGCCTCCCGAAGCTCTGCCCGAGGAGCCGGAGCGGGCGCGGGGGAAGCGGAAGTGAAGCGGAAGGTGAGGCGGGCAAACCCCTTGCAACCGGTCACGCTGGGAGCGTGACACCCAGCACACATCTGCGCGCATCCGTTTTCATCCGTAAACGTTTGCGTGCTGGCGCGGGAAGGTTGGCTGGAACGTTGGGGGTAACGTTTCCCTGGTGCGAGGAAACCGCGATGAGGAATCGACTGGCGGGCTTTTGGAAGCAGACGACCCCGAAACGGCGGCAACCGCTTCGGGGTCGAGAGTTTACGCCCCGCCGTTGCAAGCGGCGGGTATCCAACCGAGGTATCGACATTATGACGAATCGCATCTCGGGCGTCAATCCCCCCGTCATTCAAACCTCGCCGTGTGTTACAGAGGGTATTGAGGATTCTGAAGGATTGCGAAGGGATCTTAAGGGGAACGGAAAGAGCTGCCGGGAGCCGGCAGCGAAAACCGCAGACCGAAACCCGCCGGCGAGGAGTCAGACGGATCAGCCGCCGACCCCACTGGAGCACGCCCGGAACTCGCTCGTCGAAGCGGCCCGAGTTGCAGGCGACTCAGCGAAACCGGAATGGCAGACGGGCGTCTTCCACTTTGTCAGACTGCTGCGAGCCCATCCCGGCATATTCGAGCACAAGGCCATCGACGTGTTGAAGTGGCTGGACAAGAACAAGCTGAAGTGGGAAGCCGCGTTCAGGATCGGCCGGGCGGACTACGAGGCCGAGTTCGTCGACACCTGGGATCGGGTCAGACTCCTACCGGGTGCCGACCCGATCACGTCCGCCCTCGAATACTCGAAACTGCATCGCTTGGGTTTGCCGCCGAAGATCGCCGAGGAGCGCGTCGAATCCTACCGCGACTTCGTCAGCCTGTGCGGGTGGCTGTGCGTCACCGTGGGGAAGAAGCGGATCGCGGTGCCGTGCCGGGAAATCGCGGCCGCCCTCCGCTGCTCGTCGATGACCGTTTCGCGGTTCCGCAAGCAAGCCCAGCAGGACGGCATCCTGAAACTGGTGAAGCGCCATCACCGCAGCGTCGGCGGCGAGCCGGGCGAGGCGACGCAGTTCCGGTTCGCGGTCGAGTGGTGGCCGATCTTGAAGGAGCGGTTCCCAGAAGATTGAACCCGAGGAGCATCATGGCCACGCTTGAGAAGGCCCTGCAGATCGCGGCGAAGGCCCACGAGGGCCAGAAGGACAAAGAGGGATTGCCCTACATCCTGCACCCGCTGCGCGTCATGGGACACGTCGAGGGGTCGGACGCGCAGATCGTCGCCGTCCTTCACGACGTGGTCGAGGATACGGCCGTCACGCTCGACGACCTGCGGGCGGCGGGGTTCGGCGAGACGGTCCTGGCCGCGGTCGCCTGCGTCACGCACCGGAAGGATCAGCCCTACGCGGACTACGTCATCGGGTGCAAGGACAACCCCGTCGCCCGGCAGGTGAAGCTCGGCGACCTGGCGGACAACTGCCGGTTGGCCGCGCCTGCTCGACCGCGACCTCGCCCGGATTCACCGCTACTTCCTGTCGTACAAGTTCCTGACGGACCAGATCACCGAGGCCGAGTACCGGGACGCGATGGCGCGGGCCGGGTGAACAGGCCGTCACCGCTCGAAGGAGCAACCCCGTGACCGTCGCCGAGTACATGGACCCCGCCCGGTTCCCGCTGACCACGCAAGGGAACCTGGACCCGCGGCAGCAGATGATGATCGACGCCTTCAACTACGACGACCTGGCCGCCGTCGAGGACGAGGGCCGGGAGATGACGCCGGCGGAAGCGGCGCGGTGGGTCGAGCTACAGGCGAAGCGAGAGGCGCGGCCGGGGTTG
>CAYUHJ010000393.1:0-3421 GCA_964444365.1 uncultured Alcaligenaceae bacterium | reverse complement strand
CCCTCACCCCCGGCCCCTCTCCCCAGCGGGGAGAGGGGAGCAAAGATCGCGAATCCAAACCCTTTGGTATGCCTTCTGGCGTCCGAGTTGCAGTAAGGTGAGCGGAGAGCCAAAACGCGAGGAAAAGGGCCGGGTGAAACCGGCCCGTGCCCATTTTATGGGCATCTGGTGTGGCCTTTTCGGGCAGCTTCTCCTAGACTGGAAGTATCTCCCGATCCGCGTGACTCTCGTTCCTGGCTTCCTCTCCCAAGGTTGCCGGTGCGAATGCCGAAAATCGAGCAAGTATCATCCCCGCTGCACGAGATCGTGGGCAGTGCGCCCGCGATGCTGGACGTGTACCGCATGGTCCAGCGCGCCGCGCCGCGCTCGGCGAACGTCCTGCTCATCGGGGAAACGGGCACCGGCAAGGAAGTGATCGCCCGCGCCATCCACAAGAACTCCGTCCGCAAGGACGGCCCGTACATCCGCGTCAACTGCGGGGCGCTGCACGAAAACCTCCTCGAATCCGAGCTGTTCGGCCACGTCAAGGGGGCGTTCACCGGCGCGATCGAGAACAAGGCCGGCCGGTTCGAGGCCGCCCACGGCGGGACGATCTTCCTCGACGAAATCAACTCGATGTCCCCGAAGCTGCAGGTCAAACTGCTCCGGGTCTTGCAAGAGCGCGAGTTCGAGCGGGTCGGCGAGAGTCGCACCATCCGCGTCGACGTGCGGGTCATCGCCGCCACCAACGCCATGCTCGAAGAGCTCGTCGACCGCGGCGAGTTCCGGGAAGACCTGTACTACCGCCTCAACGTCGTCCCCATCCTGCTGCCCCCGCTGCGGGACCGCCGGGAGGACATCCCGTTGCTGGCCGAGTTCTTCCTGAAGAAGTTCTCCGAACAGAACCGGCTGCCGCTCGTGCCCGAGCTCTCGGACGACCTGCTGGCGACGCTCAAGGCGCACGACTGGCCGGGGAACGTCCGCGAACTGGAGAACGCGATCGAACGGCTGGTCGTGCTGTCCGACAACGGCGAACTCGCCGCCGACCTGCTGCGGCTCGACCGGCCGCGGGTGGTCCTGCGGTCCGCGAAGGGGAACGGCAACCACGCCGGCACGGACGTCCCGTCCCTGATCCGCACCCTGGTCCGCGCCGGGATCGTCGCCCCGCGGCCGGGCGGCGTCGGCCTCGCGGACTTCCTCGTCGGCGGCCTGGAACGGGCGCTCATCGAGGAAGTCATGCGCCAGTGCGACAACGTCAAGGTGACGGCCGCCGACCGGCTGGGGATCAACCGGAACACGCTGCACAAGAAGCTGGAAGGGTACGAGCAGGAGGACCGCAAGCTCGCCGAGGTGCTGGCGGAACCGGTGCCGGCCGAGTCCCGCGCGGTGTGACGCCGCCGGCCCGTTGGCATCTCGCGCGGCGGGTTGGTACACTACCACCCCTGCTCCGCCCCGCACACTCTCCCGACTGCCTCCCCATGTCCGTTCTTGCCGCCGTCGCGTACACGCAGGACCTCAACCCGCTCGGGAACCGCGTCCTGAGCACCGCCGTCGCCGCGCTGCCGGTGCTGGTGCTGTTCTACCTGCTCGTCGGCCGCCGGTGGCTCGCCAGCTGGGCCGGGGCGGCGGGGGCCGCCATCGCGGTGGTCGTGGCCTGGGCCGTCTACGGGATGCCGTTCGAGATGGCCGGCTGGTCGTTCGTCCACGGGGCGGTGTTCGGCCTGCTGCCGATCGGGTGGACCGTCTTCGCCGCGATGCTGCTCTACAACCTGACCGTGGAAACCGGGCAGTTCGCGGTGATCCGCCGGAGCATCGGCGGGCTCAGCGGCGACGCGCGGGTGCAGGCGGTGCTCATCGGGTTCTGCTTCGGCGCGTTCATGGAAGGGGCCGCCGGCGCGGGTTCTCCCGTCGCGATCTGCGGCGCGATGCTCGTCGGCCTCGGCGTCCCGCCGTTCCGCGCCGCGGTGATCTGCCTCATCGCGAACACGTCCCCCGTCTGCTACGGCGGGCTCGGCGTGCCGATCCTGACGCTCGGTCAGGTCACGGGCATCCCGGCGGAAACGATCAGCGTCATGTGCGGCCACCAGCTCCCGTTCCTGTCGTGCCTGGTGCCGCTGTACATGGTCCGGTGCATGTGTTCGTGGAAGGACACGTTCGCGATCTGGCCCGCGCTGGTGGTCGGGGGCGGGTCGTTCGCCGCGTTTCAGTACCTGTTCGCGACGTTCCACCTCTGGTTCGGCGTCGCCCTCTGGCCGCTCACGGACATCGGCGGCGGGCTGTTCTCCCTCGCCACGCTGGCGCTGTTCCTGAAGTTCGTGTGGAAGGCCCCGGAGGCGTGGAAGTTCCCCGCCGAGCAGGCGAGCGGCGAAGCGTCAGCTCGCCGTGGGGAGCCGCAAGTATCCGACGACCCCCACGTCGCGGAGGCGAAGGAAGAAGTCGCGCTGCTGCTCGGGTCCGGGAAGGGGGAGACGATCCCGCTCACGTTCTGGACCGTCACCAAAGCGTGGTCGCCGTTCCTGCTGATGGCGGTGTGTCTGGCGGGGGCCGGGGTCGCCCGGGAGGCGGAATCGCGGGCGAAGAAGCCGATCGACCTGGGCGTCCCATCGTACTACGAGGCGGCCGTGCCGACCCTGCACCGCGAGGTGCAACGGGCCGAGCGGCTCGCCAAGCCGGGGGCGACCGAGGACGAGCGGCGGGAAGACGCCAAGTTCAAGTTCCCGTGGGTGACGGCCCCCGGCTCGCCCGTGTTCGTCGCCGCGATCCTGTCGATGATCGTGCTGCGGGCCCCGGTGGGCACCATCCGGACCGTGTTCCGCAAAACGTTCGTCCAGATGAAAGTCCCCATCCCGACGATCGCGTGCATGCTCGGGCTGAGCTACGTCACGAAGTACGCCGGCATCGACGCCACGCTCGGCGTCGCGTTCGCGGAGACGGGGGCGCTGTACCCGTTCTTCGCCGCGATCCTCGGCTGGCTCGGCGTGTTCCTCACCGGCACCGACGCGGGGAGCAACGCCCTGTTCGGCAGCCTGCAGAAGATCACGGCCGGGCAGGTGTGGCAGGAGACCGCCCTGACCCAACCCCAGGCGGAAGTGCTCATCTGCACGGCGAACAGCACCGGCGGCGTGATGGGCAAGATGATCGACGCCCAGAGCATTTGCGTCGCGACGGCGGGGACGAACCAGATCGGGAAAGAAGCGGACCTGTTCAAGGCGGTCGTCCGCCACAGCATCTTCCTGGCGTGCATCGTCGGGGCGATGACGATGATCCAGGCCTACATCGTCCCGTTCACGCGGATGGTGCCGGGGTATTGAGGGCACGACCGGCAGGGCGGGCCGAGGAGTTTTGGCGACGAGTCCCGCCGGAAGCCGCCGGTGGAAAGGACACCAGCCCGAAGCGCAAGCGAGGGATTGATGGGAAACCCTCGCTTGCGCTTCGGGCTGGT
>CAYUHJ010000392.1:0-3428 GCA_964444365.1 uncultured Alcaligenaceae bacterium | reverse complement strand
GGCTCCGGGGTGCGGATGCCGGCCACCACGTCCTCGCCCTGGGCGTTGATGAGGTAGTCGCCGTAGAAGACGTTCTCGCCGGTGTTCGGGTCGCGGGTGAAGGCGACGCCGGTGCCGGACGAGTCGCCCATGTTGCCGAAGACCATCGCCTGCACGTTGACGGCCGTGCCCTTCAGGCCGGTGATGCGCTCGATCCGGCGGTACTCGATCGCCTTCTTTCCGTTCCACGAGTTGAACACGGCGTTGATGGCGAGCATCAACTGCTTCTTGGGGTCCTGCGGGAAGTCTTCGCCGACGTGCTTCTTGTAGACGGCCTTGTACTTGGTCACCAGCGCCTTGAGGTCGTCGGCGGTCAGCTCGGTGTCGAGCTTGACGCCCTTCTCCTCCTTCATGTGGTGGATCTGGTGCTCGAAGTCTTCGTGCTCGCAGCCCATCGCGGTGCTGCCGAACATGTCGATGAGCCGGCGGTAGCTGTCGTAGGCGAACCGCGGGTTGCCGGTCTTCTTCGCCAGGCCCTCGACGGACGCGTCGGTCAGGCCGAGGTTCAGGATGGTGTTCATCATTCCCGGCATGGACAGCGCCGCGCCGGACCGGACCGAGACGAGCAGGGGGTCGGCCACGTCGCCGAACTTCTTGCCGAAGGTGGCCTCGACCTTCTTCATCGCCTCGTCGATCTGAGGGATGGCGGCCTCGGGGATCTTCTTGCCGTGGTCGTAGTACGCGGCGCAGACTTCCGTGGTGATGGTGAACCCGGGGGGCACCGGGATGCCGATCTTGCACATCTCGGCGAGGTTGGCCCCCTTGCCGCCGAGGAGTTCCTTTTGCTTGCCGTCGCCGTCCGCGGTCTTGCCGCCGAAGAAGTAAACGTGCTTGGTGCTCATAGTGTCCTGAAGGCGTAAGGAGAACCCGCGGCGGCCCGCGGAACGAGTTCATGGGGTGTTGTACAGACGGGGCGGAAGCGTGGCAAACGTGCGATGGCAACGGTTGAAGCGTCGCGGTATACTTCCGACGGAGGACCGAAGATGACGGAAACCGAACCAACAAGCCTGTCCGGTCTGACCGCGGAGGTTGCGGACAATCCGCCACTTCGCGCCCTCGCCGAGCGGGCGGACAGGTGGGTCCGAGAGACCCTCGGGCGCTGGGCAGGGTCAAAAGTGATTCGGTGGCGAACGCCGGCAGCCGACAGCGGCGCGGTTCTGGAACTGTACATTCTTGACCAGACGGACACCGAAACGATTCGATTCACCCGCACGGAAATCCAGAACGAACGATTAGTCAAACGAACTGTCAACGACGCATGGGGACGGCTGATCGATCGCGCCATCCAAACCCAAGTTGAAGGAATCAGGCGGTTAGGCGAGGAGCTTCGCCGGGAGGTCGCCGTTGGCCGGGAAAACTAACACGGACCACATTCTCGACCTTCAAAAGCAAGTCGAACAACTGACAACCCGGTTGGACGAGCGTTCGGATCGGTTCAAGAACGCGGACGAGGAGCAACGGGCTGACATCAAGGCTCTGGAAAAGACCGCAGAGGCGCTCCTCCAACGCACGACCGCCCTCGAACAGCGCTGCGCCGCCCTCGAAAAAGGCGGCGACCGCGCCTGGCAAGTCTGGCTCGCCCTCGGCGGGGCGGGGCTCGCGGTCCTGATCAGTCTCGTCAAGAAGTGACCGCCGCTGCGGTTGACCCCTTCCTTTCCCCTCGCTATCGTCCGCGCCGAACTCGTCCCACGGGGCACCGGCGTGACCTGCATCAGCCCGGACATCCTGACCGCCGCGAAGGGCCTGTCCGCGGGCGGGGCCGCGGTCGGGCTCGTCGGCGGGCTGTTGCTGTGGGGCCTCGGGTGGCGGTGGCACCGGTTCTGGGTCGCGTTCGGGGTCACGTTTATCGCCGGGGTTTTGGGCCTGACGGCGGGGAAGGCGGCGGGCGGGCAGGTGCTCGTGGCCGGCGTGCTGGTCGCGGTCGCGGCCGGCGTGCTGGCGCTCGAACTGGCCCGGATGCTCGCGTTCGTCACCGGCGGGACCGCCGCGTGGGTCGCCGTTCAGGCCGTCTTCCCGCACGGGCAGGAGGTCTGGGCCGCGTTCCTGACCGGCGGGCTGCTCGGGGTGCTGCTCTACCGGCTCTGGATGATGCTGGTGACGAGCACGCTCGGCGCGGTGCTGGCCGGTCACGCGGGGCTGGTGCTGGCGGAAGCCGTCGGCAAGTTCGACGCGGCGACGTGGGCGGCGGCCCACCCGGACGCCCTCAACGGCGGCGTCGCCACCCTCGCCGTGATCGGCGTGCTGATTCAAGCGTGGACGTCGCCGAAGAAGGATCAACAGAAGCCGGACGAGAAGCCCCACGACAAGCCCAACCCGCCGGCCGACGCGCACCCGAGCCCGCCGGACCCGCCGACGGAACACCGGCACGCCGTCGCGTCGATCTTCCGCCGGCGGTCGCACCACCCGGCGTAGGTCACTCCGTCACGCCCGCCAGTTTCAACGCTTCCTTCAACCGCTCCCGCTTGTCCGCCGGCATCGGGCCGATCGGGGCACGGCTCGGACCGGCGGGGCGGCCGAGGAGGGCCATCGCCTCCTTCACCGCGCCGTTGCCGGTCGCCAGGTTCATGACGAGCCGGATGGTCGTGAACCGGTCCTGGAAGGCTTGCGCCGCGGCCGCGTCGCCGGCCCGGAACGACCGGTAAATGCCGACGCCGACGTCCGGGGCGATGTTCGAGGTCGACGGGATCGCCCCCTTCACCCCGAACGTCAGCGCGGGCAGGATCAGCGAGTCCCGGCCGATCAGAACGGAGAACTCCGGCGGCGTCCGCTTCACCATCTCGAAGGTGCCTTCCAGGTCGCCGGACGAGTCCTTGATGCCGACGATCCCCGGCACGGCGGCGAGCTTCGCGACGGTGCCGGGTTCGATGCTCACGCCGGCGCAGGTGGCGGGGTTGTTGTAAAGGATCACCGGCATCGCCGAGCACTCCGCGACCCGGCGGAAGTGGTCGGTCATCTCGGCCTGCGACGGCTTCAGGAAGTACGGCGTGATGACGGACACCCCGTTCGCGCGCTCTTTCTCGGCCATTTTCGTGAGCCGCACGACCTCCCGCGTCGTCTCCGCCCCGGTGCCGGCGTACACCGGCACGCGGCCGTTGACGTGCTCCACGGCCGTCGCGACGACCCGCTGCTTCTCGGTTTCGTCGAGCGCGTAGAACTCGCCGGTGGTTCCGAGCACGAAGATCCCGTCGACCCCGCGGGCCAGCAGGAAGTCGATGTGGGACTTCAACCGCGGCAGGTCGAGGGACTCGTCCGCGAGCATCGGCGTGACGACCGGGGGAATGATTCCGGCGAGGGGCATGGACGTGTCTCCGGTTCGGCAGGTGGGATGCGGCGATTGTATTCCGCCCGGCGGGCGGCGGGGCGTCAGCCCGCCGTGATAGGATTCAGAC
>CAYUHJ010000391.1:0-3442 GCA_964444365.1 uncultured Alcaligenaceae bacterium | reverse complement strand
TTTCTCAGGGTGGAAGCGCAGTCACTCGCGGAGCGAGTGACCTACTGAATCGGCCGAACTTGAAACGTTGCGTCGCCCTGACTCCGACAAAATCATCGTTGACACGGTTGCCACGAAATCCGACAATCGAACTGTTTAGCCCCGCGACTCGCACTCGACGCGGCTGGACTCAGACGTTCCCCCTTCCCGGCGGAAGCACACCCATGTTCCGTGGCTTCGGTTCCCGGCCGCGTGCCGGGTTCACCCTCATCGAACTGCTGGTCGTGATCGCGATCATCGCGATCCTGATCGGCCTGCTCTTGCCCGCGGTGCAGAAGGTCCGCGAGGCGGCGGCCCGGTCGAAGTGTACGAACAACGTGAAGCAGATCGCGCTGGCGGTCCACAGCTACCACGACGCGAACGGCCGGCTGCCGATCAGCACCACTTACGGCGACACCGGCGCTCCCGCCCCGACGACCGGCCGCGGGTGGATCACCGAGATTCTGCCCTACGTGGAACAGGAGGCGATCTTCCGCGGGCTGGAGCCGAGCCGGACGGTCGGCTTCGGCGGCGGGGCCAATGCCCTGAACGGGTCGAACCTGACGGCGTTCGTGACCACCCCCATCTCGACGTTCCGCTGCCCCTCGGACCCGGACACCAAGCCGACCACGACGAAGCAGTTCCAGTGGGACCCCACCCCGATCGCGCAGAACAACTACAAGGGCGTGATGGGCAACCACCGCATGGGCGGGGCCGGGACCGGCGAGTACGGCGACTGCCACAGCACCATCGGGTGCAACGGCCTGTTCTACCGCAACGTGTACCGGGAGCCGATCCGGTTCGTGACCATCACGGACGGGCTGTCGAACACGCTGATGGTCGGCGAGGACATCCCGACCCAGAACGTCCACTCGTCGCTGTACTACTCGAACGGCGACTACGCCCCGTGCAACTGGCCGATCAACACGCCGGTGGCGGACCCGGCGGACTGGCCGCGGGCGTTCGGGTTCCGCAGCTACCACACCGGCGGGGCGAACTTCGCCCTGGCCGACGGGTCGGTCCGGTTCGTGGCCCAGTCGATCGACTTCGCGAACTACCGGGCTCTCTGCACCCGGAACGTGGGCGAAACGGCCCAGGTGCCGTGACCGCCTCCCGCGGGACCGGTGCGGTTCGTGCCGGCCGTGCCGGTTCGGCCGCGTCCGACCGCTCGGATTTCCGCCGGATTCTTCGCCTCGCCTTCCGTCCGGCGGTCGGGCCAGCTCAGAATTCGAGTTGGTGTCTCCGACCGCCGGATGCCGATCATGCCCGAACGCCGCTACCGCCTGGACGCCGCCTCCGGCACGCTCGCCCTCGCCGGGGCGGTTGCCGCCGTTGCCGTGGCCGGATACCGACCGCTGACCGGCGTCGCGGACAACCCCCTCGGCCCGGCGGGGAACGCCCTCGCCGGGGTGATCGTGAACGCCGTCGGCGTCGGGGCGGTCGTCCTGCTCGGCGGCTACTGGGTGCTCCTGGCGATGTACGTGGCGCGGCGCGGGTGGCTCCGGCTCGCCGTGCGGGCGGGCGGCTGGGGGCTGCTGACCGTCACGACCGCGGCCGCCGCCGACCTCGCCGGCGAACACCTCGGCGGGCCGACCCCGTCCGCCTTCGGGAAGGGCGGCTCGGTCGGTGCGGTCCTGCGGGTCGAACTGGACGCCCGCGTCCCGCCGCCGGGTCCGGGGTTCGTCCTTGCGGGTGCGGGAGTGCTCGGGCTCCTGCTCGCGGCGGACGGGGTCTTCCGGCGACTCCTGCGACGTGCCCCGCGGACGGCGAAGGCCGCCGTGCCGCCGAAGGTGGAGAGCAACCCGTTCCAGAACTCGCTGCCGAAGAAGCGGCCGGAACGAGCCACTCCGCCCGCCCCGGTGGTCGTGCCGCCGCCGGTCCGCGAACCGGAAGCCGGCCCGGAAGACGACGACGAGGACGACGAGGACGACGACCTGGAAATCCCGCCGCCGGTGGCCGTGGCCGCGATCCCGATCACGAAGCACGACGCGAAGCCGACCGACACGCCGGCCCCGCTGCGGGTCATCGACCGCAAGTCGGTCGGCCCGGCCGCGCCGGTGGAGGAGCCGGTCGACTACCAGTTGCCGTCGCTGGCCCTGCTCGCGGACCCCGACCCGTCCCCCGTGCGGGACCAGGAGCAAAAGCTCCGCGAACGCGCGGCCCTGCTGGAGAAAACCTTCGCAGACTTCGGCGTGAACGTGAAGGTGGTCGGCATCCACACCGGGCCGGTCATCACGCAGTACGAAGTGAGTCTGGAAACCGGCCTGCGGCTGAACAAGGTCACCGCCCTGGCCGACGACCTCGCGCTGAACATGGGCGTGTCCAGCGTCCGCGTCGTCGCCCCGCTGCCGCACCGCACCACGGTCGGCGTCGAGATCCCGAACGAACACCGGCAGGCCGTCCGGCTGAAGGAAGTGATCCTTGCCACGTCCACGAAGGCGGCGAAGTTCAAGCTGCCAATCTTCCTCGGCAAAGACGTCGAGGGGAAGCCGCTCGTCTACGACATGGCGACGATGCCGCACCTGCTCATCGCCGGGCGGACGGGCACGGGCAAGTCCGTGTGCCTGAACACCGTCCTGATGAGCTTCCTGCTCACGCGCACGGCCGACGAGTGCCGGCTGATCCTGATCGACCCGAAGAAGGTCGAGTTCGCGGACTACGGCCGCCTCCCGCACCTGATGACCAAGGTCGTGACCGACCAGCAAAAGGCCGAGGCGATCTTGGGCTGGGCCGTCGACAAGATGGAGGAACGCTACGACCTGCTCAGCCAGGCCCGGGTGCGGAACATCGCGGCGTACAACGAACTCTCGTCCGCCGAGATCCTGAAGCGAGTCCCCTACGAGTCGACGGCCGAACGGGACGCGATCCCGCTCCAGTTGCCGTACATCGTCGTCGTCATCGACGAGGTCGGCGACCTGCTCATGTCGTCGATGAAGAAGGAGGTCGAGAGCCACATCATCCGGCTGGCGCAGAAGTCGCGGGCGGCGGGCATCCACCTGATCCTCGCGACGCAGAAGCCGACGGTGGACGTCATCACCGGCCTCATCAAGTCGAACCTGCCGGCCCGCATGTGCTTCCGGGTGACGAACCGGTCCGACAGCGCCGTGGTGCTCGACGAGAAGGGGGCCGAGCGGTTGCTGGGCCGGGGCGACATGCTGTTCCTCCAGACCGGCGTCACCACGCGAGCGCAGGGCGCGCTGGTCGAGGACGACGAGATCGAGCGCGTGGTCGAGGCGATCGCGACCGAGTCGCCGAACTACGACAGCGAACTGCTGAACCTGAAGACCCGCGAGCAGAAGGAGGCGGGCGCGACCGAGGCGAGCGGCGAGGTCGGCGAGAAGCTCCGCGAGCGCGACCCGCTGTACGAGCAGGCCGTCGAGATCGTGATCCGCGAGCAGCGCGGGAGCACGTCGCTGCTGCAACG
>CAYUHJ010000390.1:0-3448 GCA_964444365.1 uncultured Alcaligenaceae bacterium | reverse complement strand
CGCCGATCAGCTGCCGCAGGCCGAGGTGGTCGTTCTCGCGGGCCAGCACGTCGGCGGCGGCGGACAGCTTGGGGGCGGCGTCCTTGTACTCGGCCGCCGTGACCGCCTTCTTCCACACGTCGGCCACCACCGCCCGGGCCTGCTTCACGTCGTCGGACTTCGGCTCCCACTCCTGTTCGAGCTTCGCCTTGAGCGCCTTCGCCTCGTCGGACTTCGTCACCTCGTACAGCTGGTCGTACAGCGCGATGGCGTCCGCGACCTCGCCCGCCTCGATGAGTTGCCGGATGCGGCTGGTGATCTCCTTAGCGCGGAACTCCTTCTCGAACCGGACCGGGTCTTTCGCCTTCTCGATCTGCAGCTTCAAGTCCTCGATGCGGTCCCTCAGCACCGGCATCGCGCCGCGGATGATCTGGATCTGCCCGGCCGCCGAGGCGAGCAGCGCCGCCGGCATCGCGTCCGCGGCGTGGGGGGATTCGCGGAGCTTCGTCAGGTCCGCGGACAGTTGCCGGTCGGCGTCCTCGGCGGACCGCAGCCCGGCCGCGGCGCGGTCGAGGGCGTCCTGGAACTTCAACTTCGGGATGAGCACGGCCAGCGCGTCGAAGAGTGCCGCCTGCGCGGTCCGCGCCTCGACGACGCGGGTGCGGAAGTCGTCGCAGTCCCGCTCGAACGCGGCCTTCGCGGCCTGGGTTTCGTCGACCTCGAACGGCAGCACGATCGGCCCGGCCCCGAGCACGGCGCGGGGGAACCGGACCTCGCGGGTCGACCCGAGGCCGACCGTCAGGCAGGCGACGTGCCGCATCGGGCGGGCGGAGCGGAACGTGCCGTCGCGGGATTCGAGGGCGTCGCGCGGGTCCGGCCGGCGGGTGAACTCGAAGTCGTTCGCCCAGACGCGGATCAGCGCCCCGGCCGGCGGCGGGTTCCCGCTCGTGTCCACGACGCGGACCTGGATCGGGGCTTCCTGCGTCGCGAGCTTCAAGCACCGGTAGCCGACCGTGGACTTCCCGACGGGCAGCGGGTTCTGCACCAGCGGGTTGAACACCTTGCACTCGCACGCCCCGTCGCGGAGCGGGCCGGCCACCCTCAGCACCGCGTAATCCCCCCACGGCTTCGCGACCTGCACCGGCGGGGTTTTCGGCGGCGGGCTGACGCCGCGCCGCTCGCCACCGCTCGCGGGGGGCGGGGCCGGCGTCTCGCGGATCATCGCCACCGCGAACACGTCGCCCGGCTGGACGAACTTGTCGAAGCCGGGCAGGGTGCCGCCGCGGAACTTCACCGTGGCGGTCCCCTCCTTCGGGTCCGAGTCGATGACGGTGCCGACCGGGCCGAAGTCGCGGGCCAGGGTCAGCCCCGCGAGCCGGCCGACGGTGTCGGCGGTGGGGGTGTCCTTCGCCCGCAGCACGGGGGACGCGAGCCCGGTCGAGCCGTCGTGCTGTCGGGCTTCCAGGCGGAACCCGGTGTCCCGCACCTCGACGCGGAGGAAGTGCGTCTTCACCCCCGTCAGGGTGCGGAACTCCGGGGCGTCGAGCGCGTCCGGCCCCTTCTCGGCGAACGCGGTCCAGAGGGGCTCCCACGTCTTCGCCGGCACGGACGCGAGGTCGACCACCTCGACCCGCGCGAGGTCGCCGACGGCCGGGGCGAGGGCGGCCTTCACGTCCCGGACGAGCTGGTCCCGGAACGCCGGGGTGACGAGCGGGTGCGTCGGGGTGTGCAGCACGACCCGCCAGACGTAGGGCGTCGCGGGCTCGGCGTCGAGGGGGACCGGCTTGGGAGCGGCGACCGCGGCCAGGGCGAGCAACACGGCGGTGGACATGGCGACTCCGGGCGGGGCGACAGCCCGGATTTTACCAGACGAACGCGGCCCGGCAAAACCGGATGCGACGGGGGCGCGGCCGGTCGGCCCCCATCCGCCGGCCGGATCGCCGACATTCACTTGATCCGCGGGGCGACCGCGGCTATGGTCGCCAATACGGGGCCGTGTCGGGATTTCCGGCACCCCGGCGAATGCGAGGGTTTCCCATGACGCGGGGCGAACGCAATCTGGACCGGCGCGGGTTCCTCCGTGGGGCCGCCGTTCTCACCGGGGCCGGGTTGTTCGGGCCGGACCTGTTCGCGCAGAACATCGCCGGGCCGCAGTTCCGCACGGTGGACCCCATCGATCTGCCGCAAGACCAGCCCGGCGCGTGGACGCTGAACTTCGCGTACACACCGGTCCGCATCTTGCCCGTGGACACCGCGGACAAGGGCCGGCGTATCGTCTGGTACATGGTCTACATGGTGTGGAACAAGTCCGACACGCCGCAGACGTTCTTCCCGGAAATGGAACTCGTCACGAAGGACGTGCCGGCCAACTACCTGGACGAGCCGCAGCCGCTGGTGGTCAAGAAGATCCGCGAGATCGAAGACCCGACCGGGGCGCTGAACCTGCACACGTGCATTTCGATCAGCAAGGACCGCATCCCCGTGACGAAGCCGGACTCCATCCCGCGGGCGGTGTACGGGGTGGCCGTCTGGCCGGACGTCTCGGAAAAGTCGTCGAAGACGAACAACTTCAGCGTGTACGTCACCGGCCTGTCGAACGGGCTGGCCCGGGCCCTGACGGAGTCCGGGGACGAGATCATCAGCCGGAAGACGCTGCAACTGGACTTCACCCGGCCGACCGACGACCGCAAGCACAAGCTCGGCGACATCGTCGTGAACGACAACAACGGCCTCGGGGCGGAGAAGTGGATTTACCGCGCGACGAGCCGGCGGAAGAAGGACGCGGCCCCGAAGGAGTAAGCCCCCCGTGGACCGAGCGCTCATCGTCATCGGCGACGCGACGGAAACCGTCGACACGCTCTACCCGTACTACCGGCTGCAGGAGGCCGGGATCGCGCCCGTGGTCGCGGGGCCGGAGAAGAAGCGGTACCACATGGTGATGCACGAGGTGAAGCCGGGCTGGCACATCACCCGGGAGTGGGAAGGCTACACCATCGAGGCCGACGTCGCGTTCAAGGACGTGCGGCCCGAAGACTACCTCGGCGTCTTCTTTTCCGGCGGCCGGGCCCCCGAGTACATCCGCGACGACGAAGACCTGATCCGCATCACCCGGTACTTCTTCCAGCACGACAAGCCGATCGCCAGCGTCTGCCACGGGGTCGAAATCCCCGCCCGGGCCGGGTGCGTGGCCGGCCGCCGGATGGCGACCGTCGCGAAGTGTAAGTTCGACCTGGAGGTCTGCGGCGGGCACTACGTCGACGCCCCGTGCGTGGTCGACCGCAACCTCGTGAGCGGCCGGACCTACCACGACCACGGGCACTACATGGGCGAGTGGATGAAGTTGCTGGAAGCGGAACGCCGGAAGAAGTGACGCCCGCGGCGAGCGGCGGGGCCGCCCCCCCCCGCGCCCCCCCCGCCCCCCCCCCCCGCGCCCCGCCCCCCCCCCCCCCCCCCGCCCCCCCCCCCCCCC
>CAYUHJ010000389.1:0-3449 GCA_964444365.1 uncultured Alcaligenaceae bacterium | reverse complement strand
AGGACGCGAAGGGCCGGCTGTACGTCGCCGGCGGGCTGAACAAGCCGAACCCGCCCGCGGAACCGGCCGACGACGTGAAGGGCGGCATCTACGTCCTCGACCCGGACACCGGCAAGTTGCTCGCGTTCCTGGCGGTGCCGACGGACGAGGTCACGAACTGCGCCTTCGGCGGCGAGGATTTGAAGACCTTGTACATCACGGGCGGCGGCACGCTGTACAGCATCCGCACCACGACACCGGGCCGGGTGATCTGGCCGGTGAAGTAGCAATCTGCACCCATTTATGGGTGCTCAACTGATACTCCGATACCACTCCACATCGGCGAGAACGAGGCGGAGCAATAGGAGGCCGATCAGCCCGAGTCCGATATATGAAAGTCCGATTCGGATCCGCTCCGAGTAAACGGGGAGCAGGACGAGGTGCCCCCCGTTGAGTGTCGGGATAGGCAGCAGATTGGATAAGGCGTTAAACCACGCAGCCACACCGATTAGCGAAACGGCTGCAAACAAGGATGTTCTGCCCGCTTCCGCTGCGGTGCGGACCCAACCCACCGGCCCGCTAAAATCGCCGAGGGATTGGAATGTCAGGAGTCGGACGAGGATTTGCCATGCCGTTTGATCAAACAATTCGAGTTGACCCCGATAGCTTGCGGGTTGATCGCTTACAACAAGTGGCCCCAATCCGCTGTGATGAAGGGCCGACTCGCTACCGGGAATGACAACAATCTGCGTTCCACCGGACCAAACAGGAGTAGCAAGCAAGAGAGATCCGACAAGGAAAGACGAAACCGGACCCGCGAGGAAAACGAGCGACTTCGTGGACCAACTCGCTGACGAAAACCGTTCCTCGACCGGACCTTCGTTTTCCTCGTCGGCCAGTCGAATCCAACCACCGACCGGGATGAGCTTCAACTGAAATTCCCAGCGGTCACTGCAATGAGTCCAAATTCGCGGGCCAAGTCCGACCGAAACGACCTTGACCCCGACGCCGAATGCCCTGGCGACTACGGCCATCGCAACACAGTAAACAAGCGTAACGATCCCGTAGCCGACCAAGATCGCGACAACGGATACTGCCAGCATTGTTGCCTCAATGCCCAATGTATTTCGAGTATAACGTCCGCGCCCGGTCGGTGTTGTCGGTCCCCTTGATGATCGCGCGGCCGTCGGGGAAGACGGTAAACTCGTACCCCTCGCCGGCGTCCGTCACCTGGAACTTGAGCAGGAACTTGTTCGCGGTGACGGTGCCGGACGCGGCGAGTTGCTTGCCGAGTTCGCCGAAGTCGAGGGCGGACGCCCGGCGCTGCGTCACCTGCACCGCGTTTCGGCCGCACAACGACGTCGTTTGCGTCCCCTGCTCCCCTTCGAGCCACGAAAACTCGCGGAGCGAGCAGCACGGGCACTTCCCCTTGCGGCCTTTCAGCGGTGCCACTTTCACCCGGCGATTGGTGTTGTCCCACAGGTTGATGCAGAACAGTTCGCGGTTGATGGCGTCCGATTTGCCCGCCAGGATCTTCAAGGCTTCGGCGGACTGGAAGTTCGCGATGATCCCCACGATCGGCCCGAGGACGCCGGCCGTCTCGCACGTGCCGACCTCGCCGGGGCCGGGGGACGCTTCGAATACGCAGCGCAGGCACGGCGTCTCGCCGGGGAGGATCGTCATCGACATCCCCTCGGTGCCGACCGCGCCGCCATACACCCACGGCTTGTTATGTTTGATGGCGACATCATTGATAAGATACCGCACCTCAAAGTTGTCGGTGCCGTCGAGTATGAGGTCGGCGTCTTTGCATAAGTCTTCAATGTTGGTGCGGTTGATGTCCGCGACGACGGGCTCGACCGTCACCGACGAGTTGATTTGCCGCAACTTGATCGCTGCGGCTTCCGCCTTCGGCAAGTTGCCCGTCACGTCGGACTCGTCGAACAACACCTGCCGTTGCAGGTTGGAGGGTTCCACGAAGTCACGGTCGACGACGCGGACGAAGCCGACGCCGGCGCGGACGAGGGTGTTCGCCAACACCGTCCCGAGTGCCCCGACGCCGCAAAGCGTGACGCGGGCGTTCATGATCTTCTGCTGCCCGGCCTTGCCAATGCCGGGGACGCGCATCTGGCGGGAGTAGCGTTCGAGGGGGTTTTCGGTGTTCATCATCCATTCCCCGTGTAGTGGCGTCTCGCGCTCCGCTGTCGCGTCGCGGCTACACGTTAATTGATCCCGTGCTCTTTGAGAAATTCTTGCAGGAACCGCACCTGCTGCTTCGGCCACTTCTCCGCTTTCGCGAACGCGGCCAGGGTTTGAAAGTCCTCGCGGACCCGCCGCAACTCGTCGCCTTGCATCCGTTGCAGGTACCCGACGAGGTACTCCAACGCTTCCTCGGCAACGGTGCCGTTCAGCACGCTCGCGTCCGACCCTTCGAGGAAGACGTAGGCGTGCAACGCCGCGAGCAGCAGCGGGCTGACGCCGAGTTCCACGGGAATCAGCGGGAAAACCGCCGCCCCTTCGGGGGATTCTTCGTCTTCGGTAGGTTCTTCAGTTGCCATCTATTCTTTCGAGAGCCGCGACCGCAAGGGAGCGGCCGGCTCAACGGTGAGGACACAGGACTGATGGACGGATTCCTCAGCCAGTAATGAAGCGATTTCATTCATGCAGCGGCCGCTCCCTTGCGGTCGCGGCTCTCATCAACCCCCTGCCACCGCGGGCAGGATTGCCACGATTTGCCCGGCTGTGACGGCCGTGTCCGCGTCGTCGAGGAAGCGGATGTCCTCGTCGTTCACCAGGATGTTAATGTGCGGGTGCAGCACGCCGGCGGCGTTGAACAGCTTCGGCTTGAACGCGGGGAATTGCACGACAAGGTCGTCGAGGCACGCCTTCACGGTGCCGCCCGTCACCGGCACGTCGATCTTACCGCCCGTCAACTCCCGCATCGGCGGGGGAATTTGAACCGTAATCGCCATAGATGCTCCGAATGAAAGTCCGTCTCACACAAAGCCACAAAGTCACGAAGAAAGCCACTGTCAGATATTCAAACTTTGTGCCTTTGTGGCTTTGTGTGAGATGCTTGTATTAAACCAGCATAGGTTCCGCCGCGTTGTTGTAGATCGCCTCGAACGCGTCCAGGCTCGGCTTGATGAGGGCCGGCTGCTCCACCGCCTCGGCGACGCAGTCCTGCGTCTTCAGGCCGTTGCCGGTGATGCAGATGACGATCTCCTCATCCCGCGGGATGCGGCCCTGCTCGATGAGCTTGCGCGTCACGGCCAAAGTCACGCCGCCGGCCGTTTCCGCGAAGACGCCCTCGGTGCGGGCCAGGAGCAGCATGTTCTCGACGATCTCGTCGTCGGTCACGTCCTCGGCCCAGCCGCCGGTCTGCTTGATGAGCTTCGCGGAGAAGACGCCGTCCGCCGGGTCGCCGATCGCCAGGGACTTGCAGATCGTGCTCGGCTTCCGCACCGGCT
>CAYUHJ010000388.1:0-3466 GCA_964444365.1 uncultured Alcaligenaceae bacterium | reverse complement strand
GCTACCGCGTCGTGACGATGGACTACGCCGCCGACAAGGCCGACATCTTCGTGACGGCCACAGGCAACTACAAGGTCATCACCCACGCCCACATGAAGGCGATGAAGAACCAGGCCATCGTCTGCAACATCGGCCACTTCGACAACGAGATCGACGTGGCCAGCCTCGAAGACTACCGCTGGGAGGAGATCAAGCCCCAGGTCGACCACGTCATCTTCCCCGACGGCAAGCGGATCATCCTGCTCGCCAAGGGCCGGTTGGTGAACCTCGGGTGCGGCACCGGCCACCCGTCCTACGTCATGAGTTCCTCCTTCGCGAACCAGACGCTGGCCCAGATCGAACTCTGGCAGCACAACAGCAAGTACCCCGTCGGCGTGTACGTCCTGCCGAAGAAACTCGACGAGCACGTCGCCCGGTTGCAGCTGAAGAAGCTCAACGTGCAGCTCACCGAGTTGACGCCGGAGCAGGCCGCGTACATCCACGTGCCGAAGGACGGCCCGTACAAGACGGACCACTACCGGTACTGATCCGGCCCGGCGGGGACGGGTCCGTCCCCGCCCGTCGTGGCAGGGCGGTGCGGGGGCCGGCCCCCCGTACCCGCCGCATCACTTCTTGCAGCACGAGGTGCAGCACTTCAGGCACGCGCGACAGACTTTCGCGCACGCGGCACAGGCCTTGTCGTCCGGGTGCTTTTCGCACGCCTTCGCACACATCTCGCACGCCTTCGCACACGCCTCGCACGCCAGTGCCGCCATCGGCCCGGCCTTCGCACAAACCGCCAGGCACATCTTGCAGAACTCCGCACAGTCGAGGCACGCCCTGGCGCAGGCGGCGTACTCTGTCTTGCCCTTCTCGACCTGCTCGGCGCAGTGGGCGTAGCACGTCAGGCACTCGGCCGCACACTTCGCGCAGGAGTCGCAGCAGTCCGTGCAGCACTCCTTGTGGTCCTTCGGCTTGTCGTCGGCGGTCGCGGTCCCGGCGGCGGCGAGGACCGCGACGCCCGCCCCCAGCCCGGCGAGCACTTCTCGGCGGTACATGACACACTCCCAGAGGGGTGGAGAGGGGTCCACCGGACCGTCCGGGGGACCGTTCGCGCGCGTCCGGGAGGCGAACCCGGAGCCGGTTAGGTGACGCCCCCAGCCCCGCAGCCGACTCGCTCACCCATCCCGGCACGCGGTCGAAAAGAACTTCATCCGTTGTACCCCCTGCCCCGCGCGAATGCGACCACCTTCCTTCACCCCCGGTCAGGGGTTGCAGACGGTGACAGGCTGCCCCTTAGCCCCAACCCCTCACCGCCATTCGGTTGCAGGCGCGGCGACACAACCCTCTCTGGGGTCAACCAAACCTCGGTCAGAGTCCGGGCACCCGGCCGGTTCGGGCGCACCCCGACCGGGTCGGAACGGGCGTTCGCGGTTCGAGCAGGCCGGATCGGAACAGGGGGAAGAAACCCCCGGAAGGAACTGCAGAAAGCCGCCTCAGGGATTTGAACCCTGGACCCCGGCTTTACGAAAGCCGTGCTCTACCGCTGAGCTAAGGCGGCGCGGTCGGCGGGGCCGATTCGCTGAGATGAGAAATATAGTCGTTCGGCCGGTTCCGTCAACGCGAGCTTCGCCCGGCGGCGTCACCGGGACAGGCGGTCGCGGATCGCGTCTTCGAGGCCGCCCAGGTCGCGGGAGTCGCCGCGCCAGAGTTCCTCGCCGGTGCCGTCGAGCAGGACGAACGTCGGGAACCACTCGACGCGGAACTTCTTCATCACCGTGCCGGGGCGGGAGCCGGGCTCGACGTAGACGAGGTAGTTCAACCCGTACGCCTTCTGGTACTCGCCCGCGGAGACGCGGCGGGTGGCCGTCTCGGACTCGTCGCAGCAGACGCCGACCACCTCCAGCCCGCGGGTGCCGTACTTCGCTTGCAACGCCTTCAGCGTCGGGACCGCCTTCTTGCACGGGACGCACGTCGTCGTCATGAAGTCGAGCAAGATCAAGTCGTCGGCCCGGCCGGACGGGAACTCGCGGGGGCGGCCGCTCGTGTCGACCAGCACGAACTCGGCCTTCGGGCGGACGGACCGGGACTGCGTCTTGCCGGGGTCCACCTGTGAAGTCGGCGGCAGGACGGACGGCAGCGCCGGGGACGGGATCGTCGCGGTGGGCGGCCGCCAGTCCGGCTTCGGGCCGTCCGTCGTCAGGTCGGGGCGGCCGGGGACCACCCGGGCCGGCGGGCCGCCCGGACCCGGGGCCGGGCGGGCGGTGCCGCCGGGGGTGTACGCGCCGTCGGCGCTATCCACGGGGCCGGGCGGCGGGAGGGTGGCCGGGTCGCCGGACAGCGGGACCGGGGCCGGCAGCGTGGTGTTCCCCCCGGTCCCACCCGGCGACGGAGCCGTCTTCGGCGTCGGCGGCAGCGTCAGCCCTTCCACGAGGGCCAGGCGGATGTAGACGTTCGGCGGCTTCGCGTAGACCTGGCCGGCCATCGGCTGCCCGTCGCGGGTCGTTCTCGCCGTCAGAACGTAGGACTCGCCGGACTTCAGCCCCTTGATGAGGAAGTACCCGCGCTCGTCCGTCTGCACGCCGACCGGGGCACCGCCGGGGCCGTTCGGCTGGACGAGTTGGACTTCGATGAACACGTCCGCGAGCTTGCGGCCGTCCGGGTCGGTGACGTACCCGCCGAGCGTGCCCTTGACCTCGGTCCGCACGTCGAAGTTCGGGTCGCGGGGGTCGGCCCACGAGTCGGCGGGGGGCGGGCCGGGCTTCTTCGCGGGCAGGTCGCCCTTGCCGGTGGTCGTCCCGGCGGGGCCGTCGAGCCAGTGCGGGTCGCCGGATTTGTCGGCCTTGTCGGGCCGGGGCTTGGTGCGGGAGGTGGTGTCGCCGGGGGACCGCTCGCGGTCGCGCGTGCCGCTGCGGTCCAGGGCCTTACACCCGGCCAGAGCCGCCACGAGGATGACGAGCCACCCCCACCGCATCGGAACATCCCCCGCCCCCGCCGACTTCCCCGGTCGGAACGTGAGGCAACGAAGCATTCCCTCCGGGGGCGTCGCGGTCAAGCCCTTCCGCAATCCCGTTACGCGGGAAGAAGCCGGGGAAGTTGCGGAAGCGGGGCGGCCGGGAGAACCGCTAAGGTTCGGCGAGGCGAGCCCCGGCGAGCGGGGGTTTCCAACCGCGGGCGAGAAAGGAATTTGTCGGCAAGACCCGCCCCGGACCCCCCTCCTGGGGCCGATTACAACAACAAACGGGAAGCACTGCTTTTCTTGGGGTTTTGTTGTTGTAAGTACCCCAAACATATGGGGGGTACGGGGGGCTTACCAACAAACCTCACCCTCGTCCCAAATCGAGCGAGTAGACATACGGCCGGCTCCCCCCGCCTTTCCGCACCCACAGCCTTCCACTCTCGCTCGGGAGCACGGACTTGAACCGCACCTTGTTCACCCGCTCGCCCTCGGGCAGCCGCTCCCAGATTTCGTCCGCCGTGAGATCAC
>CAYUHJ010000387.1:0-3474 GCA_964444365.1 uncultured Alcaligenaceae bacterium | reverse complement strand
ACGATCCCGTCCCAGTCGCCGGAGGCGATCTTGGCGGTGAGCAGCTTGCGGCGGTCGCGGCCCATGTCCTCGCGGCCGGCGATCAGCAGGCGGGCGTTCGGGTAGAGCTGGAGGAACTCGCGGCCGAACTGCTCGAGCATGTGGTTGGGGACCACGTACATCGGCTTGCGGACCAGCCCGGCCTGCCGCAGCTTCATCCCGGTCGCGGCCATGGTGAACGTCTTGCCGGCTCCGACGGCATGTGCGAGCAGGGTGTTGCCGCCGCTCACGCCCCGCCAGACGGCGTCGGCCTGGTGGGGGTTTAAACGCACTGCCTGCGTCATCCCGGGGAAGTGCAGGTGGGAGCCGTCGAACTGCCGCGGGCGGAGGTTGTTGAAGGCGTCGTTATAGACCCGCACCAGCCGCTCCGTGCGGTCCGGTTCGGCGAACACCCAGGCCCTGAACCGGTCCTTGATCCGCTGCTGCTTCTCCTTGGCGGCGAGCGTTGCCTCGGGGCTGACCACCCGCTTGTCCGGGTCGCCCGGGTCGGGGTCGTAGATCACCGGCGTCTTCTGGTTCAGGGCGAGTTCCAGCAGCCAGGTGCCGTTGGCGCGGGCGGTGCCGTAGTCGGCGGTCGCGGCCACCGACCGCTCGGCCGCGTACCCGGCGTCCAGCGTCCAGACGGCGTCCCGGGGCAGGTGCTTCGCGTCCACGGACGCGGGCGGCACCCCGAACAGGTCCGCAGCGAAGGCCACCACGTCTTCGACCGGGACCCACGGGGCCCCGAGGTTGGCGTCGATGTCGCCGGGCAGCACGTCCTCCGGCTGGACCCCGTGCAGGGCGGCGGCGTTACGGGCGAACGCCGGCCCGGCCGCCTCGGCGGCCTTGAGCTTGGCCCGCACGTCCCCGGACAGGTAGGCGTCGGCCGGCTCCCACCGGCCGCTGGCCGGGTCCTTGTAGATCAGGTCGCCGAGTTCGGCGATCACGGCGTCTTCCGGCTTGCCGTACAGTTCGGCGACAAGGTGCAGGTCCACAGCCCCGGTGCGGTCGAGCGAGACGAGGAGCCCGTCCTCGGCGGTCGCGACGCGGGTGATGGGCGGGGCCTGGCCCACCACGTCGCGCAGCAGGATCGGGGCCTTCTTGGCTTCCCCGGTGACCTCGTCGTACTCCTCCAGGGCCATGACCAGCATGGCGTCCGGGTCGTCGCGGAACCGCACCAGGTTGGGGGTCCGGCGGACCACCCCGCCGTTCGCGGTCTCGGTGAACGTGGTTTTGTTGACCGGCCCGTGGGCGGCGACGAAGGCGTCGTAGGCGCGGTTCAGGTCCCGGCGGGCGGTCTCGCGGGCGTCCGCCGGCCAGCCCTCGTTCTGTGAGCGGAGCACCTGGCGGGCGAGGTCGCGCAGGCCCACCAGCCCGGCGACGCGGCGGCCGACGGTGGTGGACGCGGTCAGGGTCACCCCGCCGTAGACGACCGGCTCCGCCTTGCCGCCCTCGATCTGGTAGATCCGGCGGTCGTCGCCGACGAACAGGCTCCCCTCGGTGACGTGCCGCTCGGGCGGGGGCGCGACGAAGGGCCGGACGGGGGCCGGTCGGTCGTCCGCGACGGAGGCGCGGGGCGGCAGTTCCGGCAGGCGGCGGATCGCCCCCGCGAGTTGTTCGGCCAGGTCGCCGGTCGAGACCACGCTGTACCCGTCGGCGTAGAGCGTGTCCTTGCGGCTGAGCGTTCCGAGCACCATCTCCGGGTGATTGCGGAAGTAGCGGCTGATCCCCACCTCCGCCCCGTCGACGTCCACCGTGTCGGTCGCCAGCCAGTCCGGGTCGGCGTGCCGTGCCGGTTCTCCCGGGGACCGCTTGCGGAAGAAGACGAGGTCGGTGACCACGGCCGTGCCCTCGCGCTTGAAGGCGTCGGACGGCAGCCGGACCGCGCCGAGGAAGTCGGCGTGGGCCGCCAGGTACTCGCGGGCGGCGGCGTTCTGCTTGTCCAGGGTGAAGTGGCTGGTGACGGCCGCCAGCACCCCGCCGGGGGCCAGGGAGTCGATCGATCTGGCGAGGAAGTAGTCGTGCAGGGCGAGTTTCTGCCCGCGGTGCTCCAGCTTCAGGTCGGCGAACGGGACGTTGCCGACGACCGCGTCGAACCCGCCGTCAGGCAGCCGGCTGTCCTGAAACCCCTCGATCCGGACCTCGTGGGACGGGAACCGTGCCCTTGCGATCCGGCCCG
This sequence comes from uncultured Alcaligenaceae bacterium, assembly GCA_964444365.1. GTDB lineage: Bacteria > Planctomycetota > Planctomycetia > Gemmatales > Gemmataceae > CAYUHJ01. The sequence goes on along the minus strand of CAYUHJ010000387.1, from coordinate 1,277 downwards.
AAAGCGAGTCTTGTTCGACGCCGACGAACCGCATGCCGGCGCCGGCGCGGGCGAGGAAGTTGCCCGACCCACACCCCGGCTCCAGAACGAGCGCGTCGGGCGGGGTGCCGAGGCGGGCCTGCGCCGCGTACAGGGCGTCGACGACGACCGGGGAGGTGTAGAAGGCGGTGAACGTGGTGCGTTTGGCGCTCGCGTACTCGTCCGCGGTGAGGAGCGTCCGCAACTCCTCGCCGAGTACCCGCCAGGAGGCGTCCTTGTACCGGCCGGTGGACGGGTTGGGGAACAGGGACAGGGCGACCGGCCCGAACCCGGGGAAGCGGCCCAACGCGGCCCGTTCGTCGGCGGTGGCCTCGCGGCCGTCGGCCTCGACGGCCTTCAGCACCCGCACGGCGTCCAGGATGTCGCGGGCCTTGCCCTTCTCACCGGCGGCGACCCGGGGGTCGGCTTCCGGCATGACCGGGGCGTGAGCGGCGGGCGGGGGTGGCGGCGTGGGTTCAGGTTCACCGTGGTCCGGCGCGTCGTCGAACAACGACGGCCCGGTGCGCCGCCGGAGGAACCGGGCGGCGGGCGTCAGGGGTTGGGGTCGTGGGCGAGCAGCGCCGCTTCCGCCGAGAGGCGGGCTTGCAGGTCGAGCAGGGCCTGTTCCAGGGCGACCGCCGTCCGGGACGGCGGGTCGAGGTCCGGTCTCGACCGGGTCAGCAGTTCGATCCGTAACAGGTAGTCCGTCCGCAGGTCGGTCGCGTAGGCGTCCATGGCCACCATCAGCCGCCGCGTGCGGCGGAGGTGGCGGTGGAGCGTCGGGTGCGACTGGATCAGGCCGAGGGCCAGGGTCTTGTACTGCATCGGGCCGTCTCCGGGCGAGTCGTCGAGGTCAAAGATGGTGAGTTGCCGGGCGGCCGGCTTGCGGGACATGTGGCGGGGCGGTCGGGATCGTGGTTGCGGGCGGAGGTGCGGACGTCCGTGAACACGACGAACCGTGTTCACGACGCTGGCGGCGGGACGTGCCGGTATCTAGCGGATCGTACGGAATCACGCCGCCTGGGAGCGGTCGGCCTGCTGCTCCAGGATCCAGCTGTGGGCCTGGTCGAGCAACTTGGAAACGAGGAGCAGGTCGCTCTCGCCGAAGCTGTCCGTCTCCTTCCACTCCTCGCCCTGCTTGTAGCTGCGGGACGGCGTGGCCGAGTACCACGGGCCGTTCGCGGACTCGTTCTTCCAGATCGTAACGGTGAGGGCCCCGGCGCGGAGCTTGTGGGCGGGCTTGGACATGGTGCGGTCTC
>CAYUHJ010000386.1:0-3490 GCA_964444365.1 uncultured Alcaligenaceae bacterium | reverse complement strand
CGGTACTTCGGCAGCAGCCCCGCGTGGTGGACGCCGACGCCGCGGCGGAGCATCTGCTTCAGCTTCGGGCCGATGCCGACGGGCCAGTCGAGGGCGTCGACTTCCTTGTTTAACGCGGATTTCTGGGCCGAATTCATCAGGTCGAGCCCCTTCAACTGCTCGGCCACGCTCCAGCACTCGTCGCGGTTGAAGGCGAACACGAGGGCGGGGGTTTTGCGCGAAGCGTCGTCGCCGTGGGCCATGCGGACGAGCAAATCGTTCAGGAACAGGTCGGGCACCCAGTGGTACGTCAGCGGGATCTTGCGCTCGCGCCCCTCGACGAGTTCCAGCTTCCGCCCGTGACAGCGGTCGAGCCAGTTCAGGAACTCGACGGCGTTCCCCACCGTCGCGGACAGCAGCAACAGCCGGACGTGTTTTGGCAGCATGTTCAGCGACAGTTCCCAGACGATGCCGCGTTCGGGGTCGGCGAAGCTGTGGAACTCGTCCATCACGACGGCGGAGACGTGTTCGAGCGAGTGGCCTTCCGGGTGCAGCAAGCGGTTCAGCAGAATCTCGGCGACGACGATCAGCACGCGGGCGTTCGGGTTCACCTTGCGGTTGCCGGTGACGAGACCGACGTCCTCCTTCTTGAACCCCCAGCGTTCCGCCTGGACCTGCATTTCCTGGAACTTTTGCTCGGTCAACGCGATCAACGGCGTCGTGTAGTACGCGACGCGGTTCGTGTGCAGCGCTTCGTAGAGGGCCGCCTGCGCGATGAGCGTCTTCCCGGTGCCGGTGGGGGCGCACACGAGCACGCCCTGCTCGCTCATGAACCACGAAAGGAGGGCCTCTTCCTGCACCGGGTACGGCGGGTACGGCAGCGACTCGATGTACTTCGTGGCGAGTTCTTCGCGGGACGGCGCGGCCATGAGTGCATCCGTGAGGCGGGCGAATCCGACCCCCTCAGGCTACGGAATCCCCCGCGTCACGCCGTTTCCAGCACGTCTCGCACCAGCGGTTCCGGCACGCCGTCGACGAGTTCGACGTGGCCCAGCCGGGTCGGGAGCACGAACCGGAGCTTGCCGGCTTCCGCTTTCTTGTCGCGCCGCATCACGTCGACCATCGCGTCGATCGGCCAGTGACGCAGGGGTGTCACCGGCAACCCGAGCGAGGTCAGCAACTGCGTTTCCCGTTGGGGGAAACCCGCCGGAATCCGCCCGAGTATCTCGGCGAGTCGGCTCGCGCACACCATGCCCGCGGACACTGCCTCGCCGTGTAGCCACGCGCCGTAGCCGCCGACCGTCTCGAAGGCGTGGGCAAAGGTGTGGCCGTAGTTCAACACCGCGCGAAGCCCCGTTTCCTCGCGTTCGTCCTGCTCGACGACGTCCGCCTTGAGCCGGCACGACCGCGCGACGATGTGCCGGATCACGGCCGGGTCGCGGTTCAGAATCGCGGCGACGTTCGCTTCCACGAAGGCGAAGAATTCCGGGTCGAGGATGACGCCGTACTTCACGACCTCGGCCAATCCGCTGCGGAACTCGCGGTCGGGCAACGTGTCGAGGTACGCGGGGTCGATCCAGACGCCCGCCGGCTGGTGGAAGGAGCCGATGAGATTCTTCCCCTTCGGATGGTTCACCCCGACCTTCCCGCCGACGGACGAGTCGACCATCGCCAGCAGCGTCGTCGGCACCATGAACAGCGGCAGCCCGCGGTTGTACGTCGCCGCCACGAACCCCGCCAGGTCGCCGACGACGCCGCCCCCGACCGCGACGACGAGCGTCTTCCGGTCGGCGTTCACGTCCGCGAGCCGGTCGTACAGGGTGTGCGCGACCGCGACCGACTTGGATTCTTCCCCAGGGGGAACGGTCGCGGTTTCCGTGCGGAATCCCGCCGAGGAAAGGGCACTCGCCACGGCGGAAGCGTGCGGCTGGACGTTGCCGTCCGACACGACGAACGCGAGGGCCGACTTCGGCGCGACACGGCGGGCGAACCCATCCAGTCCCCTCCCCCCTTGGGGGGGAGGGTTAGGGTGGGGGGTGGAAGGTTCACCACTGAAGCGACCCCCACCCCAGCCCTCCCCCCTCCCAGGGGGAGGGAGTAAGAGAGAGTCACCCGCAAATGCGATGTCGTAGGAGCGCGGGCCGAGGTTGACGCGGAGAGGGTTCATGCGGACATTTCACGGAGACCGCGACGATTCGGACAGGGGAGCCGCCATGCGCGAAGAACTCGAAGCCCACCTCGTCGCGAACCCGGACGACGTCGCCGCCCACGCCGCGTATGCCGACTACCTCATCGAACAGGGCGACCCCCGCGGCGAGTTCATCCGCGTGCAGCTGGCCCTCGAAGACGAGTCGCTCTCGAAGGACGAGCGCGACGTACTGCGGGCACGGGAGAAAGAACTGCTCGCCGCCCACGAACGGGACTGGCTCGGCGGCCTCGCAGTGCCGCTGTTGGGGGAGCCGCGGCCGCCGACCCCGCCGCCGAGGACGTGGTTCGGCCGGGTGCTCTCGCGGGTGACGACGAGGCGGCCGGAGATGGACGGCGCGGCGTGGGAGTACCGTCGGGGGTGGTTGACGACGCTCACCCTCCCCGAACTGGATTCGACGTTCATGGGCCGACTCGCGGGCGAGCCCGGATGCCGGCTGCTGCAAGAATTGAACGCGATGTACACCAGTTTTGTCGCGCCGCAGACTTCGAGCGGACACTCCCCGTCTCTTCCGGAACCATGCCTTCCGAGCGTCATTCGCTACCGCCTGGGGCCGGAACCGGAGGACGGCAACGCGACGGGTTTTGAAGGCACGGCCGACTCGATGCTGTCGTGGTTTCCCGGCCTCCGCGAACTCCGACTGTTCGCCATGGGCGTCCCGGCCGCGGAACTCTTCAGGTCACCGAAAGTCGGGAACTTGCGCCGCCTCGACTACCACCACGACCACCACTACCCGCTTCACCTGCTCGCCGCGAACCCGGCGTTCGCGAACCTCGAACGGCTCGACTGCTTCCCGCACGGCTACGTCGACTGGGAAGACTCCGGCACCCACGGTCGCGCCCGCGGCTCGTACCTGCCCCTCGACGAAGTCGCCCCGCTGTTCCGCTCGTCGCACCTGACGAAGCTCACTCACCTCGCGCTGCGCGAGTCGAACATGGGCGACGACGGCGTCCAAATCCTCGTCGAAAGCGGAATGCTCGCCCGGCTCCGCGTCCTCGACCTGTCGCACGGGGCGATCACCGACGGCGGGGCGGAACTCCTCGCCCGGCACGGCCGACACCTGCAGTCGCTGAACCTCAGCGACAACGCCCTGTCACCGGCCGGGGTGCGGGCACTGCAGGAGGCGAACGTGCCCGTCACCGCGACCGAGCAGCACCCCGCCGGGGACGACAGCTACCTCTACGCGGGGGAATTCGAGTAGACTCATCCCAACTCGTCATTCGTGCTCCCCTCTCCCGTTGGGGGAGAGGGGTTGGGGGTGAGGGGAACAGCGTCCACCGGTGCGGAAATCGTCCCGCGCGGAAG
>CAYUHJ010000385.1:0-3495 GCA_964444365.1 uncultured Alcaligenaceae bacterium | reverse complement strand
CATGATGAACGGCATGATGGTCTGCTGCTGCAACCTGACGATGGGCATGTGCAAGGTCGAGATGACCAAGACCGGCTGCTGCGTCACCTGCACCAGCGGCGACAAGGCCTGCTGCGACATGATTCAAGGCTGCTGCGAGTGCATGATGGCCTGCATGAAGGCCGGCTGCACCTGCTGCATGATGATGAACAACACCCCGGTCTGCTGCGGCACCTGCTGATCCCGACTGCGGGTCTCGCCGCCCGGCCGGGCGGCGAGACCCCCTCACTTCTCCTCCGCCCGCTTGCCCTACTTCTTCCGCTTCAACCGCGCGAGCGCGTCCTGCGCCTGCGTCGTCGGCGGCGCGGTGTCCTCGCCGACGGAGAGCGCCTCCAGCACGGCGACCGCGTCCGGGGTGCCCAGGAATTCCAGCACCCCGATCGCCCGGCTCGCGCGGACCCACGACGCCAGCGGCGGCAGGGCCTTCACCACCCGCGGGGTCGTGTCGAGCGGCTGGCCGTTGATCGTGACCGTCCGCACGCCGTTGACCACCGTCACCCCGACGCTGACGCCCCCGTTCGGGTTGATCGGGTTGGGGTTCTCCTTGGGCGGGTTCTTTTCCTTCTCCTCTGCGGCGATCCGGTCCAGCAGCCGCTTCAGCCGGTCGCGGGCCTCCTCGTCGGCGGCCGCGGACTGGGCCTTTTCCAGGTCCCCCTTGATGAACTTCCCGTAGTACGCGAGGTCCGCGTGGGCCGCCTCGCGGACCTTCGGGTCGGCGTCGGACAGGTCGGCGAACAGCTTGGTCAGGACGGCCTGGTCCCGCTTGACCGGGCGGACCCGGGCCTTCAGGAACGCCACGGACTCGGCCGGCTTCGCCGCGAACGCGAGGGCGGCCCGGGTCGCCTTCGCCTCGTCCGGGCTGAGCAGGTCCGCCCACGCCGTTTCGAGGTCGGGCTCGGCGGCGGACACGGGGGCGGCAAGCACGAAGAGGGCCAGGGCAGTCGCGCGGAACGTCATGGTGGTTCCTCCGGGGGATCGGGCCGACCGTCGCTTGCGCGTCGGGTCGATGTCAATATACGGCCGAAGCGGGGCTGGTGGGTGCGTCTGACCGGGGCAAGTTACAGCAGGTGAACGAATTCGCGGCGACAGCCCTCCGTGCGACTGATGCCCCCGCTCAGCGGGATTCGTAAGGGGGAGATGCCGGAAAATAGCAGTGGCAGAGTGCATTCATTCTTGACAGAATGCATGGAATACCACCCCAGGAGGCGACTTCATGGTTCGCGTGCTCGGTTCCCTTCCGCTCGCGCTCGCGGCGGCCGTTTCGCTCGCCCAGGCCCCGGACCCGGCCAAGAAGCCGGAACGCATCCGCAAGTCCGTCGGCGACGGGGCGGACGTGGTCGCCGCCACCTTCCTCGGCGGCAAGGGGCACGAGTGGCTCGCCGGCGGCGGGTTTCAGCCGGACGGCCGGGTCGTCCTCGTCGGGACCGTGCTCGGGCCGACGTTCGATCCGGGGGTGGAGGTGGCCGTCATCGGCACCGACCGGCCCGCGCCGGCCGAGCCGAAGCCCGTCCCCGCGACGGACAAGGGCAAGCCGAAGCTCGACAAGGCCGGCAACCCCGTGTTCGAGAAGCCCGGCTGGCGGACGGACGGGACCACGCCGTTCGTCGCGGTCTGCTCCGCGGACCTGAAGAAGGTCCAGGCCGTCCGCCGGTTCCCGTGGGGGACCGGGGCCGCCACCGCCGCCGCCGTCGGCCCGGACGGGGCGATCTACGTCGCCGGCCGAGCATCGGAGGGCATCGCGTCGGTCGGCGGGGACGTGGCCGAACTGCCCGCGGGCGAAGTCGACCCGAACCCGAAGGCCGACAAGCCGAAGTGCGACCACGCCTTCGTGGCGAAGCTGACGGCCGACGCCGCCAAGGCCGAGTGGGTCCGACACGTGAAGGGGCCGTCCGCCGCCCCGACGCTGACCCTGTCCGCGGACGGCAAGCAGGTCCGGTTCGGGGCCGGCCGGCTGTTCACCCTCGATTCCGCGGGCAAGACGTTGAGCACGATCGCCGTCCCCGGCGGGCTGAAGCCGACGAACTCGGTCAGCCCGGTCGACGGCAGCATCGTGATCGGCGGCGAGCACCACTGGCAGACCGGCCGCGAACCGTACCGGTGCCCGATCCTGAACGTCCACACCCCGGACGGCAAGCTCAAGCACCAGTTCTACGACTGGGGCGGCCCTTACGTCGGGCTCGACAACTGCCGGCAGGTCTCGGACTCCGCGGTCCGGTTCGTCACCCACGATTCCGACGGCGGCATCCTGTTCTACGCCTGGTCGGACGGCGGCAACAGCGTGATGACCACCGAGCCGTTCGACGTCCGGCAGCCGGTGAAGCCCAAGGGGATCGGCATGACCGCGGCCGGCGCGGGGGTGCTGAGTTGCGTCTACCTGATCCGGCTCGACCCGAAGACGTACCGCGTCACGGCGTGGACGTTCTGGTCCGCGACCGGCTCGAACAACAAGCCGAATAGCGCGTGGGTGCAGACGATGACCCGCGTGCCCGGCGGGGCGCTGGCCGCGGCCGGGCACGCCGCCTGGGGCGTGTGGCAGACGCCGAACAAGCTGTCCGACGCCGAACCGTGGGGCGAACACCTGATGGTTTATTCGGACGACTTCTCCGCGCTACGGTTCTGCTCGGTCATTCCCGGAGGAGGGGCCGCGGAAGTGACCGACGGGGCGGCCGGCCGGGGGGCGAACTGGGGCATCGCGTCCGGGGTGGTGAACGGGAAGACGCGCGTCCTGTTCGTCGGCGGGGCGACCGCCGGTCGGCCCGAGGAGGACGGCAAGAGCGCCGCGACCCCGACGAAGAACCCGGCCCAGGAGAAGTTCGCCGGCGGCTGGTCGGACGGGTACGCGGTGCTGGTCGAACTCCCGGACGCGACGACGAAACCGGCCGCCGACGCCCCCAGGGCCGACGGCCCGACGCGGGCCAGCTTCGAGTCGGCCGCGAAGGGGAAAGACCCGAAGAAGCCGGCGACCGTCCCCCCGGACGGGACCACGTTCCACTTCAGCCCGACGTTCCCGAAGTACGTCACGGTGGACATCGAGGCCCGCGACCAGGGCGGGAAGCTGTGGCCGAGCTTCCTGAGCGGCAAGCCGGCGGCCGGCACGCTGAAGGTCGCGGCGGCCGGCCCGGAGGGGAAGGTGACGGTCACCTGCCCGACGTGGTGCCAGCCCGCCGGCGAGCAGTCGACCCGCGTCCTCGGCGGCCTGCTGACCGACCCGAAGAACCCGCCGGCGGCCACGTTCACCCTGGAATCCCTCGGCGCGGCGAAGACGGCGGACGTGAAGTACACCGACCCGAAGGCCGGCGAAAAGACGAAGTCCGTCGACTACCACGAGGCGAAGGCGACGCTGGAACTGGCGGGCAAAAAACTCGCCGTGACCCCGAAGGTGACGCTCGGCTACACCGGCCCGAAGGACGCCGCGGCCGACACCGTCCGCGTGTCCGCGTACTTCACCGTGAAGGC
>CAYUHJ010000384.1:0-3514 GCA_964444365.1 uncultured Alcaligenaceae bacterium | reverse complement strand
CAACCTGTACCCGACCGCGATCGAGGCGATCGTCCGCCGGTTCCCGCAGGTGACGGAGTTCCGCATCGTCGTGGACGAGTCCGGCCCGCTCCCAGACCTGCGGCTCGATGTCGAGCCCGCTCCGAACGCCGGCCCCGACCTGGCCGACGCCGTCGCCCGCGCGATCCGCGACGAGCTCCTCTTCCGCGTGGACGTGACCCCCGTCCCGCCCGGCACGCTGCCGCGGTTCGAGATGAAAGCCCGGAGAGTGGTGCGGTGTTCGTGAGGGGAGACTTGCGAGTACTCGCGTATGCCCTTGCCCTTCGACGCGACCCTGAAGTCGATCATCGCCGGCCGCCCGGCCGACTTCGCGAGCCTGTTCGGCTTGCCGGCGGACGAGCCGGTCCGGGCCGTGAACGTCGATCTGTCCGTCATTTCGGCGGCGACCGATGTGGCGTTGGCCTACGGGGAACCGATCCGCGAAGTCGTGGATTTGAACTTCCAGTCCGGGCCGGACGCGAACCTGGCGGGCCGACTGCACCTGTACAACGCGGCGTTGAACCACCGGCACGCCGTGCCCGTCCGTTCGGTCGTGGTCTTGCTGCGGCCCAAGGCGGACTCGGCGAACGTGACCGGTCTACTTGCTTACGGCGAGGACGACTCTCGGGTAGAATTTCACTACCGGGTGATTCGCCTCTGGCAGCACCCGGTGGAAGACTTGTTGCATCTGGGCGTGTCGGCATTGTCTCTAGCCGTGCTGGGCCGGTTGCCCGCTGACCGACCCCTGACCGACGCACTCCGCGAGGTCGTGCAGACGATCCGTCAGCGACTCGACCGGGAATCCGACGAGGCGGAAGCGGCGACCGTGTTGACGGCGGCGTACACGCTGGCCGGCATGCGGGTGGAATCGCCGGACCTGAACCAGATTTTTCGGGGGATCGGAATCGTGAACGCAACGACCGCATGGGACGCCGCCCTGGAAGAGGGCGAACGCCGGGGCGAATTGAAATGGAAGGTGGAAAACAGCCACCAACTGCTGCTCCGGCAGGGCCGCAAGCGGTTCGGGCCGCCCGCGGACGGCACGGAAGCCGAGTTGAAGTCGATCCGCGACCTGGACCGGCTCGAACGGCTGGCCGATGCCATCTTGACGGCCAGTTCCTGGCAGGAATGGTTGGCCACACAATAGAAACGATCCTTCCCGATACGAGTGTCGCCACACATAGAATGAGCAAGCCTCGCGACAATTCGAGAGGAACCCCCGCCGTGTGGTGCGGTCGTCGTGACCGATCTTCGTGCCATCCGCTCTAATACCTCGTTCCCGCCTCCGAGAGTCCCGCATGCGTCGCGTCCCACCCTCCCGCCTGGTGCTCCTTTCCTTCGTTACGACCGGTCTCCTCGCCGGGCTCACGCTGGCCGGCGACTGGATTCACTGGCGCGGCCCCGAACAGACCGGGCAGGCGAAGGAACCGTCGCTCCCGGACACCTTTGACCTCTCCGTCCCCGGCAAGGGCGGTCTGATCTGGAAGAAGGATGTCGGCGGCCGGTCGTCGCCGTTGCTGATGGGCGACCGGCTGTTCACGATCAACGCCTTCGACCCCGGCCTGCCGACCGAAGGCGAGCGGGTCACGTGCTTCGACGCGAACACCGGCGAGGTGAAGTGGCATTACAACGTCAACGTCTACCATGCCGAGGTGGTGACCAGCCGGCTCGGGTGGACGACCCTGACCGCCGACGTGGAAGCGGGGCGGGTCTTTGCCCACACGACGGCAGGAGCGCTGCTCTGCCTCGATCAAGACGGCAAGCTCGTCTGGCAGCGGCACCTCACCGAGGAGTTCGGCCGGTTCACCGGCTACGGCGGGCGGATCGTGTCCCCCGTCTATGACAGCGGCCTCGTCATCTGCGGGATGATTAACTCGTCGTGGGGCGACCTCGCCCGCGGGGCGAACCGCTTCATCGCCTTCGACGCGAAGACCGGCGAAGTCGTGTGGATCGCGGAGCCGACGCCGGGGGTGAACTACGGGACTTACCAGTCGACGCCCGTCGTCGCGGTGGTCAACGGCCAGCGGTTGCTGATCGCGGGCGGGGCCGGCGGGGCACTCGTCGCGATGAAGGTCCGCACCGGCGAAGTCGCCTGGACGTACCCGTTCGCCGCGGGCGCGGTGAACCCGAGCCCGGTCGTGGACGGCAACCTCGTGTACGCGGCCCACGGCGAGGAGAACCCCGAGGGCGGGCCGATCGGCCGGGTCATCTGCGTCGACGCCTCCCAGGTGGACCCGAAGACGAAGAAGCCGAAGCTCGTGTGGGAGTACCGCCGGGCGAACCGGTTCGGCCTGTCCCACCCGGCCCTCGCGGACGGCAAGCTCTACATCCCGGACGACGGCGCGGAACTGTTCTGCTTCGACGCCAAGCCCGCGAACAAGGACAAGCCCCTGCTCTGGCGGTACAAGTACGGCACCGTCTCCCGCGGCGGCCCGCTCGTCAACGGCAACAAGCTGTACATCTTCGACGTGAACGCGAAACTCGCCGTGCTGAAGCTCAACGGCAAGAAGGAGCCGGACGACACCGAAACGGAAGAGCACAACTTCCGCGTGCCGGCGGGTCAGCCGGGGTTTAGCGAAACGCACTGCACGCCGATCGCGGCGAACGGCCGGCTCTACTTCGTCACGCAGTACGACACCTACTGCGTCGGCGACCCGAAGGCGAAGCCGGTGGCCGCGACGTACAAGCCGCTGCCGCCGGAGACGCCGTTCGACGAGAACGCCGCCCCGGTCGGGATTCGCATCTACCCCTTCGAGAAGCACGTCAAACCCGGCGAGGCGGTGGAGTTCGGCGTGAAGTTCCTGGACGCGAACGGCCGGGAGGTGAAAGCCCCCGCGAACGCCGCCGTGACGTGGGACTTCCCCGACCCGCCGAAGACGCCGACCGGTGCCCAGCCGCCGAAGCTCGCCGCCGAGAAGGCCGAGAAGGGCACGACCTGCACCGTGACCGTCGCGAAGGTGCCGCCGGCCCAGCAGGGGTACGTGTCCGCGACGGTCAACGGCTTGACGGCGCGGGCTCGCGTGCGGGTCGTCGGCCAGATCCCGTACAAGCAAGACTTCGAGAAAATCCCCGTCGGTGTGCCGCCGTCCGGGTGGGTGAACACGGCCGGCAAGTACTTCGTGACCGAACTGCCGGACAAGAGCAAGGTGCTGTCGAAGGTCAACACCGACGGCCGCATCCCGATCGCCCGCGCGAACGCCTACATCACCAGCCCGCTGGCGACGGATTACACCGTCGAGGCCGACATCCAGGGGAGCGAGGTCGACGGCAAACTGCCCGACATGGGCGTCGTCAACAACCGCTACACCCTGGTCCTCGACGGGAAAAAAGACCCGTCCATCGGGACGCGGACCGTCCGGCTCGTGTCCTGGGAGGCCCGGCCGCGAGTGAACCAGGTGGTGAAGTACGACTGGAAGCCGAGCACCTGGTACCGCGTCAAGTTGCGGGTCGACCAGAAGGAGAAGACCGCCTACCACGAGGCCGGCCACGCCATCGT
>CAYUHJ010000383.1:2116-3519 GCA_964444365.1 uncultured Alcaligenaceae bacterium | reverse complement strand
GTGAAGGTTTTCCCCTCACCCCTAACCCCTCTCCCCAGCGGGGAGAGGGGGACAAAACCGCTTCAAACACCAACTGCGTAACTCCTATCAGCAATCTCACGGCGTTTGGGAAGCGAACTGGGCTCCGGTGTGCCCCGCGACCGGGGCCGGGGGGGCCGGCTTGGCCGCCTCCGGCGTCGCGGACTTCGCCGTCGACCCGGTGATGAGCATCACGTCCCACGCGGCCACGCCCACGGTCAGGGAACACGCCAGGACCATCGACAGCCACCGCCGCAGGCAACCGGGGCTGGCCGCCTTCGCGGGCTTGGGGTCGGCTTTCACTTCCGGCGGCAATGCGATCGACTCGGCGGTCTTGGTCTTGAACGGGTTCGCGATCTGCGGGGCACCCGGGATCGGGGCCGGCTGGGCGGCGTAGGCCACCGCGGCCGGGAGGGCCGGGGCGTCGAAGCCGTTCGAGGGCGGGTTGGCCTTCACCAGAGGCACCGTCACGGGCGGGGCCGGCGGCACCACGACCGGCGGAGCCACCGGAGGTGCCGGGGTCTGGGCCGCCGGGGCCTTCCACGGCGTCGCACCGGGAGTCGGCGTCGGGACCGGCTTCGACACGCCGGGCGGCAACAGCTTCGACGACGGCGGCGTTCCCGGAGAGACGCCCAGCCGCCCGGACCCGGACGCGGTGATCGATTGCGAACCGGGGTGTGACCCGGACGCGAGGCGGGGGCCGACGCTCCGGATCTGGCTGCCGGGGCCGCCGGGCCGGGGGGTGGTGGTCAGGTTGCTGTCCGGGGAGTGGTAGCGGATCGCCGACCCGTTCAAGCTGGAGCCGCCCGAGCCGCTGCGGGACGTCCGCGACAGGTTGATCCCGAGGTTGACGGCCGACGTCGGGTTGCCCGCCGCCCCGCCGACGGTGCTCGGGATCTCGTGTTCGGTCGGGGGCGGCACCGGGGCGGCCCACGGCTCGAGCGCTTCGAGCAGTTCCTCCGGGCTCTGGAACCGGTCGGCCGGCTTCTTCCCCATCATCTTCGCGATGATCGCCGTCAGTTCCGCCGGCACGTCCGACCGGGCCTCCGACACGAGCGGCACCGGTTTCGTCTGGTGGGCGATCAGCTTCTGGGCCACCTTTTCGCCGGGGAACGGCGGCTTGCCGGTCAGCAGGAAGTAGCCCGTCGCCCCGAGGCTGTAGATGTCCGCGCGGGTGTCGACGTTGCTGCTGTCGACGGCCTGTTCGGGGGCGAGGTAGTCCGCCGTGCCGAGCATCTTCACGCCCTGGCCGCGGGTCAGTTCGTTGTCCCCCAACGTGTCGCGGACGAGGCCGAGGTCGAGCAACTTCACGAGGCCGGTGCGGTCGACGAGCAGGTTCGCCGGCTTGATGTCCCGGTGGACGAGCCGGTTCGCGTTGATGTACG
>CAYUHJ010000383.1:0-2106 GCA_964444365.1 uncultured Alcaligenaceae bacterium | reverse complement strand
ATGTACGCCAGTGCCTGGGCCGACTGCCAGAGGTAGTGGCCCGCCCGCGTCGGGTCGAGCTGGCCGAACCGCGACACGAGGTCGTGCAGGTTGATCCCCTCGATGTACTCCATCACGAGGAACACCACGTCGGCGTCGGAGTCCACGTCGAAGGCCTTGACGAGGTTCGGGTGGTCAAGCTGGCCGATCGCGCGGGCCTCGCGCATGAAGCGTTCGCGGGCGAACTGGTCGTTCGCCATGTCCGGGGGGAGCACCTTGAGGGCGGACCGCCGCCGCATGCTGGTGTGCTCCGCGAGGAACACCTGCCCCATGCCGCCCATGCCGATGCGTTCGAGGAGCTTGTACTTCCCGAGGAAGTACCCCCGGTGCTTGCCGCGGAGGAGTTGGTCCGTCTGGAAGGTGGTCAGCAGGCCGGCGGCGGCGAGCTTCTTCGCGAGTTCCCCGTGCGTACCCGCCTGCGCTTCGGGATACGACGCGAGGTAGGCGTCGAGCTTGGCCGGCTCGACGAGCTTGCTGCGGCGGACGAGGTCCAGGAATTCGTCGATCGTGGTGGGAGCGGCCATTGGGTTGACTCACAGAGATCGCGGATCGGCTACCACACCGGGCGACGTGTCACACCCACTTACCTAGTTCGCGTGTGGCGAGAGTGCAGGAAAATTCGGGGCGAAGTCTGGAAATCGGACACGTCGGCTTGTCGGGATTTCCGACAGGCGAGAGCTCCCCGTCAACGAGAGCATTCATGCCAACGGGCCGGGAGAGTGAACCCCCGGCCCGTCTGGTTCGGCGTTCCGCATCGGCGCGATTACTTCTTCACCGGCGTGTCGTTGACGTTCGACAGGAAGTCCTCATACGCCTTCCGGGCGGCGAACTCGTCGCCCATGAGCTTCTTCTGCGACGCGGTCAGGGCCTTGAGTTCCTTCTCCTGGTCGCCGAGGGTGTCGAGGTACTCCTTGTACACCGGCGCTTCCTTCGGCGTCTCCCGGAGGTTGCGGCGGATGCGGTCCTGGTCGGTCGTGATGCGTTGCAGTTCCGCGACGACCTGCCCCAGTTCCCGGCGGACGCCGTCCCACTTCGCCTTCATGCCCAGGGCGGCGTGCAGTTGCTCCCGCAGGGCGGGGCTGGCTTCCTTGAGGTTGATGACGTGTCGGATCGTGTCGTCGCTCGAGTTCGTGAGCGTGATCTCCTCCGCGCCGGGTCGTTCTTCGACGACCTTGAACTCGGTGGTCTGTCCGGCCTTGACCGGGGTCTGGAACCGCCACAATTCCGGGGTCTCCTCGACGGCCTTCGGCGTGTCGACCACCTTGAACCCCTGGTTCGTCCGGTTCGGGTGCTCGATCACCAGTTGCCGGTCGGTGCCGGAGCGGTTGATCGCCTTGTAGACCTTCTCCTCGCGGAAGGTCCGGTTCACGGACACAATGCCCTTCTGAGCCCGGACCGAGGTGATCGTACTGGTGCCGTGGCCGACCTGCGGCGTGACTTCGGTGCCGAGGTCGATGGCGTAGGCGAGCAACCGCTCTTCCTTCGGCTGCACGTCCAGGACGCGGGCGTCCCCGGCGTAGGTGCTCCCTTCAAACACCGTGATCGGGCCTTGGGCGAGGTGCGAACCCGTGGTGTTCTTGAACCGGACACCGAGGAGCGGGTGCTTGGCCTGCACGGACGGGTTGTAGATCGACACGCGGTCGGCCTGCACGTCCTTCCCGATGATCGGCAGAAGGGCGGACTTTTGCCGGGCGAGCGACACCGGGTGGTCGATCGCGTACTGGAAGAAGTCGCCCAGTTGCGAGGCCGTCGCCGACGAGGACACGCCGGCCCCGAGCTGCATCTTCCGCTGCATTTCCTCGGCCAGTTCCCGGCCGTAGGCCCCGTCCCGGTTGGCGTCCCTGGCGGCACTGCGGAGGGCTTGCATGTCCGCTCGTTGGTTGTAACCCTTCGATTCACCGTAAGCATCGCCCGGTTTGCCGGGCGGTGCCGCCGCGGTCGATTCGACAGCAGACTTCAGTTTTTCTTCCAGCTTGACGAGTTGTTGCTTGTCGCCGAACCCGCCGCGGTAAGCCGGCGGGCGGAGGGACGCGAACAACTCGGGCTCGACCGTCGGCCGGGGGACGT
>CAYUHJ010000382.1:0-3527 GCA_964444365.1 uncultured Alcaligenaceae bacterium | reverse complement strand
CCCGCTGGGGAGAGGGGTTAGGGGTGAGGGGATTCGCTACATCCATTCGCAATGGCTGTTATGGGTCTGAGGTTAACCCCTCACCCCCGGCCCCTCTCCCCAGCGGGGAGAGGGGAGGAAGAATGGTGCGTGATTCCTGGCCGTCGGGGTGGTGTCCGCGTTGAATATCCATCCCGCCCCGCGAGACGCCTGATGGAAGTGCTCATTTCGGCCGACGAAATTCGCGACCGCGTTGCCGCCGTCGCTGCCGACATCCGCGCCACCCTCGCCGACCAGCCGGTCAGCGTCATCGGCGTACTCACCGGCAGCCTGATCTTCCTCGCCGACCTCGTCCGGCACCTCGACTTCCCGCTGCAAATCGGGCTGCTGAAAGCCTCCAGCTACCGCGGGACCGCCACCAGCCCGGCGGAACTTGTGATCGAAGGGTCGCTCCTCCCGGACATCACCGGCCGGCACCTGCTCGTCCTCGATGACATCCTCGACACCGGGCAGACGCTCAGCAAACTCGTCGCCTACCTGAAGGATCGCGGGGCGGCGTCCGTGCGGACGTGCGTGCTGCTCCGCAAGATCGGCCGACAGACGACGCCGTTCGAGCCGCACTACGTCGGGTTCACCATCCCGGACAAGTTCGTCGTCGGGTACGGCCTCGACTTCAACGACGACTACCGACACCTGCCCTACATCGGAGTCCTGAGCGGTGAGTAGCGATAGGGAATGGGGATAGTTCGAACGGCTTTCCTATCCCTATCCCTATTCCCTATCCCTATTCCCAATGCGACGCATCTACTTCCTCTCCGCGGACGCCCCGCCTTCACTGCCCGCTGACCGCTTCACGGTGGCGAACGGCGTTCCGAATCTGCGAACCATCCTGTCCGAGCGTGCCGCGATCGCGGCTTTCGCCCCGGACATCCTTCACGCGGCCGGTCCCGCGGCGGTACGGCTCGCGTATCCGATGCTGGCGATGCTGAAACCTCGGCCGAAGTTCGTGGCGTCGGACGTGGAACCAATCGGCAGCGGCTTTTTGGGCTGGCTCACCCAGCGGGCGTTGGCGGTAGCGGACCGCGTCGTGACGGAGACGAACGCGGCCGCGGTGCGGATGGGGAAGAGAGGTGGCGCGACTTGCGTGGTCGTAACCCCTCCCCCTGACCCCCTCCCCGAAGCGGAGAGGGGGAATCCGAAGGTCGCTTCCACCATTCCCGCCGCCGCGAAGCTCATCGTCTGCGAATGCCGCTTCGACAGCGTGGAACCCGCGATGACGGCGGCGTGGGCGTTCGACGTGTTGAAGTACGCCGTCCCGGACGCGCACCTCGTCCTCGTGGGAGACGGCCCTGCCAGCGAGCGAGTCGAACGCTTCGCCCGGGGCATCGCGTTCGACGACTTCCGCGTGCGGTTCCTCAAAGGCAACCCCTCCCCCGACCCCTCCCCGAAGCGGAGAGGGGAGGAAGACAAGAGTTCTGTCCCCCCCTCTCCGCTTCGGGGAGGGGGCCGTGGGGAGGGGTTGAACGTCGTCGCCCCCGCCGACATCGTTTGGGCCACCGAACCCCGAGGCGTGCGGTCGCTCGTCACCGCGATGGCGGCCGGGAAACCGATCGTTGCCGTCGCTTCTCCCGATCTCGTCGAAGTCGCCGGACCCGCGGCGCGGTTTGTCCCCTTCGGGGGCAAGATCGCCCTCGCCGCCGCCACGCGGGAGTTGCTCGCGAACCCGTCGGCGGCGGCCGCCCTCGGTGCCGCGGCGGCCGCTCGATCCGCCGACTTCGCCCCCGCGACGGTGGCGGCGCGGTGGGCGGCCGTCTACGATGAGCTTTTTCGCGGCTAGTTCCGGGACGGGGTCGAACCGATGCACCCGAAAGTTCTCACCGTCATCCTTGCCGGCGGCCGCGGAACCCGGCTCGAACCGCTGACCCGCGACCGGGCGAAGCCGGCCGTCCCGTTCGGCGGGCTGTACCGGATCGTCGACTTCACGCTGTCCAACTGCATCAACAGCGGGCTCCGGCGGGTGCTGGTGCTGACGCAGTTCAAGTCCCGGTCCCTGGACCGCCACATCCGCCACGGGTGGAGTTTTCTTTCGTCCGAACTCGGCGAGGGGATCGAGGTGCTGCCGCCGCAGCAGCGGATCGACGAGAACTGGTACAAGGGGACCGCCGACGCGCTGTACCAGAACATCTACTCCATCGAGAAGGACGACTCGGACTACGTGCTGATCCTCGGCGGGGACCACATCTACAAGATGGACTACGGGCACATGATCCAGGCCCACCTCGACCGCAAGGCGGACCTGACGGTCGGGTGCATCCCCATCCCCGTGGAGGAAAGCGACCAGTTCGGGATCATGGACATCGACTCGACGGAACGGGTGGTCGCGTTCAAGGAGAAGCCGAAGACGACGCCGGGGCTGCCGGACGACCCGGCCCACGCCCTCGGGTCGATGGGCATCTACATCTTCAGCACGCGGATGCTCTTCGAGCTGCTCTGCGAGGACGCGGCGAAGGCGGAGAGCGGGCACGACTTCGGCAAGGACATCATTCCGTCGATGATCACGTCCGGGCACCGGGTGTACGCCTTCCGGTTCCGGGACGAGAACCGCAAGGCGACCGCGTACTGGCGGGACGTGGGCACGCTGGACGCCTACTACCAGGCGAACATGGACCTCGTCGCGATGGACCCGGTACTGAACCTGTACGACGAGCACTGGCCGATCCGGACGTTCCAGCCGCAGGCCCCGCCGCCGAAGTTCGTCCACGCGAACGAGGGGGCCGTCGGCCAGGCACGCCGCGGGGAGGCGCTCGACTCCCTGGTGTGTCCGGGGTGCATCGTGTCCGGCGGGCAGGTGTTCCGCAGCATTCTCTCGCAGGACGTGCGGGTGAACAGTTTCGCCGTGGTGGAAGATTCCATCCTGTTCAGCGGGGTGGACGTCGGCCGGTACTGCCGCGTCCGCCGGGCGATCATCGACAAGGACGTGCGGCTCCCGCCGTACACGGTGATCGGGTTCGACCCGGCCCTGGACCGAAAGCGGGGCTTCACGATCAGCGAGGGGGGCATCGTGGTCGTGTCGAAGTCCGAGCCGCCGGAGGCGTTTTTGGCCCCGAACCCGCTGCCCTATTGATGCCGCAGCGCGTCGAGCTTTTTTCTTTCTCCCCTCTCCCCTTGGGGGAGAGGGGTAGGGGGTGGGGGGAATGGCTTCAACAGGGAGGAACTTTCCTGCCCTCCCGTGATGCGTCTCCCCTGTTGGGGTCTTCCCCTCACCTGGCCTGACGGCCACCCTCTCCCCCAAGGGGAGAGGGTCAAAAACTCTTTCTCCCCTCTCCCCTTGCGGGTGAGGGGTGAGGGGAAGGCTTCACGCGGGAGGGGGCTTCTTGCCCTGGGATTTCGCGTCATTCCTGTTGGGTTTTTCCCCTCACCCGGCCTGCGGCCACCTTCTCCCCCAGGGGGAGAGGGTCAGAACAAATTGCCGCAACCGACCGAAACAACCCCGGCCTCCGCCGGGTAAACTGACTGAACCGCTCGCCCCACACGGGATGGTCGCCATG
>CAYUHJ010000381.1:0-3544 GCA_964444365.1 uncultured Alcaligenaceae bacterium | reverse complement strand
CTCCCACGCTCGGGACACAGCGTCTCCGGGCAGGGAGCGAGCCGCTCACGTCCGTTCGCGGCTCTTGAACACCGACTCGCATCAGATCCGGTCGAGCGAGTCCATCCAGGCCCAGAGTTCCGCGAACGTCTTCTTGTCCAGGTATTCCTTCCCGAAGTCCGCGAGCTGGCGGTAGACGACCGGGAACTTTTTGTCCAGGAGCTTCGCCTTCGTGTCGACGATCTCCTTGATGAGCGGGTCCTTGTCGCCGCCCACGATGAAGAACTGGAGCGGCTGGTTCGGGACGTTGTCCTTCGGCGGGGCCCCCATGACGGCCCCGGTCACGGCCACGCCGCGGAACGTCTCGCGGGCGTTGAACCCGAGGTAGAAGGCCATCTGCCCGCCGTTGCCCATGCCGTGGGCGATGACGCGGTTCTTGTCGGTGGTGTACTCGTCCATCACCTTCTTGATGTCTTGCAGCACCTCTTCCGTCTCGCTCGCCACCCAGCCTTCCTTCCCCTTGGACTTCGGCCCGATCAGGATGAAGTGGTTGTCCCGGCAGAAGTCCTCCCAGAGGTCGACCATGTCGTCCGCGTCCTTGCCGCCCTTGCCGAGCGCGTGGAACCAGACGATGACGCCGTGGGACACCGTCTTCTGGTAGTTCTTCGGGACGTACACCCAGTACTCGCGGCCGAGCACCTCGTTCGTCCGCTTTTGCAGCCCGGTCTCGGGCTCGGGCTCGTCCTTCTTCGGCTCGTCCTTCTCCTTCGGCTGCGGCATGGGGTTCGGTCCCTTCGCCATGCCGGCCTTCTCCTTCGACGACGGCAGCGGCAGCTTGTCCGGGATCGCTTCCGTCGGGGCGACCAGCTTCGCGGTGACCGTCTCGAGCTTGTCCCCCTTCTCGTCCTTCCGCTTCACTTCCATCTTGAGTTCCTGGCCCGGCGACATGCGGGACAGGATCTGCGCGAGTTGCGCCCGGCCGGTGAACGGGGTCATGATCCGCCCCGCCGCCGGGCCGGCCTTCAGGATGCGGTCGCCGGGCTGGAGCTTGGCGGCGGCCGCGGGGCTGTCCGGGTAGACGTAGCGGATTTCCAGGCCGAGCTGGTCGTCGTCCCGCATCCCGAGGATGCCGAGGAACGGCTGGGCGAACGCGACGACCTCGCCGGCCAGCGTCAGGTTCGCGAACTGCTGCTCCTTCCCGTCGCGGACGGCGGTGATGCTGACCGTGTCCCCCTCGTACTTCGGCCCGAGCAGGTGTTGCAGGTCCGAGAAGTGGCGGACCTTCTTGCCGTCCACCGCGACGATCTTGTCGCCGGGCTTGATGCCGGCTTGCTCCGCGACGGACGCCGGGGCGACGGTGCCGACGACGACCTCGGTGCTGTACTCCTCCTGGGATTGCGGGGTGATCCCGACGCGGCCGCGGCGGAGTTCCTTCTGCGTCTTCATCCGGGGGAGTACGGCAAAAATGTCTTCGAGCGGGATGGCGAAGCCGATGCCCGAGTCGTACCACTCGACGCCGGCCGTTTCGCCCTCGCCGCGCGGGGCGGCCGGGACCAGGATGCCCTGGACCCGGCCGTCGATCGCGACGAGCGGCCCGCCGTAGTTCACCGGGGACACCTTGGCGTCGCACTGGATCGCCTTGCCGTGGATGCGGCCGAGGGCGCTGATGATCCCGGCGGACACGCTCGGCAGGTCGGCGATGTCCGGGTCGAGCGCCCGGCCCAGGGCCAGCGACCACTGGCCGACGGTGATGTCCTTCTTCGGCACCGCGGTCGGCACCGGCAGGTCCTTCGCGTCGATCTTCAGCAGCGTCAGCATCCGCGTCGTGTCCGTGCAGACGACCTTCGCCACCGCCCGCGGCTTGCCGGGAATGCTGACGAAGATGTCCGACGGGTTGTTCGCGAAGTTGAACGCGGAACTGATGATGTACCCGTCCTTGTCGACGATGACGCCGGTCGTCGGCCCGGTCCCCTTGCGGACGCCCTGGCCGGGTTGCGGCGGCCCCTTCGGGACGGGGCCTTTCGTCGCGCCGCCGGTCCCGATCACGTCCTGGCCGCCGGCGGTTTCGATCTTCACCGTCCACGGCGCGGCCTTGAGGGCGGCCGCCTTCATCGCCTTTTCGTTCGCCTCGTTCACGTCCTCCTGGGCGGAGGCGCTCAGCGCCGCGGCGACCCCGACGACGGCAACGGCCCAGGCGCGAATCCAGAGGTTCATCGTGAAGGCTCCCGGTGACTTTCTCTTCCTCCCCTCTCCCCGTTGGGGAGAGGGGCCGGGGGTGAGGGGTGAACCTCAGACCCACATCATCGATCGGAAATGGGTGAAGGGAATCCCCTCACCCCTAACCCCTCTTCCCAGCGGGGAGAGGGGGACCAGAACAGCGATTACTTCGGTGTCGAAACCGGCACCTTCGGGTGCTCGTCCAGTTTCAGGTCGACCGTTTGCAGCGCCTCGCCGCGGCGGACCTCCAGCCGGATCGTCTCGCCCGGCCGGGTCTTCTTGATGTACTCCTGGAACGCCTTGATGCTGAAGATCGGCTCCCCGTCCACGAAGCTGACGAGGTCGTCCGGCTTCAGCCCGGCCTTCGCGGCGGGGGAGTTCGGGGACACGTCGTCCACGTAGGGGGGCGTCCGCTCCAGCAGGTTCGGCACGAACTGGATGCCGTGGTAGCCGCCGATGCCGGTCGCGATCTTGACCCGTTGAATCGGCTTGTACTTCCCCTTCATGCCGAGGTCGACGAACTCGGTCATCTTCAGCGTGACGGTTTTTTCGCCGTCCTTCACGTTGACGGTCGCGTTGACGGGGATCGCGTAGTTGATCCACGTCTCCGTCTTCCGGTTCTTGATCTCGCGGCCGACGATGCCGAGGAGGTTCCCCTTGCGGTCGGTCAGGGCCCCGCCGCCGGCACCGGGGTTGTTCGTGATCGCGTCCACGACGTAGACGTTGCCGGTGTACGGGAAGTCGAACACCCCCCGCCGGGCGTCCAGCGGCGAGTACGCGGCGACGACGCCCCGCATGACCGAGACGGGTTCGTCCCGCATCGCGATTTCGAAGTAGTTGGAGAACGACAGCACCCAGTCCCCGGCCCCGGCGTTCGGCCGCTTCGCCGCTTCGAGCACGTCGAAGTACGGCAGGTCGAGGTTGGTCGGCTCGTCGATCTTCTTCCCGTCCGGGACGATCTTCAGCATCGCCACGTCGAGGTCCGGCTCGGTGACGAGCACCTTCGCCTTCATCCGCCGGCCGTCGTACAGGTGGACGATCACCCCGTCGGCGTCGAGCGTCTGGCTGGCGACGGAGAGCAGGTGGCCTTCCGGGGAGATGATGATCCCGGTGGTGTAGTTGGTGACGCCCTTGAACCCGCCGGAGCCGAAGATCTTGACCATCTTCTGGTTCACGTCGGCGGACACCTTGCGGAACGGGTCCGCGGCGGCGGCCGGCACCGCGGTGGCGGCAACGAACAGGGCCGGGAGCAGCAGGCGGGTGAGCATCGCGGGGCCGGGGTAAGGGTGTTCCTGAATTCCTTCTCCCCTCTCCCCTTGGGGGAGAGGGGCCGGGGGTGAGGGGAATA
>CAYUHJ010000380.1:0-3546 GCA_964444365.1 uncultured Alcaligenaceae bacterium | reverse complement strand
CGGCACGAACGCCGGGTCGATGTGCTCCCGGACCCACGCGTCCACGTCGTCGGCCTTGACCCGCCACCCGTCCACGCCGAGCCGGAACGCCGGGGCCATCCGAACCCGCTTGCCATCCCGCCGGGTCACGCCGTCGATCCACCCTTGAGCGACGGGTTCCGGCACCCCGGCCCGCCGCGCGATCTGGGCGACCGTCAGCCCGTCGTCCGTCACTTGTTCGCCGATGACTGCCAGCATGGTCGTTCCCCGTGTGTGGTGGTAATTCCGAACCCGCCCAGCTAGATACCTCTGTCCGTGCGGAGTGGGTTTGTGCAGGGCGACGAAGATTTTTTCCGATTGGCGGTTCGCGGGGCCTGCAAGTCCGGGTTCGGCGTGACACAACCGGTTCTGTCCGGAGTTGTGTCACGCGCGGATTCACTGCGATTCATGGGACGAAACGGGTATTGTCGGTTTCGCGGTTTCGCGCAAGGGGGGAGTGATCGGGTAGGGCAGACTCGATAATCAGGATAATCGTCTTGCGAATGTGGTCGGGCAGGTGGGGCCAAAGTTCGTAGACGCGGGTTAGATCGGGGTCGGTCGGATGGATTGGGGTCAGAAGTGGGGCCAGTGAGAAGAGGGGGAGCGTGAAACTACCGGAAATTGTAGTGTTTGATGATATGCTCGATCCGTCTACGGAACCGAAGGTTGAAGGTTCGAATCCTTCTGGGTGTACTAGACTTTAACCCTTTCGTCGAAGCACTTTACGCTTACCGTCGGGCCTCTCCGACGTGCGGCAGGAACCCTGGGAAATTCCGTACGGTACGGAAACCCCACGGAGACCCCGCGTGCAATCGACTCCCAAACTCTGCCGGCACAAGGGCCGCGCCCTCGGCTACGTCACCCTGAACGGGACGGAGCACTATCTCGGCTCGTGGCCGGCGGGAAACCGCAAACCCCCGGCTGCCGTCCTCGCCGCTTACGACGACCTGATTGCCACCTGGATCGCCCACGGCCGCCGACTGAGATTGCGCGCGGTGAAGGAATCGGGGCGGCCCAGGCCGCGAAGCGGTTCCCGTCGACTCGGTCGGGCAGGCCCTGCCATCCCGCCACGGTCACGCGGCGGATCATCGTCGGCGAGCGGGGAGCATCTGGCCAGCGGGTCCGGCTGGAGGCGGTGCGCATGGGCTCGCAGTGGGTCACGACGCCAGCGGCCATCCGCAGATATGTCGCGGCCTTGCGGGTCGCTGGGGAAGCCGCACCGAAGACGCCAGACGCGGGCCGTCAAGCCG
This sequence comes from uncultured Alcaligenaceae bacterium, assembly GCA_964444365.1. Classification (GTDB taxonomy): domain Bacteria; phylum Planctomycetota; class Planctomycetia; order Gemmatales; family Gemmataceae; genus CAYUHJ01. Next base: position 2,278 of record CAYUHJ010000380.1, on the reverse strand, counting down.
AAGCGAGGCACTCGGCGACCGAGCGGGAACTGGCAGCGATGAGGGTCTGACTCATAGCCGTGGCCGATGGACTGGCCCGGATCGATAGGCAGCAGCATGGATGCGAGCACACGGTATGCGGCATACTGGCCGCACCACACGGGGGCATCACATGGCGACGGCAGCAGTGGCATCGACAGTCATCCACACCAGCGACCAGGTCCGCCGCCAGGCGGAGCGGGTGACGGGGCGAGAGATCAGCCCGGACACCTTGCGTCGATGGGCGAGCCGGCATCCGACGCTCGGCGCGATGGTGTCCGGCCGGCGGTTGTACTCCGCTGAGGACGCGGCCCAGCTCGTGGAGCTGTATCGGCTGGGGCAGTAAACGACGCAACCCGCCGGCGGGTCCAGCGGGTTGCAATCGGTTTGGTGCTCATCGCTGTGGCGGCGGTGAGCGAGTGACAGCGTTTACATCATGCCCCATCGCGGACGGTAGGGGGACGCTGTCGCGGGAATCCCCAGGACGGGGAGGGCGAATCAGTCTGGGAGTGACAGCGTGCAGCGAATGCATTCACCGGGGGCAGCCCCGGCCCTATCTGAGCCGTCTCGGGCCGACCGCGTGCGGATGGCCGAAGAGTTCGTCCGGCTGATCCGTCAGCCCGGCGAGGTCATCGAGCTCCGGGCCCTCATGGTCGCGACCCGGTACGGCAAGCCCAAGACCGTCAGCGGCTACTACCGGATGCCCGAAGACGCGGACCTGCTCGCCGAAGCCGCGGTCGACCTGAGCGAGACGGCTGCCGGCGTGTACGTCACGCTGAACCCGGTCCTGCCCGCTCTGATGGCCCGAGCCTACCGGCGGACGCAGGACAACCCCGAGCACACGACTGCCGACAAGGACATCGTCAAGCGGTCCTGGGTGCTCGTGGACATCGACCCGGTTCGGCCCGGTGGCATCTCGGCGAGCGACTCGGAAAGGGCCGCGGCGGTTGCCGTAGGCGATCAGGTGCGGGGTTTCCTTGAAGCGAAAGGTTTCCCGGCCCCGGTCGTCGCCGACAGCGGCAACGGGCTGCACCTGATCTACCCCATCGACCTGCCCCGCGACGATGGCGGCGACGTCGAGCGGCTGCTCAAGAGTCTGTCCGAGCGGTGCAGCACCGCGGCCGCCGAGGTCGACACGAGCTGCCACAACCCGGCCCGCATTACGAAGCTGCCCGGCACGTTTGCTCGCAAGGGCGACAACTGCCCGGACATCGGCCGCCCCCACCGCGTTGCCCGCGTGCTGGAGGTGCCGGTATGAAGGTCGCTTCACTCGACGCGATCCGGGCCGTTGCCGGCCCTGCCCCGAAGCAAGCCGCTAAGCCGACCGTTCTGCGCGTCCAGGGTGCCGCGGTCGGGCGGGACTTGAAGGAGCGTGCCCGGCGATACGTGCTAGCTCCGACTCGCGCCACCGTGACCCAGGGTACGCGCGACAAAGAAGCCTACAAGGTCGCCCGGCAGCTCTGGAATGACTTCGGCTTGCCCGAGGCGGACGCCGCAGACCTGCTGACCGAGTGGAACGCGGTCAAGGTGTCGCCGCCGCTGAGTGAGGGCGAGTTGGTCAGAATCCTGCGTTCGGCAAGCAAGCGTGGGGCCGATCCGCAAAAAGGTCGAGGGTCGAGGGCTGTCGGTCAGCCGCCGGCGTCCATCAGCCGACCGACGCCGAGCGGCAACGGTCACAACACCGACCCCGTGCTAATCGGCCCGGCCGACGCGGGGGACGCATGGGAACCGGATGCGGTCAGCGACGCGGACGTGAGCTTCGAGCGAGACGAACTCGAACAGCCGGAAGACCCGAACGACTGGCACCCGCGGCCCATGTCGACGGCGACGCTGATGGCCGGCACCTCACGCCCGGACTGGCTCGCCATCGGAGCCCTGTTGTGCGGGGAGCCCGGCGTGGTGGGCGCGCCAAGCAAGTCGATCAAGACGACGGCGATGATCGACTTGGCCGTGAGTCTGGCCACAGGTACGGAGTTCCTCGGCGAGTTTCGCGTCCCCGTGCCTCGGCGTGTGCTGTTCCTGTCCGGCGAGTCCGGTGACTTCATCGTGAGGGAAACGGTTCGGAGCATTGCGGCGTTCAAGCAAGTCGATCCGCGACGCATCGAGGGGCTGACCTGGGAGTTCAGTGTTCCGCAGTTGGGCGTGGCGTCCCACCGACTGCGGCTCTCGCAACTCATCGAAGACACGCAAGCCGAGGTCATGGTGTTATTGACCGTCATCTCCGCAACTTCATTGGTCGCAGATCCAGTTTCGCTCCCTC
>CAYUHJ010000379.1:2010-3556 GCA_964444365.1 uncultured Alcaligenaceae bacterium | reverse complement strand
GGCACCGCCACCCGCCCGCTCTCCGTCACCCACTTCAACCTCCTCACCCGCCGGCCGGGGGTGGTCGAGACCTGGAAGCACGTCCTCCAGGCGGTGCGGGGGAAGCAATTCCGAAGTCCCGCCCACCTCGCCCGGTTCGCGGAGGCCGTCCACCGGCGGCTCCAGGCCCCGCCCGCGGTACTCGGCCGGAACGCGGTCGTCGTGGTGGACGACGCCCACCGGGTGGCGACGTCCGACCTCGCCCCGCTCCTCCGCCGGGCCCGGAAGGCCGGGGCCAAGGTGGTTCTCGTCGGCGACTCGAAGGGGCCGCTCCCGGCCCGCCCGGCCGGGGCGTTCGCCCACGCGGTGCGGACCCGCCCGGCTGCGGCCCTCGCCCCGTCCCTCGCGGTCGCCGACCCGGCCGCCCGGGAGGCGGTCCGGCACCTCGCCGCCGGCCGCGGGGGCGATGCGGCGCGGGCGCTCCTGGAGGGGAAGGCCCTGACCGTGGCCGACCGGTCCCGGTCCGAGCTCCTCGCCGCGTACCGCCGCGAGGGACACCTGGCGAAGCCGGAGGGCGCGGCGGTCCTCGCCGCCACCGAGGCCGCGGCCCGGTCGGTGAACCGAGCCGTGCAGCGGCTCCGCCGGGCGGCCGGGCACCTGGGTCGCCAGGCGGCGGGGGACGGGTGCCGGGTGTACGTGGGCGACCGGGTGGAGGTCACCAGGTCTTACCGCAAGGCCGGGGTTGCGGCCCACGCGCTCGGCACCCTTGTCGCGGTCGGGCCGAACCGCCACCGGGTGCGGCTCGACGGCGGGCGGACGGTCGCCGTGCCGGCGAAGGACGCCCCACTCCGGCCGGCCTACGCCCTCGGGCCCACGGCCGCGGCCGGTCACGCCTTCGAGCGGGCGTTCGTGCTCCTCGCCCCGCACCCGGTGAACGACGCGAAGTCGAAGACCGCCCGGCTCCCCAGCCGGGACCAGGCGCTCGCCGTGCTCGCCCGGGTGTCGGGGCGGGCGGCCGTGTTCGCCCGGGAGCGGGACGTGGCCGACGGCTCTCTCGCCAAGGCGCTCGCCCGCCGGCGGCCGCCGGCGATGGCGATCGACCTGGCGGAGGTGACCCGGCACCAGGTCCGGCCACCCGTCTTGCGGCCCGACCAGACCCAACAGCCCGGTTACTGAAAGGAGGTGTCTCGTGCGGAACGCGCTGGTCTACGGGCTCGTGTTCGGCGTCGCCCCGGTCCACGTCGGGTACGCCGCCGTCATGGCCGTCCCCGCCGTCGAGCGGGGCGGCTACTGGTGGGCGTTCCACCTCGCGGCCGGGGTCTACCTCTGGCTCTTGGTCCTCGACTGCCTCGCCGCCCCGGCCGGCGACCCGGCCGCCCGGCAGCGGGCCCTGGTCCTCCGCCGGTACGTGCTCCCCGTCTTGGGGTTCGCCCTGCTCCACGCCGCGGCGGTGGTCGTGACCGCGTGCGGCCCGGAGTGGGACGCGATCGCCCGTGCGGCCGCCCCGCCCGCGGCCCCGGCCGAGGTCCGGCCGGGCGAAGTCCCGCCGCCCCCGGGCGGCCCGCCC
>CAYUHJ010000379.1:0-2000 GCA_964444365.1 uncultured Alcaligenaceae bacterium | reverse complement strand
CCGGTCCATCGGCCCGTTCCTCGGGGCCGCGCTCGACCTCGTCGGCCGGGCGGCGCGGGCGGCGTTCGTGTTCCTGTACCGGCTCTGGCTCGGGACGCCGGTGTGGCTCTTCCTCCTCGCGACCGCGGTCGCGTGGGCCTTTACCCCAGTGAAGAAAGTGAGGTGACTCGTGGACGACCTGATGCCGGCCTATGCGGGCTTGATGCTCTTCTTCATGGCGTTCATGCTGCTTCGGGCCGGGTTCGACCGGCTCGAGCGGCTGTTCGGAAAGAAGCCCCCGACCGAGGTGTCGGTCACGCCGCTCCGCGGGGAGGGGCTCGTCGCCCCGGCCGAGGCGGCGGCGCGGGCGGACGCGGCCCGGGCCAACGACCCCCGCCACCCGGCGGGCTTCCCGGGCCTCCCGTTCGGCGGGACCCACCTGCCGCTCTCGGCCCTCCACACCCATTTCCTCATCCAGGGGACGACCGGGAGCGGGAAGACGGTGACGCTCGAGCGGATCCTCGCCGCCGTAATGCGGGGGCCGATGGCCGCCGGCCCGGGGAAGGTGCGGGCGGTGGTCTTCGACCCGAAGGGGGAGTGGCCGTCGAAGGCGTTCGCCTGGGCCCCGCCGCACGCGGAGCTCGTGCTCTTCCACCCGTTCGACCGGCGGTCGAGCCGGTGGGAGCTCTGCGAAGACTTCCGCACCCGGGCCGAGCTCCTCCAGCTCGCCGAGATGCTCGTGCCCGAGGACCGGAACGACGCCAACCCGTACTTCCGGGACGCGGCGCGGGCGGTGTCCGCCGCCGTGCTGACGGCGCTCTCCGCCCACGGCGGGGCGTGGGGGCTGGGCGACGTCCTCTACTTCGCCCGCACCCGGGACCGGCTCCGGGCCGCCTTGAGCGTCCTGCCCGAGACCCGGGACGTGGCCGGACAGTTCTTGAACGCTCGGTCGGCGAAGGACGTGGTGGCAACCTTGGGGGCGTGCCTCGGCAAGTTCGGCCCGGTCGCCGCCTGCTGGGACCGGGCCGACGCCGGGGTGTCGCTCGCCGAGTTCATGGACCGCCCGGGGGTTCTGATCCTCGGCCACGACCCGACCGCGACGGCGGCCCTTCGGGGCATCAACCGGCTGGTGGTGAAGCGGCTGACGGAGCTCGCCCTGGCCCGCCAGGGGCAGGACGACATGACGCTCTTCGCGTTCGACGAGTTCCGCCAGTTCGGCAAGTCGGACGGGCTCCTGGACGTGGCCATCCAGGGCCGCTCGAGCGGGGCGAGCCTCCTCGTCGCCTTCCAGGACGTGAACGGCCTCGACGCCACCCACGACGGGAAGACCGCTCGGGAACTCCTGTCGCTCCTCCAGAACCGGGTGTTCCTGACCGCGGGCTCGTCGGAGGCGGCGGCCTACGCGGCCGGAGCGTTCGGCAAGCAGGAAGTGAAGGAGGTGTCCCCCAACACCTCCGCCCAGACGAACGCCGGGGCGAGCGTCCCGGCCAGCACCACCCACTCCGCCTCGACCCGGGTGGCGCTCCGCGAGGTGGTGCTCCCGGCCGAGGCCCTGGGTCTCCCGCCGGCCGACCCGGCGGCCGACAAGCTCTCGGCCTTCTACCAGTCGCCGGTCACCGGCGGGTTCCGCCACGAGGGGCCGTTCCTGGCCCCGCTCCGTGCGCTCCCGCCGGCCGGCCGGTTCCCGAACTTCGTCCGCCGGCCCCCGGGCCACCAGGCGCTCCGCCCCCGCGGGCGGGCCGACCTGACCCGGCTCGGGCTGCCGGCGACCCCCGAACTGCTCGCGGCGATGGGCCTCTAGCAGTCCTGCTTCCTTTTCCCTGACCCAGGTGGAGGTGTGCGATGCGGTACGTGACGATGGCCGCCCTCGTGGCGGCGGTGTGTGGGACCCCGGGCGCCCGCGCGGACGACGCCCGGCCCGCGGCGAAGACGCCCGCGGCGGAGGCCCGGGAAGACGTGCGGGTCGAGATCGCCCGGCGGACGTCCGGCCAGGTAGGGGCCGCGGAGGAGGGCCTGAAGGC
>CAYUHJ010000378.1:0-3562 GCA_964444365.1 uncultured Alcaligenaceae bacterium | reverse complement strand
CGAAGTGGCCGATGTTGCAGACGATGGCGTTTTTCTTCATCGCCCGCATGTGGGCGACGGTGATGACATCCTTGTTGCCGGTCGCGGTGACGAAGATGTCGGCCGAGCCCTGGACGTCTTCCAGGGTCTGGACCTCATAGCCTTCCATCGCGGCCTGCAGGGCGCAGATCGGGTCGATCTCGGTCACGACCACGCGGGCGCCGCCCTGGCGCAGCGAGGCGGCCGAGCCCTTGCCCACGTCGCCATAGCCGCAGACCACCGCGACCTTGCCCGACAGCATGACGTCGGTGCCGCGACGGATGGCGTCGACCAGGCTCTCGCGGCAGCCGTACAGGTTGTCGAACTTGGACTTGGTGACGCTGTCGTTGACGTTGATGGCCGGGAACTTCAGTTCGCCGCGCTTGTGCATCTGGTACAGGCGGTGGACGCCGGTGGTCGTCTCCTCGGTCACGCCCTTGACGGCGGCCAGCCGCTTGGCGTACCAGCCGGGCTGGGACGCGAGCCGCTTCTTGATCGAGGCGTACAGCACCCGCTCTTCTTCACTGGTCGGCTTGTCCAGCACGGAGGCGTCGGCCTCCGCCTTCGCCCCGAGGTGGAGCAGGAGGGTCGCGTCGCCGCCGTCGTCGAGGATCATGTTCGTGAACCCGCCGTCGGCCCACTCGAAGATCTTGTGGGTGTACTCCCAGTACTCGGCGAGCGTCTCGCCCTTGTAGGCGAACACCGGAATCCCGGCGGCGGCGATGGCGGCGGCGGCGTGGTCTTGCGTGCTGAAGATGTTGCACGACGCCCAGCGGACTTCCGCCCCGAGCGCCTTCAGCGTCTCGATCAGGACGGCCGTCTGGATCGTCATGTGCAGTGAGCCGGTGATCCGCGCGCCCTTCAGCGGCTGGCGGGCGGCGTACTCTTCGCGGATGGCCATCAGGCCGGGCATTTCCGTCTCGGCGATCGCGATCTCGCGGCGGCCCCAGCCGGCGAGCGTGATGTCCGCGACGTGGTAGTCGGTGAAGGCGGCGGCGGGCTTGTGTGCAACGGCGGTCATGTTCACAGTCTCCTGACAGATGAACGGGCGCAGTTGCACAGTGGTGAGCCGCTTCTTCGAGCCTGGCAAGTACGCCTCTGCGTCCCGTTGCAGCGCCCCTCGGAGAAGCGGGGTGGTTTGGCGGCTCTAGGCGGAGCCTCGCAGGTGGTGCGGCCGGATGGGGGTCGGTTTCATGCCGGCATTATCGGCAAAGTCGTTGCGTCCGTCCACACCAGAACTCCCCGCGCCGGCCGAGCCGGACCGGTCCTTGGGTCGGTCACCAGGGGTGAACCGCGGGCCGGGCGAAGACTTCACGGAAAGTTTTCGGGGAAAATCCGGGGCCGCCGGCGTAGGTAAGATGCGACCCGGCCCCCGCCTCGCAGGTTGCCCGTGTCACCGGACGCCGCCACCGACGCCCCGCCGCCGCCGGACCCCGCCCGGCACGTGGAGTTCCTGCGCCTGTTCACCCGGTACCAGCGGGAGATTTACGCCTACGTCTTCGCCCTCGTGCGGGACTGGCACGCGGCGGACGAGGTCATGCAGGAGACGAGCCTGGCGCTGTGGGCGCACTTCGGCCGGTTTCAGCCGGGGGGCAACTTCCCGGCGTGGGCGTGCGGCGTGGCGTACCACCGCGTCCTGCGCGACCGCCGGGCGAAGGGCCGGGACCGTCATGCGTTCGGCGAGCCGTTCGAAGCGGCCCTGTTGCAAGCCGCCGACCGCACCGACCGCCACGAGGCCCGGCGGGACGCGCTCGCCGGCTGCCTGGAGAAACTCCCCGCCGGGGACCGGCAACTGATCGAAGCCTGCTACGCCGGGGACGGGACCATCCGCGAGGCGGCGGCCCGGCTGAACCTCTCGGCGAAGGTGGTCTACAAGGCGGCGGCGCGGGTGCGGCAGGCCCTCGCCGATTGCGTGACCCGGACACTCAGCGCGGAGGGCGGACGATGACCGACACCCCGGCCGCCGAACTCGCGGCGCTGGTCGAGACGCTGTGCTGGCACGAGGCGACCGACGCCGACGTCGCGCGGCTCGACGCGCTGCTGGCCGCGCACCCGGACCTGTGGCCGGCGTACCAGGACGCGGTTCACCTGCACGTGTGCCTGCGGCACCGGTTCGGAACATCGACCCGCGACCCCGTCCGCCCGCGGGGTCGCCGGGTCGCGCGGGCCGGGCTGGCGGTCGCGGCCCTGGCGGCGTCCCTCGTCGCGGCGTGGGTCGCGCTCCGGCCGACCCCGGAGCCCCGGCCGTTCGCGACGATCACGGCCCTGCAGGGGGAACTCGCCGAGGGGGACTCGTCCCTTTCCGGCAACCGCGTAAAGCTCGTGGCCGGGCTCGCCGAGGTCACGTTCCGGTCCGGCACCGTGGTGGTGCTCGAAGGCCCCGCGGAGATGACCCTGGCCGGCCCGGCGCGGGGCGTCCTCGTGGCCGGGAACCTCGCCGCGAAGGTCCCCGCGGACGCCGGCGGGTTCGCGCTCGACACCCCGGCCGCCCGCATGACCGAGGACGCCTCCGAGTTCGGCGTCTCGGTCACGTCGGACGGGTCGACCGTGCTCCAGGTGTACGACGGCACGGTCCGGGCCGGCGAGCGGGAGGTCGCCGCCGGCGGCGCGGTCCGGTTCACCGGCCCGGTCGGCGGCACGGCCGTCGCCTTCGACCCGACCCGGTTCGTCCGCGAGATGCCGCCGTTCGAGACCCGGCCGGGGAAGGGGAACGACCAGAAGTTGCCGTACAACGTGTCGACCGTTACGGGCGTGCGGATCCCGTGGGTGGCCGGCCCGCCCAAGATCGACGGGGAGATCGGCGAGTGGGACCGCTCGTTCGCCTGGGCCGGGGCGTGCGACCCGCCGTTCGACCGGGACTACCGGGCGTCCGGCTTCGCCGCCTACGACGCCACGCACCTGTACCTCGCGGCAGAAGTCGCCGACCCGTTCCCGCTCCGGAACCGGGCCGACATCGCCAGCGGCACCGAGGTCTGGGCCGGCGGGTCGGTCATCGTCCGGCTCAGCACCGACCCCGCGCTCGGGTTCCCGGTGGACGTGAGGAAGCCGGACATCCACCTGAAGCGCCCGCCGACGCCGCAGAACACCAGCGAGCGGCTGAACCACCTCATCCTGTGGTTCTCCCGGCCGGACGAGCGGGCGTGCCTCGACGTGGCGTTCGGCATGGACGAGCACGGCAAGCGGCGGAACCCGGTGGGGGTCGCCGGCGCGGCGAAGCGCTGGCTCGACGGCCGCGGGTACACGCTGGAGTACGCGATTCCCTGGGCCGCACTCGCCGGGGCGGACGCGAAGCCCAAACCCGGCGACACGACCGGGATCTGCTGGCAGGTCCACTGGGCCGACCCCGCCGGCCGCGTCTGGCGGGGGCAACTGATGGAAGTCCTCACCCCCGGCGAGACCGGGCTCGTCTTCCACAACGCCCGCCGCTGGGGCAAGGCGGAGTGGCTGCCCGCGGGAACCCGCTGATTGAGACAGCGGTTTGGTTCCCTCCCCTGGGAAGGGGGAGGGTTGGGGTGGGGGTCGCTTCAGTCGTCGACCCTCACCC
>CAYUHJ010000377.1:0-3581 GCA_964444365.1 uncultured Alcaligenaceae bacterium | reverse complement strand
GGCGATGGAAGCCCAGGCGCTGAACGTCGGGTTCTCGTCGACGGAAGACAGCCCGGAAGCGCTGCTGAAGGACGTGCTCGCGGACGGCAAGCAACGGGTGGACGGCCTCTGCACGCAGGCCCGCGGCAAGACCGCCCTGCGGGAGTACGCCGGGGCCGAGAAGGACTACACCGAGGCCCACAAGCTCGCGACGGAACTCGGGTTCCAAACCCGGCCGATCGAGGAGCAGCAAACCGCCCTGCGGAAGACGATGGCGACCTCGGCCGTGGCCGTGATGCCGCCGCCGTCGATCCCGCCGGCCGGCCCGGTGACGGCCGAGTACGTCCCGCCCGCCACGCCGACCGCGCCCGTCGTGACGGCCGGCCCGGTCGCCCCGGCGATGCCGACGCCGGTCGTGCCGGTCGCCTCGACGACCCCGGTCGTCCCGTCGCTGCCGACGCCGAGCCTGCCCAACCCGGTGGTTCCGACCACGCCGGTCGCCACGCTGCCGACGCCCGCTCTGCCGACGCCGAGCGTGCCGACCCCGGCCCCGGTCGTCCCGACGCCGGCCCCGGTCGCGACGCTGCCGACCCCGGCTCCGGTGGTGCCCGCCCCGGTGCTGCCCGCCGCCAACCCGGCGACCGGTGCCGGCAAGGTGATGCTCGACAACGCGACGAAGGAACTCGTCCGCGGCGACCTGAAGACGGCGGAAGAGATCGCCCTCCAGGTGTACAAGGGGGACTTCGGCCTGAAGGACGAAGCCCAGAAGCTGATGCGGGAGATCGCGGCCGAAAAGACCGCCCGCAAGCAGAAGGACGCCGTCGCCGCGTTCAAGAACGCCTGCGAACTGCACACCGCGAAGCAGCACACCCAGGCCCTCGGCGTGTTCAAGCTGCTCGACCCGGCGGACCTGACGCCCGAGCAGAAGGCCAAGCTGCCGGAACTCATGGCGGCCTGCTCCGAGGAGATCGCGAAGCAGACCAAGCCGGTCGTGACCGCGGCCGCGACTGAAGAAAAGGCCCCGCCCGCCAGCTCCGCGACGGACCAGGCGAAGGCGATGGCCGACGTCGAGTTCCAGAAGATGCGGGCCGACGCGCTTGACGTGGAGGCCAAGGCCCGCGCCGCGTTCGACCGCGGCGAGACGGACCTCGCCATCCAGATGCTCGCCGACTTCGGCAACCGGCTGAAGGGCTCGACCCTGTCCGCGGGCCGGCAAGCCATGCTGATGGGCCCGATCGACCGGCGGCTGGAAGGCTTCCGGATCATGAAGCGGCAGATGGACTTCTACACGAAGGAAGCCCGCGACAAGAAGGACGCCAAGGACCGGCTCGTGTCCCGCGGCGTCGCCGAGCAGACCCGCAAGGAAGAGATCGCCAAGAAGGTGCGCGAGGTCAACGACCTCATCAAAGCCCACAGCTACACCGAGGCGGAAAAGCTCGCCCTCCAGTTGAAGACGCTGGAGCCGAACGACCCCGCCCTGGAAGCCGTGTACGAACTCGCCAAGCGGCAGCGCCGGGTCGACGAGTACGCGAAGATCAAGAGCGACAAGGAAGCGTTCAACCTCGCGTCGCTGAACTCCGCCGAGAAGACCGGTCAGTTCGCGGACTACGACGACCCCGTCCGGTTCAACGTGGCCCGGACGCTGAAGGCGATGCAGCGCGGCGACGGCAACGAACTCCACGTCCGCCCGCGGTCCGCGGCCGAGCGGGAGATCGAGAACCGGCTCGACTCGTCGTTCTCCGTCGAGTTCAAGAACAAGTCGCTCCGCGAGGTCATCCAGGGCCTCCGCGAAACGACGAAGCTGAACATCACGACCGACGACGCCTCGCTCGGCGACGAGCAAGTGTCGATGGACGTGCCCGTCACCGAGACGTTGACGAACGTCCCGCTGCGGAGCATCCTGTCGATCGTCCTCGACAAGGCCCGGCTGAAGTACGTCGTCGAGAACGACGTGATCCGCGTCACGACGGAGAAGAAGGCCAAGGGCCGGCTGTACACGAAGGTGTTCAGCGTGATGGACCTCGTCACCCCGATCCCGGACTTCGCGCTGGCGACCCACCAGTCGCTGAACAAGACCCTGGAGAAGGTGTCGAACCCGCAACTGCCGTGGCAGGCCCTCGGCGGCACGCCGCAGGGGCCGCTCGGCAACGGCCAGCTGGTCAGCGGCCAGCCGGGGATCACCGGGCCGAACGGGACGTTCAACCCGACCGGGGCGACGCTCCAGAACGACCCGGCGAACAGCCCGCTCGCCCCGTCCATGCACCTGGCCCCGGCCCGGCAGAACACCAGCGCCCAGCTGATGAAGCTCATCACGGGCATGGTCCGGCCGTACTCGTGGCAGGAGATGGGCGGCCCCGGCAAGCTCGACTACTACGACATCGGCGGCGCGCTCGTCGTCAACCAGACGGCGGACGTGATCAACGACGTCCAGCAGTTGCTCGAGTCGCTCCGCCGGCTGCAGGACCTGTCGGTGTCCGTCGAAGTCCGCCTGATCTCGCTGTCCGAGTCGTTCTTCGAGCGGGTCGGGGTCGACTTCCAGGCGAACGTGAAGACGAAGCAGGGCGGCCGCGACGGGTCGACGTTCGAGCGGATGCTGACGACCGGCTCGTTCCGCCCGGAGCCGTTCATCAACGACATCAACAACAAGAACGTGACCGTCGGCTGGAACCCGACCCAGGGCGGGTTCACCCCGGACCTGGACTTCCCGATCCGGGCGACGAGCTACGGCCTGGGCGTCCCGCCGTTCGGCGGGTACCAGGGCCCGACGAACAGCGGCGGCCTGTCGCTGGGCCTCGCGTTCCTGAACGACATCCAGGTGTACATGTTCCTGGAAGCCGCCCAGGGCGACCGCCGGGTGCAGGTGATGCAGGCCCCGAAGATCACCCTGTTCAACGGCCAGACGTCGACCGTGAACGTGAGCGACATCACGTTCTTCACGACCGGCATCCAGGCGTTCAACGTCGGCGGGCAGTTCGTCTACCTGCCGCAGAACACGCCGACGCCGACCGGGGTGAACCTGACCGTGCAGGCCGTGGTGTCCGCCGACCGCCGGTTCGTCCGGATGAACATGGCCCCGCAACTGACGGAAATCACGTCGGCGGTGGTGCCGCTCTTCCCGGTGACGGCGTTCATCACCCCGGTGTTCGAGGGCGGGAGCCAGGGCGTGCCGATCCCGTTCACCCAGTTCTTCCAACAGCCGTCGTTCCAGACGATCAGCGTCCAGACGACGGTGGCCGTGCCGGACGGCGGGACGGTGGTGATGGGCGGCCTGAAGACGCTGTCCGAAGGGCGGAACGAGTTCGGCCCGCCGGTCATCAGCAGCATCCCGTACCTGAACCGGCTGTTCCGGAACCAGGGGATCGGCCGCGAGACCCGGCACATCATGATCATGGTGACGCCGCGGATCGTGATCAACCGCGAGGAGGAAGTGACCCAGACCGGCGTCGGCGACATCCCGCCGTCGATCGGGGTCAGCCCGTGAGCCGCGGGATCGTGAAGTGAACCGCGCACGCCCGGGGTTGCCCCCGGGCGTGCGTGCGTTGTAGGCCCGACGAGAGCCGCGACCGCGAGGGAGCGGCCGCCCCAACAGTGGAGGCCAAGCG
>CAYUHJ010000376.1:0-3609 GCA_964444365.1 uncultured Alcaligenaceae bacterium | reverse complement strand
GCTCGTGGCGCGGGGGATCACCCGGCGGAGCGCTCAGAAGCTGCTTGCCCACCACCCAAGAGGCAAGGTCGAGGAGAAAATTCGGCTCTACGACCGACTGAAAGCCGGCGGGGGTGGGGGGGCGATCCGTAACCGGGCGGGGTGGCTGTACGCTGCGATCGTGAACGACTATGCCGTAGCGTCCGAGGCGACCCCGACCCGAACCGGCAGAGGGGAGGGGAGCGCGACCGCCGCGATCGGTGTGTCAACGGCCCCGGCCGCGACCGTGGCTCGCGATGCCCCGGACGACGAGACCTTGGCGTTCGACTCGTTCTGGGCGGCCCTCGCGGCGGCGGAACAAGAGGAGTTCGAGCGGCAGGCCGTCGCCGAGGCGAGCCCGTTCCACCAGAAGCAGTACCACGCCGGGCTCGCGGGGAGGGGTACGCTTTGGGCAGTGACCCGCCGCCGGGTGCTACAGCACCACTTCGCCCGGACCCGCCCGGCCGCCGCCTGGCGCGGCCCGGGCCGCGGGGGCAGCTCGCAAGAGCGCACCGCCGCCCACCCCTCCGCCAACTCCGCCGAAGGCCTTCCCTGAGACCCCAGAGCCGCAGTAGCCCCTCATCTCGTAATCCAACCCGGCAAGCGTTTCGGGGAAAACGGCGGTCGGACGCAGTCCGCTCAACCGCGGACGTAGTGGAGGAGGGCGCGGACCCGCAGCTCGACCTCCGCCCGCGCGGCCGGGTCGCGAGTCGGCTCCAGGGTGAGGGCTGCCGCGAGCGAGTCCAGGAAGGCATGAATCCGGTGGTCGTCGGGCACGACCCTCGCGTAGACCTTCGGCTTGAGTCCGGCAAGCGTCGCCCCCGCCACGGCGCGGACGGTTACGACGATTTCGAGCGCCGACCCGAAGGGGCGGACGAAGACGGACACCCCGAGTTCCGAGAGGGCGCGGGACTTCGTGTCGTCAAGCGGACCGCGGTCGTTCTGATTCAAGGGATGATCATGTCGGGTCAAGTCGCCCCGCTGCGGGCCTGCACCGGGCGGCCCCGTACCGTAGGACATATGACGCCGCCCGCCGGGCACGCGGTGCGTGGGTTAGCTGTTGGACCGCCGGCCGGTGTGACGAGCCGGCCGGTCGCGGCCGGCACCACACCGCGTCCAAAACCCACTTCAGTCCCCGCCCCGCGACGCCGATGACCCATGTGCCATCCGAATCGTAAGGTCGACTATGGGCCTAAGCGGGAAGATTCCGGAGGACGCGGTCCTCGAACACATCGAACACTGCCTGCGGACATGGGGAGGGAAGCCACACCAAGGCGTGTCGCTGCTGACACCGGAGGACGCACGGAGGGCGGTCGAAATGTGTACGGCCATGCTTGGGGAGTGCGAACGCCACCTTCGTAAAGTTAGGGCACTGAAACGGGCGGCCGATGCGTCCGCCTTCCCACGCCGCCGGTAGGCCCAAGCGGCGTCGATCAAGCGTGGTAATGCCACACGATCGCGCCGGCACCGATGTCGGTTTCCAACTCGAGGGTGGGGGCGAGTTCCTCCGCGTCTCGAAGGCCCGCCAGCGGTACTTCGGCGGAGCCATGTCGCTCCGCTGGTGGTACCGCCCGGTGGGGCGGGGGGTGATCGCCCGACCGGGTCGTTGTCCACCGTGATTTGCCCGTAGTGCCGCTCGATCGTCGATACCTAGGTGCCGATGAAGTCGGCCAGCACCTTGATTGCCCCGCCGTTCAAGAGCCAATCCGTCGCGTAGGTGTACCGGAACCCGTAGCCCAACGGCGGGGGCGCGATGCCCAACCGCTTGGCGTACCAGCGGAGGTTGACCGACACGCTCACAGACGCCCACGGGGTACCCCGGTTGGTCCGGAAGATCGGCCCGGTCGGGTGCTTCTCGATCTGGGACTCGACGACCTGGGCGACGTCGTCGGGGAGGAAGATGACACGATCCTTGCCGGTGCGGCGGCAGTCCTCCAGACGAAGTCGTCCGGCCCCGGGTGGGCGGGGTAGATCACGCAGCGATCGGCCCGGTGGTAGTACCGGGCCTCGACGTGGAACGCCTCCGACAGGCGGCAGCCGGCCGCGTACAGCTAGCGGAGGAGGTCGGCGAACCGGCGGTTGGACTTGCCGACTCGGCCGATCTGCGTACTTCTCCCCCGGCGAGGCCGGCAGGTGGGCTTCAGCCGCCGAACACGGTCATGACTGCCGCCCGCCGCTGATCCGGGAACAGGTGACGGTAGCGCCTCTGCATCTCGACGGTAGTGTGCCCCATGAGCTCGTCGATCACCCGCTGGTCCACCCCGGCGGCGGCCAGGTTGGACGCGAACGAGTGGCGGAAGGCGTGGTAGCCACGGAGGACGTTCCACCGCGACCCCTTCACCGCGGAGCGGAACGCCTTCCACGTCTGACCGTCGGTGAGCATCCGGTCTCGCTGCGAGCAGAACGCGAACGCCCCGCCCGGGTGGCCGTCGGCGAAGTACCCCTGCATCACCGCTTCCACCTTCGGTGTCATGTCCACCGTTCGGAACGTTTCTTTGTCCCGGCTCCGTTTCTTCTCCCGGAGGAGGACGAGTTTGGTCTCGAAGTCGAAGTCCTCCACCCGCGCCCGGAACAGTTCGCTCCGTCGTGCGCCGGTGTATGCGGCCGTCACCAAGAGCGGGTGCAAGTACTTCGTGTTCGGCCTCCGGCGGACGTGCTCGAGCACCTCCGCCACCTGCTTGGGGTCGAGGAACAGGCCGTCCCACAACTCCCGCTCCCGCCGCTTGCCGACCCCGCCGCGGGCGAGGATGGCGGTGATCTGGTCGTATGTGCGGAACGGCTCGGGCTGCTTCTCCTTCGGGAACACGAGTTCGACCTCGGGGAACTTGGTCGGCACCTGCCCCCGGCGGTGGGCCCAGTTCCAGACGAAGCGGAAGGTGGCGACCGCCTTCCGCACCGTCTTCGGCTTGACCGGGTGCCCCAGGTGTAGATCCCGGCTGCGGTCGTCGACGAATTGCTGGACGGTGCCGGCGGTGACGGCCGCGACGGGCGTGTCCCCTCCGATCAGCCGTTCGAGGTGGTTCAGGTGGATGTTCTCCATCTCCCGGGTGATCGCCTCCTTCGCCCCGGCGGTGAACTGCGTCCGGTAGGTGTCGAACATCTCGGCGAGCCGGACCGGCTTGACCACCTCCACCGGCCGTTCGAGCTTGCCGTCGGAGAGGAGGAAGAGGCCCAAGTCGGCCCCGGGCGGGACGGCGAGCCGCCCCCGCTCGACGAGCCGGAGGTTCTCCTCCAGCCGGGCCAGGCAGGCGTCCGCCTCCCGCTCGTCGGCCGCCTTCAGATTGACGTGGAACCGCTGACCGCGGAACCGGAACACCGCCCGGAACCGCTCCCCCCGCCGCTCGAGCCAGGCCATGGTCTGCCCTCCCGGATATTGTCCGGGCGGGGGCAAGCGACGCGGCCCCAACGCGAGGCCCGTGTTGCCCCCAATTTGCCCCCAGGCCTGGCGTCCGGGAACGAAAGAGGCTCCCCGGGACAAACCCGGGGAGCCTGGTTTTTCAGCGGTTTTCGCGGCTCTTCGACGTGAACGAACTAAGCGGAGAGGGAGGGATTCGAACCCTCGTTACCCTTGCGGGTAAATCAGTTTTCGAG
>CAYUHJ010000375.1:0-3648 GCA_964444365.1 uncultured Alcaligenaceae bacterium | reverse complement strand
ACCCCTCTCCCCCAAGGGGAGAGGGGGGAAGATTTTTCTGACCCTCTCCCCGTCGGGGAGAGGGTGGCCGCAGGCCGGGTGAGGGGAAGACCCCACCAGGAAAATCGGTTCACCGCAGGGCGTCGAGCCGACTCACGGATGACGTCTTGCCCTCACCCCCTCTGCCCCGACCCAGGGGAGAGGGGAACCAATGGTCGAATCCAGGCCATTCGGTCTGACGCCGTTCGGTTCTCATCAAGCATTCTGTCGCGGACAGACCGAGCACGCCGATACAATCGGGAGCGAGGTGAGGCGAACCGGCAGTTCCTCCGGGGAATCGCTCAACCCGGATCGGAGGGTTCACGATGCGTCCGCTCGCACGGTTCGCCTGGGCCTCGGCGGTCGGGGCGGTGCTCGCGTCCGGGGCCGTCGCCCAGACCACCGGGACCACGGGCACGACCGGGACTACCACGGGAACGACCACCGGCACCACCGGCGGCGGGCTGAGCGGCATCGGCGGGAACGGCGGCCAACTGGGGGCCGGCGGGCAGACGATCAACGGCAGCACCGCGGACTTTACCGCCATCACGGGTACGAACACCGGCCAGGGTGCCCCGCAGAACACCAGCACGTTGAACGCGTCCAATTCCTTTGCCCCGTACTTCGCCAACCCGTACTACCAGGGCCGGGCCGGGGCACAGTCCACCGACCAGCCCGGCGGGTTCGGCGCAGCCCTCTACGGGAACACGTCCACCGGCGTGGGGGGCCTCGGGGGCGCGGCCGGGGGGCTCGGTCGAACCACCGGCGGGGCCACCGGGGCGACCGGGCTCGGCACCGGCGGGGCGACCAACCGCACCACCGGCGGCGCGACCGGCGGGCTGACCGGGTCGACCACCAACCGCGCGGCCGGCGGCTTCGGCGGCACCGCGGGCCTCGGCGGGGCGACCGGGCTCGGCGGCAACACCGGCCTCGGCGGGAACACGGGACTCGGCGGGACCGCGGGGGGCAACCAAACGGTCGGCGGCGTCGTCGTCCCCCCGACCCGGGCGATCGCCTACACCTCGACGCTCCGGTTCGCCGGCCCCGCCCCGACGCCGGGCGAGCGACAGTCGAACCTCCGGGCCGTGCTCGATCGGTCTTCGATGCTCTCCAGCGCCGCCGGCGTGGACGTTACCACCGACGGCCCCGTCGTCGTCCTCCGGGGCACCGTGAAAGACGAGGACGAGGCCCGGCTCGTCGAGAACATGCTCCGGCTGACCCCCGGCGTGCGCGACGTGCGGAACGAGCTCAAGTACCCATCGCCGTAACCGCCAATGACCCGGTTGTCGTGAGATCGCCTTTTCTTGGCGAATTTCGCGTGCGCCGCGGACCCCTTTGGTGACTCGGACAATACGGCCAAGCGGTGGCCGCATCTGATCCGACAACGCCAGGGGTTCCCATGCCGACCGTTACGAAGTGGATCGTTCTTGCCGCGGGTGTGGTGGCCAACGCCGCCGGGGGGCCGGTGGCGGCCGCGCCCGTGCCCGCCGCCCCGAAGCCGGCCGAGGCGAAGCCGGCCGCCGTGACCCCGCTCCCCGTGCTGCTGCGGAACCGGGACGTGCTCCGCGAGCTCGACTGCACCCCCGCCCAGCGGGTCGCGATCGACGACGCCTTCGACGCCCTCACGGCCGAGTTCGAGGTCGTCTACGCGGCCGAGAAGAAGAAGCAGGGGGTCGAGGACTTCGACACCACGCCGATTCAAAAAGCCCACGAGGTGAAGGTCGCGAAGACGGCGGCGAAACTGGCCGCCGGGTTCACGCCCGCCCAGGCCAACCGGCTGCGGGAACTCGACCTCCAGATCCGCGGCGTCCGGTCGTTCGCCGAGCCGGAAGTGGTTGCCGCCCTGAAGCTGACGGACGCCCAGAAGGCAACCGTGGCCGACGCCATCGACTACGTCCGCCCGACGTTCGTGCGGCCGCTCGTCGCCGGGGGCGAACCCGTCGACCAGTTCGAGGGGTACGAAGAGCGGTGGGCGGAAGGGCTCAAACGGGTGACCGCCGCCCTCACGGACGAGCAGAAAGCCACCTGGGGCCGGCTGACCGGCAAGCCGTCCAGGTTGACCCCGCAGGCCCTCGCCCTGATCGACACCCACGACGTCCGCATCATCCTGCCGCCGGACGTTCCCCAACCGGGTGCCGCGAACGCGGCCCCGGCTCAGCCGGCCGAGAAGGAGTAATGCGGCGCGGAAACGCTATCGGCCCGGTCGAACAACCTGTTCGACCGGGCCGATAGCGTTTGTCCGCTCGCCAATCAAACCGTCGGCTCGAACCCGCGGAGGGTGCTGGTCGACGGGCCGAATCCCTTCACGGCCGCCCCGGTCTGGCGGGCGATCGACACGAACAGGCTGCTCAGCGGCGGGGCGGTGTCGCCGGCGAACGCGACGTGGCCCGCGTGCTTGAACCCGCCGCCGACCACGAGGATCGGCAGGTTCCGGGTGTCGTGGTTGTTCGCGTTGCCGAGGTTCGACCCGACCAGGACGGCCGTCCGGTCGAGCAGCGTCGCGTCCCCCTCGGCGGTCTTCGCCAGGGCGTCCGCGAACCCGCCGAGGAGCTTGAACAGTTCCCCCTCGACCGCCGCCAGTTGCTTGAGCTTCTCCGGGTCTTTGCCGTGGTGGGACAGTTCGTGGTGGTGGGCCGACACGCCGGGGAGCGGGACGACGAACCCGGTCCCTTGCACGTTGAGGGTGACGACGCGGGTCGAGTCGGTCCGCAGGGCGAGGGCCGCGAGGTCGAACATGAGGCGCGCCCGGGTGATCAGGTCGGCCGGCGGGGCGGCGTCGACCGGGGCCGGGCCGGGCGGCTTCGGCAGCGGGCGGGCGGCCCACGCCCCGGCCTTCTGCAGTTTCCCCTCGACCTCGCGGACCGCCTCGAAGTACTCGTCGAGCTTCGGCCGGTCGGCCGCCCCGGCCGACTTCCGGGCCTTCTCGGCCTGGGCTTTCACCGCGTCCAGCACACTCTTCCCGTCGCGGATCCGGTCGGCCTGGGCTTTCGCCTCGGCCGGGGTGCCGCCGGTGAACAGCTTGGCGAACACCCGCGACGGCCGTCCGTCGGCCGGGATCATCACCCCGTTCCGGGTCCACGACAGCCCGACGTTCCCCTCGTAGCTCGTGTTCAGCACGAGGCTCGCGAACCGGGTGTCCGCCCCGACCGCCTCGGCGATCACCTGGTCGACCGACACGCCGTTCCGGAACCCCGGCCGGGCGGGGTGCGGGACGGCCGTCAGGAAGCACCGCTCGGACTCGTGCCCGCCGTCCACTTCCGGGTGGTGCAGCCCGGAAAACACGGTGTACTGCCCGCGGTGTCCGGCCAGCGCGGCGAGGTACTCGGGCGCGTCGAACGCCCGGCCGACCCGGGTGGGGAAGAAGTTCGGGCCGTAAATGCCGAGCGTCGAGCAGACGGCGACGAACCGCCGCGGGGGCGGGGCGGCGGCCGCGGCCGCCCGCGCTACACGGGGCAGAAGCGATTCCAGCGGCGGGAGGGCGACCGTCGCCGCGAGGCCGCGGAGGACGGTGCGGCGGGACGGACCGGCGGGGGACGCGGGCACGGCAAGCTCCTCTTGGCGAATCGCGTTGATTCCTTTGGGTTCGGCTCTCGTCCCCTCCCCCTTGAGGGGGGAGGGTAAGGGTGGGGG
>CAYUHJ010000374.1:0-3648 GCA_964444365.1 uncultured Alcaligenaceae bacterium | reverse complement strand
TGCCTACACCGCCGAACATGCGGGCGAAGCCTCCCAGATCGAGCCCGACGCTTCGGTTTCCAGGGATGTGACCTCGGACACTCCGGAGCATACGCCCCGCCCCGTGCGGGTCGAGTCGCGGCTCCTCCACCCCCCGCCCGACCTCGTGATCCTCCTCTGTCACTTCACCTGTTGACCCTTCGCCCGGCGGCCCAGGGGTCGTGTCCGGCCCTGCCACACGGGTAAAGCCCGTCTTTACGAGCCCGGACGAACGGGGCTCCCCATCAACCACAGTCGGTAACGACTTCCGGTCACAACCCATAACACCGCGACCGGCGGCGGCGTGGTCCTCCCACCTCATCTGTCGGGGTCGGGGAACGGCTACGCTGTTCCGCCGGCAGAGACGGAGAACGTCCATGTCCCTCTTCCAGACCAAGCCGACGGCGGCCCTCGGTCTCGTACTCGCCGCGGCTCTGTTCCTCGGGTTCGCTGGCACGGCCTCCGCCGACCCGGGCAAGGGCCTGCGCTGGAGCGACTTCGCCTGGGGCTCCTCGTCCCGGGGCCAGCCGGCGCGGCCCACCCCGTCCCACATGTACCGCCCGGCCTACGCGTACCCGCGGCCCCTCGCGTATGCCCAGCCCTACGGCTACGCGCCGGCGGTGATCCCGGGCCAGGTGATCGTGACCCCCTATCAGACCGGGCCGGTCCCGGTCAGGCCCGGTTTCTGCCGGTAGCCGGTGGACCCGGCCCGGTGGCCGTGCGGGCATGGCTAACCGGGCCGGGCATCGTGTCGGGCGGAGGATTCGCTCCGTCGGGCGCGGCCGCGGCAGGTATGGAGGTGCCCGAACAGAAGACCCGCGACCGCGCCGAGTTCAGTCGGGTGCGTGGGCCGAGCCCTGGGTTCGCCCGCCGAATCCCCCACCACATCCCGAGGGGAAATATGACGTGTCAAGGCTGCGACAAACTGTGCAATGATTTGACCGCGGCCGCCCCCCGGTAGCTACCCCTTTGCCACCGATCGGTATCGGGAAAAGTCGTTGACGGAGCGGCTGTCGAGCACTTGTGTCCAGGACGGAGGACTGATAGGTGAAACGAAAACATATCTGGCTCGCAGTTGCTGCGGTCGTAGCGTCCGGCTGCACCCCGGCCCACTCCCGCGGCGTCGTCGCGATGAAGGTGTCAGACCGCGAGGTTCACGTCTGCGTCGGGCGGGACGAGGTATGGGTCGGGGCCCAGGTTGACGCCTTCCGGAACGCCTGCCAGCGGACGAAACCCTACACCTGCAAACTCGAACGGGTCGACCGGGGGACCGTATCCGAGGTGCTGAACGAGCACTACGCGGTCGCCGCCTTCCCGCCCGGGTCAAAGGTCCAGGAAGGGGACGTGATCTGGGTCGTGCGGTGAGCGGCGGGGGGCGGGCCGAGACGGGCATTACGTGAACAGAGGTGTTGAATGACTTCACGCGGAACGGGATCCGAGCGACGGCAGGTGGAGTTCGTCTGCCACGCCCCAGAAGCCAAGACCGTCTACTTGGCCGGGAGCTTCAACGGGTGGGACCCGAATGACACCCTGATGGCCCGTAGTCGCAGCGGGGACTGGAGGGCAACGCTCCCGCTATCACCGGGCCGCTACGAGTACAAGTTCGTAATCGACGGCCGGTGGGTGTGCGACGCCGGGTGTTCCGACGCCCCGTCTCACCGGTGCCCGGTCTGCGTCACGAACGCCTTCGGCACCATGAATAAGGTTGTTGAGGTCGCGTAAGCCAACGGCCGCCGCCGGGCTCCGGGTGCCTCTGGTCGTACTCATCGCGTATGCGGATCTGCTCGACTGTCTGGCGAACCCCCTGGGCCGGTGAGAGTATGTGTTCCGCTACCCGAGCCCCGAGGGCTCGGGGCGAGAAGGTGAAGGGGTAATGGTATATTTCGCCGAGAAGGCAAAGGAGAAGCGTATGGAAAGGGCACGGAAGTTCGTTTGCGTTACGTCCGTTGCGTTGGCGGGGGCGCTCGTGTGCGCCCCGCTCAGGGCAACGGCAGATCAGTCCGGCGTTGGGAAACGAGTCGAGAAGCTCGAAGAGCGCGTACGGGACGCGGAAGCGCGGCTCGCGAAGGTCGAGGCGATGGTCGGCCAGCACTCGGCCCACGCCGCGCCCGCCCCCCAGGCCGGGGGTCCGGGGATGCAGCCGGGGGCTAAGGGTCCCGGCATGGGCGGCGGGATGATGGACGACGACATGATGGGCATGCCGGACCCCGCCCCGCAGGGCCAGGGGCAGGCGAACCCGCCCGCCGGAGGGAGTATGGGCGGCGGCGGCATGGGACACATGTAACCAGAGGGAGGGAACGTGACAGCTCACCACGTGCGAATGCTCATCGGCTGCGCGCTCGTCCTCGGAGCCGTACTCCTCCTCCCCCGGTTCGGGTACGAGGCGGCGGGCGGCTCACTCGTCTTCGGCCTCCTCATGCTCGTCTGCTGCGTCGGACCGATGCTGTTCATGGCCCTCAAAGGGAGGAGAGAAGACGACGAGGGCCGCGGCGAGGAACCGCCGCGTGAGGGGCAGAAGGAGGACAAGCACGCCGGTCCGAAACCGCGCGGGGGCGGGTCGTGCCATTGACGCGGGTCGTGCCATTGACGCGGGTCGGCCTCCGAACAGGCCGGCCGCCCCCGCGCGGCTCCTCTCAGCCGGGCGGGGATCGGCGAGGAGATCGATGAGATACGTGACTAGGCGGACGTTTTTGGAAGGCGCTGCGGCGCTCGGGGCGGTCGGAGCGCTCGGACGAGCCCTGTATCCCGCGGCCGTTGCCGCCGAGGGGAACCGGCTTCCGGTGCGGGGAAGCCGGCCGATCGACATCACCATCGACGCCTTCCCTCTCGATCTCGGAGGGCGGATCGGAAACGCGATGGCGATGAACGGCTCGGTCCCCGGCCCGGTCATCAGGCTCCGGGAGAATACGGAAGCGGTGATCCGGGTGACGAACCGGCTGTCCGAACCCTCCTCCATTCACTGGCACGGCCTCATCCTTCCCCCCGAGATGGACGGAGTGCCCGGGGTGAGCTTCGCCGGCATCCGGCCCGGGGAGACCTTCGTCTACCGCTTCCCGGTGCGCCAGAGCGGCACCTACTGGTGCCACAGCCATTCGGGCGGCCAGGAGCTCCTCGGGGTGTACGCCCCGCTCGTGATCGATCCCGCGGAGCCCGAGCCCTACCGGTACGACCGGGACTACACCGTCCTCCTTTCCGACTGGAGCTTCGAGGCCCCCGCCGAGATCATCGGGCGGCTGAAAAGCCAGGCCGGCTACTACAATTATCAGAAGCGCACCCTCGGCGATTTCTTCGACGATGTCGCCAACGACGGACTGTCCGCCGCCCTCGGCGATCGGCTGGAGTGGGGGGCGATGAGGATGGATCCGACGGACATCTCGGACGTCACCGGCAGCACCTACACGTATCTCCTGAACGGCCTCCCCCCGGCGTCGAACTGGACGGCGCTCTTCCGGCCGGGGGAGAGGGTGCGCCTCCGCTTCATCGACGGGGCCGCCATGACCTTCTTCGACGTCCGCGTCCCGGGGCTTCGGATGACCCTCGTTCAGGCGGACGGCCAGAACGTGCAGCCGGTCGAGATCGACGAGTTCAGG
This sequence comes from uncultured Alcaligenaceae bacterium, assembly GCA_964444365.1. GTDB lineage: Bacteria > Planctomycetota > Planctomycetia > Gemmatales > Gemmataceae > CAYUHJ01. The sequence continues at coordinate 40 of CAYUHJ010000374.1, read as the reverse complement.
ATCGGCCCCGGCGAGACGTACGACGTCATCGTGGAGCCGT
>CAYUHJ010000373.1:0-3672 GCA_964444365.1 uncultured Alcaligenaceae bacterium | reverse complement strand
CGGCCACCCTCTCCCCCAAGGGGAGAGGGTCAGACAAGCTTCCTCCCCTCTCCCCTTGGGGGAGAGGGGTCGGGGGTGAGGGGAACGCTTCATCCAGCACGGAGGCATTTTCCCTGGAATGAACCGTCATTCCTGTTGGGGTCCTCCCCTCACCCGGCCTGACGGCCACCCTTTCCCCCAAGGGGAGAGGGTCAGAAGTCACAACGCCGCGTTCGCTCGGACCTCGTCGAACGACCAAGCCTGCGTCACCCGCCCGTCGCGGAAGACTTCCCGCAACACGTCGTCGCCCCGCGGAGAGTCCGCCCGCACCGTCTCAAAGCCGTTCCCGCCGCGCACCAGGGCCATCCGACCGGACTTCGACCGTTTCCCCGCATCGGTCACGGGTTGCTTGAACACGTCCCGTTCTTCGCCGTTGACGGTGGCCCGGCTGCACTTGAACGCGAACTTCAGCGTGTCCCGGTTGAGCTTCTGCAACAGCCCGCCGCCGGAGCCGAACGCGAGGTTGTCGGCCGACCAGCCCGCGTCCTTCATCCGGCCGAGGATGCTGCCGATCATCTCGTAATCGACACCGTCCCCCTGAATGACGCGGACGTGCGGGTCGAGGACGCGATACCCCTTCGCGTTGGTCGCGGTGCCGAAGCGGTCGCCGAGGATGTCGAGGACTTGCAGGATGACCGTAACCGGGTCACCGGAGTCGGGGCGGACGACGAGCGTGCCGTCGCGGTGGAGAATCTTGTCGCGGAGTTCGCCGCCCCAGAACTCGCGGCAGGCGCGGAACACGTCAAAGCTGTCGGACACGCACGCCACCAGCCCGGTCGGGTACTGGTCGAGCATGTTTTTCATCGCGTCGAGTTCGTGCTCCTTGCCCCAGGACGTGATCGTGCTGTGCTCCGACGCGGGGATGCTGAACCCGGCCATCGGGCAGGCGTAGTAGTCGCGGGCCAGGACGATGCCGGCGAGTGTGTCCGTGCCGCGGAAGTTGACGAGGTGGGCCGCCCCGCCGAGCCCGGCGGTTTCGACCGACGACACGCCGCGGAAGCCGAAGTCGTGGAGCTTGAAGTCCGCCCCGCTCGGGTCGCCGGTCTCGTGCAGGAACCGGACGAGGACCTTCTTCATCTCCCGGCTCTGCGTCGCGACCGTGCAGGGGTACCACACCTGCACGAGTAGCGTTTCCAGGTAGTTCGGCAGCCAGTAACACGCGGGGTCGGTGTTCTCGATCGTGATGAGTACGTTCGACGGGGGGACCACCGTCCCTTCCGGCACCGCCTTCACGACGACCGGCAGCCGCCCGCCGTGGACGCGCAGGATGTGTTCCCACCCGGCGCGGTTGAAGTGGTGTGCCCCGCCCATGTGCGCGGCGACAAGGGATTCGGCCGCGTCGATGCGCTCCGCGGTGACGACCGCGCCTTCGAGGTATCGCTTCAGCAGGTATTGCAGGCCGAAGAAGACGACCTCGGGGAACTTCCCGCCGCGAGACTCGAAGTAGGAGTAGACGACCTCGGTCCCCGGCGGGTACTGGCGGAAGTGGCTGAGCTTGTAGCTGTCCGTGAGCAGGAGCGGGTTGTCCACGGGGGCTCCGGTTCAGTTCTTCGTTGGCGTCTCGTCCAGGTCTTGTAGGTCGGGCCGAGTCTTCGAGGCCCGACGTAGCGCTTCCCGTCGGGCCTCGAAGACTCGACCCGACCTACAAGACCTGAGAAAATACCGGACCGTGTGAAGGTTCAGTTCTTCGTCAGTGTCTCGTCCAGGTTCAAGAGCACCCGGCCGATCAGCGTCCACGCGGCGGCGTCTTGCGGGGTCGTGCCGGCGGGCAAGTCCGGAAGTTTCGCCGGGTCGCCGGTGGCGATTTCGCGGGCGTTCAGCCAGCCGTCGGCGAGCTTTTCGCGGCGGGATTTTAGCAGCGCGAGCACCTCGTCGACTTCCGCTTTCGTCGGTTTGCGACTGGTGCAAAGGCGGAAGGCGTACTCCACGCGGTCGGCGTCGGTCTTGCCCCCTTCGCGCAAGACTCGCAGGGCGAAGCCGCGGGCGGCTTCCACGAAGATCGGCTCGTTCAGCGTGGTGAGCGCGGCCAACGGCGTGTTCGACCGCACCCGGCGGGCACACGCGAAGTCGCCGTTCGGGGCGTCGAGGGCGGTCATCACGGGGTCGGGCATCGAGCGTTTCCGGAAGACGTACACCGCCCGGCGATACCGGGCCGGGCCGTCGGGCACCGTCCAGTACGTCGGCTTGAAGTAGTTGAATTCGAGCACGCTGGCCGGCACGGGCGGGAAGACGCTCGGCCCGCCGGGCTCGGGGTTGAGCAACCCGGCGACGGCGAGGGCGGAGTCGCGCAGCACCTCGGCGTCCGCCCGGAACCGCGGGCCGCGGGCGAGCAGCCGGTTGCGGGGGTCGCGTTCCAGCAGGTCCGGCGTCGCCTTCGAAGACTGCTGGTACGTCTCGCTGGTGACGATCGTCCGGACGAGTTCCTTCTGGCTCCAGCCGCGGTCCATGAACTCGACGGCGAGCCAGTCGAGCAGTTCGGGGTGGTCCGGCAGCGGGGCACGGGTGCCGAAGTCCTCGGCGGTTTCGACGAGTCCGGTGCCGAAGACCGACTGCCAGACGCGGTTGACGGCGACCCGCGCGGTCAGCGGCGCTTGCCGGTCCGTCGCCCACTTCGCGAACCGCAGCCGCGGCGGTTCGGGGCCGTCGGGCAGAAGGTTGAGGGCGGCCGGGGTGTGCGGTTTCACGTCCTGCTTCGGCTTGTCCCACCCGCCGCGGTCGAGCAACCGGGTGGTGCGGGCCTGGTCTGGCCGGCGGGCGGCGAGGTGCAGGACGGACGTCGTCGCTTGCGGCCACTGCTTCCAGAGGGCGTCGATCTCGGCGGAGATCGGCTTCAAATCCGGCACGCTCGCGCGCCACGCGGTGAAGACTGCGGCCTGCTCCTCGGCGGTCCGCTTCTCCTCGGGCACACGCATCGCCAGGACCGCGGCGTAGTCCACCGGGGCGGCCGCGGGCTTCGGCGAGGTCGTGACGCTGACCCGGCACCGGCCGAGCATCGTGTTGTGCCGGCCGTTGTCGTCGCCGCTGTGGTGCATCTTCAGCTGCACGCGGAACTTCGTCCCGGCGGGCACGTCGAGCGGCTTCTCGAACCGGACGACGGCGACCGACGGCGCGTTCCGCCGGCCGGGGCCGCGGTCGGCCCGCCAAGCGGTGTCGTCCTTGCCGTCGATCAGGAACGACACCGGGCCGCACGTCCGCTTCTTGTCCTTGTCGAAGCCGGCGGCCCACTCGTCTTCGAGCTTGTGCTCGGGCTCGGAGAAGTCGGCGGTCGCGTCGACGAGTTTCACCTTCTCCCACGCCTTCGACCCCGGCTTCTGCACGCTCGCTTCGAGTTCGCTCACCGCCCACGTCCCGTACTTGCTGCGGCCCGGCCCGCCGAACGGCAGGTCGCCGTGCGTCAGCGCTTCGAGCCGCAGGCCGGTGAGCCCCTTCGCGTCCGGCTCGAAGACGAAGAAGATGTCGCCGCGCGTGGTCGGGTGGCCGAGGGTCAGGATCGACCCGTCGGCGTCCTGCGTCGGGTGGTTGAGCCCGCTGGTGCTCGCGAGTTCGACCGCCTTCAGCGCGGCCCACGGGCCGTCGGCCGCGAGGGTTTTCGCTTCCCACACGGCGAGTTCGTCCCTCCAGCCGGGGCGGGCC
>CAYUHJ010000372.1:0-3676 GCA_964444365.1 uncultured Alcaligenaceae bacterium | reverse complement strand
CGTCCGGGTTCAGGACCGCCACCTTCGACCCGCCGCCCGCGCCGGGGCCGGCGGTAACGACGGTCGGCAATCCAGAGGGCGGTGCGACGGGATCGGGTTCCACTTCGACGGCACCGATGTCGAGTCGGCTGCCCGCGACGCGGGGCTTGCCGCGCTGGTCGACATCCGGCGGCGGGGCGAAGTTCGGGTCGCCCGCGTTGATGAGCGGACTTCCAGCGAGCGGCAGGTGCGTTTGGGTTGACCCGCCGTTGTCCGCCAGCGGCCCGAGGAGGGGGTCGACGCCGGTGATGTTGTTCGAGTCGGTGCCGTTGATCGTCCCGGCCGCGGGAGTCGTCTGGAAGAGGGAGAAGGTGGTGTTCAGGGTCGAAACCCCAGTCCGCACGATGTCGTTCGCCCCGGACGTGTCGGTGTTCCCCGCGACAACGGTGTTGGCGATCGTGAGTGTTGCACTCGCAGCCCCATCGAAGATCGCCCCACCGAAGAGCACCCCGGCACCGGAACCGGTGCCATCGGTGCCGGCCGCGTTCCCGAAGATGGTACTGTTTTCGACGCGGGCAAACGAGGTGGCCGAGGTCAAGACCAAATAGACCCCCCCTCCAGATGCCGAGGTGCGATTGCCGGAAATCGTGCTATTTTCGATCGTGAACGACGAACCGGACCTGACGAACAACCCGCCGCCGCCCGGTGTGCCCGCACTGTTGGCTTTATTGCCCGAGATTGTGGTGTTCCGAATCGTTCCGGTCTGGCCGTTCAACAGGCGCAAGTCGCCTCCCGCGCCGCTGGTGTTCGCGGTGTTGTCGGAGATCGTCGTCGTGTCGATGACGAAGCTCCCCGTCAATGCCAAGCCCCCGCCGCTTAACCCGAGGTTTTCGTTATTCGTGATGATACAGTTGCTGATCGTGACCAGGCCGTTCGAGGTCGTGTAAATCCCGCCGCCGAACAACCCCGTGGCCGTGTTGCCGGTCACGACGGCGTTCGTCAGGTTGAAGATCCCCGACGAGACGCTGATCCCGCCGCCGCTAACGGCGGAGCCGTTCGTAATCGTCAAGCCGGAGATGCTGACGACGTCCGTCGCCGCGCCGGGGTTGACGTTGAACACCCGGCCCGCGTCATTGCCGTTCACCGTGACGTTGCCGGGACCGACAATCGAGACGTCGTCGGTAATGGCCAGTTCACCGGTCGTCAGGGTGATCGTACCGGCGACCCCCTGGAACACGATGGTGTCGGCTCCAGCAAGTGCGTTCGCGTCGAAGATCGCTTGCCGCAGTGACCCCGGCAAGTCCCCGGCCGCCGCGACCGCGCCGTCGTTCAGGTTCGTGACCGCGAACGTGGCCGGCACGTCGCGGGCTTCCAGTGTTTCGAGCCGCAACGGGGTCGAAGCAGGTGAACGCAACTTGCGAAAGCGGGAGAACATGAGAGGACTCCGGTTGAGGAATGAGGATGGAAAAGATTGAATCGATGTCGGAACGTGCGGGTTCGGTCATTCGTCCAGACTACCTCCCCCGTAAGTTACGACAATCCGGCAAGCTGGGCGAAAGCTGCCCGGTTCAGTCGGCGGTCCGCTCCTGAGCTGATCGCTAGAATCGTCGCAGTCGCACCACCCCCGAACGGAGTCGCCGATGCTGTCCCCGCTTCGCCGCGTGTCGCTGACGCAGTGGATTCTCGTCGCGATGGTCGTGGGCATCGCCATCGGCTGGGCGTTTCCCGTCTCCGCCCAGGAACTCAAGCCGCTGTCGAACGTCTTCCTGCGGATGATCAAGTCGCTCATCGCGCCGCTGGTGTTCGCCACGCTCGTCGTGGGGATCGCGGGACACGGGGACGACGTGAAGAAGGTCGGGCGGATGGCGCTGAAGGCGATCATTTACTTCGAGGTCGCCACCACCCTCGCGCTCGTCATCGGGCTGCTCGCCGTCAACCTCGCCCGGCCCGGCGACGGCGTCGGGCTGAACGCCGGGGCGGACAAGGGGGCGGAGTTCGCGGCGAAGGAGAAGACGGTCGGCGAAATCTTCCAGCACACGTTCCCGACGAGTGTGGTGCAGGCCGCCGCGGAGAACGACGTGCTTCAGATCGTGTTCTGGGCGATCCTGTTCGCCGTCGCGCTGACGCAGGTGCCGGGCCAGCCGCGGGAGACGATGCTCGGCGTGCTGGAGGCGCTCGCGGAGGTGATGTTCAAATTCACGGGCATCGTCATGAAGTACGCCCCGATCGGGATCGGGGCGGCGATCGCCGTGACGGTCGGGCACAGCGGGCTCGGGGTGCTGCTGAACCTCGGCAAGCTGATTCTGACGCTGTACGCCGCGCTGGTCGTGTTCATGCTGGTCGTGCTGCTGCCGGCGGCGCTGTTCGCCCGGGTGCCGCTGCGGAAGTTCGCGAGGGCGGTGAAGGAGCCGGCGCTGATCGCGTTCTCGACGACGTCGTCCGAGGCGGCGTTGCCGAAGGCAATGGAGGCGATGCAAAGCATCGGGGTGCCACGGCGGATCGTGGCGTTCGTGATGCCGACGGGGTACTCGTTCAACCTGGACGGGACGACGCTGTACCTCGCGGTGGCGTCCGTCTTCGCCGCACAAGCCGCGGGGATCGAACTGGCGTGGGACCAGCAGCTGATGATGATGCTGGTCCTGATGCTGACGAGCAAGGGCGTCGCTGGGGTGCCGCGGGCGTCGCTGGTGATCCTGTCCGGGACGCTGGCGTCGTTCAAGCTGCCGCTCGAAGCGGTGGCCGTCATCCTCGGGGTCGACGAGTTGATGGACATGGCCCGGACGACGGTGAACCTGGTCGGGAATTGCCTGGCGACGTGCGTCGTGGCCCGCTGGGAAGGGGAGTTCGACGACGCCGCGGGGTCGGTGACGCCGCCCGAACCCACACCGACCGACGCCCCCCGGACGCCGTGACGGCGGGTCACGCGCCGCGTTCGCCCTTGCGGGCGGCCAGGACCACGCGGAAGCCGACGGTGTTCGTCGCGGCTTCGGGGTTCTGCCCCTTGCGGGCGGCGCTGCGGCACTGGCGGGCCAGGGTCGCCCAGCTTCCGCCGCGGACCACTTTGAGCGCGCCGCGCACCGGGCCGATGGGGTCCGCGGGGTCGGCGTCCCGGTAGGCGGTCGCGTCGTACCAGTCGGACACCCACTCGCCGACGTTGCCGTGCATGTCGCGGAGGCCGAACGGGTTGGCCAGGAACTGCCCGGCCGGGGCGGTCTTGCCGGGCGTGCCGCCCTCCAGCACGCTGGCCGCGAGGTAGTGGGCGTCGAACGGGGACAGCCGGTCACCGCAGGAGAACGGCGTGGCGGTCCCGGCCCGGCAGGCGTACTCCCACTCCGCCTCGGTGGGGAGACGGTACGACCGCCCCGCGTGCGATTCGTCGGACTGCTGGGCGAGTTTGACGCAGAACTGCTCGGCGTCGAACCACGTCACGGTTTCGACCGGGTAGTCCGGCCCGCCGCCCTTGCCTTTGCGGAACGCGGCCGGGTTGCGGCCGGTCACGGCCTGGAACTGCGCCTGGGTCACCGGCACCACCGACAGGTAGAACGGCCGGGAGATCGTCACCGGGTGGAGCGGGGCCTCGTCCTCCTCGTGGCCGTCCTCGTTCTCGGTCGACCCCATCTTGAACGTCCCCGGCGGGACGAGCACGAAGGTCATGCCGACGGAATTTTTGACCTGCTTCGGCAGCCCGCCCCAGCCG
>CAYUHJ010000371.1:0-3684 GCA_964444365.1 uncultured Alcaligenaceae bacterium | reverse complement strand
CCCATGAAGATGGCCACCCCGGCGTGGAGCATGAACCCCATGATCATCACGAACGGCCGCAGCCGGGTCCAGATCAGGAACGGCAGCCCGATCTCGGCGACGAACGTGAACCCGACCCCCATCGCGGACGCCAGGGCGTAGAACGGCCGGTTCCAGACCATGTTCCGGACGAACGACTCGTACAGGCTGTAGTGGATCAGGGTGAACTCGGGGTTCACCAGCGTGTCCCAGTACGCCGTCGTGTTCCACCACGCGCTGCCCTTCAGCTTCGACAGGCCGGCGGCCATGTAGATGAAGCAGAAGTGGACGTTGAGCAGCTTCAACGCGAACCCGGCGGACACGGACGCCGGCGGCGTCTCCAGGTACGCCCGCGTCCGGTCGTCGATCGTGCCGGTCCGGCCGAGGCCCAGCTTCCCGGCCCGGTACCGGGCGATCAGCCGGTCGACCGAGAGCGCCGCCCCGCTGTTCCCGACCATCAGGTAGATGAGCAGGATGTTCATCATCGTGTCCATGCCGAACAGCACGTACTGGTTCCGGTGGATGTACCCTACCGCGGCGATCCACGTCAGGGCGGACGTCACCCGCGTGCAGAACCCGATGGCGAAGCAGAACATCACGACCAGCACGACGCCGTGCGTGACGGCCATGCACGTCGGGTCGGTCATGTGGAACCACACGGAGAACGTCGGCTGGCCGACCCGCAGGGCCTGCTTCTTCTCGAAGTTCCAGTACTCCATGTAGTCGAGGAGTTCCTTGCGCTGCTCGGGGCTCAGGTCGCCCAGCTCCTTGATGAACCGGACGAGGTTCTTCAGCCGCCCGGCGTCGGCCTCGACGAAGTGCGCGATCACGTACTTCCGCTCGTCCGTGTCCGTGGGCAGGACGCGGAAGAACGCCTCGATCTCGGCGGCGACCTCGCGGCGGTCCGGGTTGGTCGGCGAGTCTTCCGGCAGGCTCGTGAGCATCGTCGGGACGCGGACGATTTGCCCGGTTGAGGTGACGAGCTTGTTGTCCCCCTTCACCATGTTTTGCAGTTCCTTGGCCCGCGAGTTGGGGTCGCTGCTCAGCCCGACGACGTACCCGAACCCCTCCAGGCCGTACATCGGGTTGCCGGTGTTCTCGACGGCGTCCTTGATCCGCGTCAGGAACTTGAGCGACTGCGCGAACTGAGCCTTGTCGTCGGCCGGCAGGCCGCGGAGGAACTTCAGGAACGCGGCGAGCCGGTGCGGGTACTCGGGCAGGAACGCGGACTTCGGCGTCTCGTCCCACCCGCCGAACTTGTCGTCCCAGAACGTCGGCACGGGGGTCGGGGCCTCCCGCCGCTCCCGGTTCGCCTCGTTCAGCCCCCACCAGGCGTGCGGCCCGAAGAACGAGTGGAAGTCGAAGCAGTACGCGAGGTGGACGTACAGCACGATGAACCCGGTCACCAGCCGGAGGAACCCGAGGGTGGTCGGGTCGCCGGGGGCGAACCAGAAGTCGAGCCAGGTCTTCAGCAGCGGCTTGTTCGTCGGGGCCGGTCGCGTCGTGCTCATGGCGTGATGTCCTTCCAGTTGAACTTGAAGCCGGCGTGGCGGGACATGTGGTCGTCGTAGTCGATCTTGTCCGGGTCGCCGGGGGCCGCGCCGCCGGGCTTGGGCAGGATCGGGACGAGCCAGTACAGCATCTGCTCCTGCGGGTCCACGAGCTTGCCGTCCGGGGTGTACTCGCCGCAGTAGTACGGCTTGTAGGTCGTCGGGTGGAACGGGCTGCCGCCGTTCACGAACAACTGCGGCTGGATGATCCGGTGCTCGACCCGGTAGATCTTCATGCTCACCACCTTCCGGCCCGGTGCCTCGTGCGCCCCGGCGAGGTGGCGGACGTAGGACGGCAGCAGGTACTTGTACACGTGCGGCTGCGGGATCCGGTACTGGAGGTTGATCGGGTCCACGTTGCCCTGGGCGGCCTGGTACGGCTGCGGCATGAGCGGGTCCTTGATCACCGAGTACGCCACCCGCCGTTCCTTCACCTCTTCCGTTTCGATGTTCTGGTTCGTGACCAGCGCCGGGATGATCTGCGACACCATTTCCGTGAGGGACAGCCGGCGGTAGTACGTCAGCCCGAGCGGGTCGCGGAACTGCTCGGCGTCCCGCCGGGGCATCGACAGCCACTCGCTGACGAGCTTCGGCTTGCCGGTCTTCGGGTCAGGTTCGTCGAGTTCGTACTTCATCAGCACGAACACGTGGCTCGCCGGGCCGGGTTCCGGGGAGTAGAAGTGGTAGGCGTTCCGCAGGTACATGAACGTCAGGTAGGGCATGTAGACCCGCTGGCCGACCTGGTTCGTGAGCCACGGGGCGGGATCCGGCCACGTCGTCGCAGTGAGAATGCCGCCGAAGTGGACGAGCACCGCGACGGAGATGAGCGACAGCCGCACGGTCAGGGGGAGCGCGGCGAGCCCGGCCCCGCACCCGGCGACAACGGCGGCGACCCGGAAGAACATCTGGAACGAGTCCCAGGTGTTCGGCAGGCCGAGCGAGCCCAGCCCTGCGGTCGCCGCCAGGATCGCCCACGCCTGCCAGAGCCCGGCCCGGAGGCTGAGGGCGTAGCCGGCGAGGATCAGCCCGAAGAACGCCAGGGCGACGCGGAGGGTGGAGGCGATCCAGGGCAGGTCGCCGGCGAACGCCTCGACGAGCCCGACCCCGCACGCGGCCGCGGCCATTCCGGTGCCGGTCAGGCCGAGGCGGTAAACGGTCCGGGGTTCGACGGGTGGAAGAATGTCGTCGTCCGTCAACGGGGGTGCGGGGTCCATTCCGGTTCTCGGCAGGGGTGCGGGGTCGGCTCGGAGTTCAGTTTACCCCATTCGGGGGTCGCCCTGGGAGGTCAACGCGGCGGCGGACGGGGCGTTGGGCACCAATTGTGGAGCAGCGTATCCGGTTTCTCCGGATGGGGCAATTTCGTGCCGTTTGTGGCCTGCCGTTATATCCGGACCCCAGTTCCGCGATTCTCCGTAGCCTCCCCAATTTACTGTTGACGCCCCCGTCGGCCGAATCTACTATCTTCATCAATGATCTTTCCCACACGGTGTGAATTATCAGTCTCTCCTGTTCTGTCTAAAGCGGCAGGCTAACGCAAACCGCGGAATGGATGCCACCTCGACGAGTCCCGCTGTGTCGGCGGGGCGGTGTCGGACGGCTTTTTTACCGTAACTCGTGCGTACGGGTTTGGGTGTCTGGGTTTCCCTTCACTGGGCTTCGAGGGTTGACGCGATGTACACGATGGTCCTCATGATGGCGCTGTCCACCTCCGGTGACACCGCTTCGTTCGGCAAGAAGAACGGCTGCTGCGGCGGGGTCGTCGTGACCTCCTGCCTCGGCTGCACGGGCGTCTCGGCGGGCTGCACCGGCTACACCACCTGCCACGGCTGCACCGGCAGCAGCTGCCACGGCTCCTGCCACGGCAAGGGCGGGTTCCTCGGCGGGTTCCTCGGCAAGAAGTCCTGCCACGGCTCCAGCTGCCACGGCAGCAGCTGCTACGGCTCCTGCACCGGCATCACGACCGGCTGCTGGGGTTCGGCCGGCTGCTACGGCACCGTGGTGACCCCGGCCGCGCCGGTCGTCCCGGCCACGCCGATGCCGAAGGACACGCCGAAGAAGGTCGACTATACTTCACGCGGCCAGGAGTGAGACATCATCGAATTCCTGGAACTTGAGC
>CAYUHJ010000370.1:0-3736 GCA_964444365.1 uncultured Alcaligenaceae bacterium | reverse complement strand
TACGTCGTCCAGCCGGGCGGCCTCGGCTTCGAGGTCCACGCCGGGCCGACCTACGCCCCCGCGGTCGGCGTCTACGGCGGACCGGTCGCAGTCCCCTACTCCTCCGGTTACGGCTACGGGACCACCTACGGCCACCACCAGCCTCGCCACCTGTTCCATCACTAACACGCGAACAGGCCGGCTGATCGCGCGGCGGGTCGGAGAGGTGCGGCCTCCCCGATCCGCTCGGCCGTTTGACTGGCGGACGCATCTTCGGAAGGACTGGCTCATGGTTGAAGATTCGCCGAACCCGCCGGTCCTGCCCCGCCGGGGCATCGGGTTCCACACGGCGGTGGCGGTCAACGTGGTGCTGCTGGTCGGGGTCGCCGGGTTCCTGGCGTTCGACGCCGCCCGGGAGACCCGGCAGCGGGAGCGGGAGAAGGTGGCGGCCCTGGACGAGGAGGCGATGACCCTGCACCAGGCCGTCGCCCGCCTCGCCCACCACTCGGCCCACGAACTGCAAGAGTTCGTGGACGGGGTGTGCGGGCGGATGACCGACGCCGCCTCGCCCGGCCACCACATCGTGGTCGAGGCGGGCGGCCGGATTTATCAGGCCCGCGCCCATGGGCGGGACTCGGCCGACACGGTCCACGCCGTGCGCTCGGCCGCGTTGGCAACCGACCGCCGCGGCGCGATTCAGGGCGAGGTCGTCGTCGTGGGCATGCACGCCGAGGACGGCACCCGAGTCTTCGTGGCCGAGCGGCTGGACACCCTCCGGGACGAGGTCCGCGCCCAGGTCGCCCTCCGGGCCGCCGCCGTGCTCGCGTTCGGTGCCGTGCTGGCGCTGGCCATCAACCTGACCATCTACCGGCTGGTGTCCCGCCCGCTGCGGCGGCTGGCGCGGACCATCGGGGCCATCCGGGCCGGGCGGCTGGGGGCACGGGCGGGGGCGTTCAAGAGCCGGGAACTCGCCGCGCTGGCGGCCGCGGTGAACGACATGGGCGCGGCACTGGCCGCGGACGACGCCCGCCGGCGGCTGGCCACTGCCCACGCCCGTCGGGTGCAGGAGAACCTGCTGCCGAAGCCCGGCCGGGCGGTGCCGGGGGTCACCATCGCCGCCGTCCACCACCCGGCCGACGGGGTGGCCGGGGACTTCTATGACGCCCTCCCGCTCCTCGACGGGTCAGTGCTGGTGTGCGTGGCCGACGTGGTCGGGCACGGGGTGCCGGCCGCGATGATGGCGGCCGTCCTCAAGGTGCTGTTCCTAGACGCGGCCGAACTGGACCCCGACCCGGGGCGAGTGGTGCGCCGGGTGAACGCCCGGTTCACGGCCCTCGGCATCCCCGACGGGTTCGCGTCGCTGCTCGTAGTCCGCTGGTGTCCGGAACAAAAGACGGCGTGGTACGCGAGCGCCGGCCACGAGCCGGGGCTGTTGACGGTCGGGTCGGCCCCGCCCGTCCTCCTCGAAGCCACCGGCACCCTCCTCGGCGTGTTGGAAGACGGGGAGTGGGAGAGCCTCGCCGTCCCGGCCGAGCCGGGATCCACGCTCCTGTTGTTAACCGACGGGGTGACCGAGGCGATGGACGCGGACGGCGTCCAGTTCGGTCGGAGCCGGTTGGGCGAGGTCGTCACCGCGGTCGGCGGCGCGGACCCGGAGCGAATGGTCGGAGCGGTGGACAAGGCCGTGCGGACGCACCTGGCCGGCCGTGCGCCGGACGACGATTACACCCTGGTCGCCGTCCGGTTCAATGAAACTTGAGCGGCTCGGTATAGCGAGTCTCCGCTCCCCCACTCGCCAACCCCCAGCAATCAGGATTGACTGCGTTCGCGCGCAACGCTATCGCCAGCCGGGTTCATACGCGGGAACCAGGGGGCAGCGTCGTTGCCCTTCAACCATCTCAAACGGGGGGAGAACCATGTTCACACGGAAGTGGGTCGTTCGGGCGTTGATGCTGGTCATCGCCTGTGCCGTCCTCGGCGGAGCCATGACGGGGTGCGAATCGACCGGAGGCGGCGGTAACAGAGGCAGCGACGGCCACGCGGGTCACAACCATTGACCGGGAAGCCTGGGTGGGCGGTGGCGGACGCCTATTCGTAAATAGGGCAAGTGGCTGAACTGAGAAGACGTGTTGGTTCTCTTCGGATGATTCCTGATTCCGTTATAAATGTCGGTCTCATAGACATTAGCGGCCCACGTGTGGCCGTTGTAGGCCATGTTTCGCTTCAGCCATTGGTCTATTCGGCGAGCCATGCCCTCTGCCAGAAGACCCGGCGTGAATGGACGGAACCTACCGCCAAGCGTAATGAAACCCGCCATTGTCTCCGTGTAAGTGCCATTGGTGACTTCCTGCTGTCCTACCTCCCAGGCTCCGTTCGCTCCGGTGTATGGGAAATCCATCATGCCAAATAGAAGCCTGGTCTCATCCATAAACTCACGAGCGATCCCGGATCGCGTCGTACCTGGCTCTATTTTCCGACTTTGAATTGGCGTCGCCATCAGTCCTGATTCGACACTTGCAATCGCCTCAGAACCTGCGTTATCCGCGCCCCGCTTACGCCGAGGTGACGAGCGAGAGCGGCCCGATTCTGGAACCTGCCCGAGTCGAGTAGTGCTTGGTAATGGTGAGCCAGTTTGAGCGGTTCGCGGCGTCCCCTGGGAGCCGGCTTCGGCTCCGATTTCCCGGAGAAAGCCGGCTCCCAGGCGAACAACTCGATGACGGCCGCCCGACGTAACCTCTTTAGGAGTCGTTTCGGGTCCGGCGTAGCGGGTAAGCCGTAGCCGCAGTGCCGAATGTAGTTCCGGCACTCGTCCGGGCGGAACAAGGTCCGGGCCGCCCGCAGCCCGACCTCCAAGTGGGGCACGGTCCGGTGGGCATCGGTCCGCAGCACCCGTTTGAGCTTGGCGAACGCCATCTCGATCCGGTTATAGTCCGGGCTGTACGCCGGCAGGTACAGGAGCCGACACCCGGCCCCCTCGATCGCCTCCCGAACCCCGGCTCGCTTGTGGCACGGGAGGTTGTCCATCACCACCACGTCGCCCCGCCGCAGGGTCGGGACCAGTAGCCGGGAGGTTGCTGACAAGTACCGATTTCACGGCCAAACGCCATTCCGCCGTCTTTCGGGACGGAACGGCGTTCAGGCCGCCTTTCTCTGTCAAGAATCGAACACGTTGCAAAGCACCTGCCGCTGCTGGTGCGGGAAAAGGTGCCGATACCGCCGGCGTTGGGCTTCTGTACTGTGGCCGACGAACTCGTCGATGAACCGCTGATCGACGCCTTTGGCTGCGAGATTCGAGACGAAGGAGTGACGCAGGACGTGCCAGCCCCGAAGAACCGACCATTTCGAGCCACGAACCGACAGCACGAACTGCCAGCCGGCATCGTCTACCGTGACCGGCACCACCTTGTCATCCTCCAGGTTGAAGAATAGGTGCTGGCCTCTGCGATGTTCCTTGGCGAGCCAGTTCTTGAGAACCGATTCCAGGAACGGAGTGAGCGGGACCCGCCGGGTCGTGCGTTGCCCCTTCACTCGTTTTCGCTCGTGAATCAGAATGGTCTTTCCTTGGAAATCCACGTCATCGACCTGGAGCCGGACGAGTTCGCTCCGCCGTGCTCCAGTATGGACGGCAGCGGTAATCATCGGGTGCATCCACGGCATTGAGCCGTGCGAGGCCATGTACTCGATGAACTCGGCCACCTGCTTGAGATCGAGGAACAGGCAGTCCCACCACTTCTTGGCTTCGCCCGCCGCGAGGCCA
>CAYUHJ010000369.1:2263-3836 GCA_964444365.1 uncultured Alcaligenaceae bacterium | reverse complement strand
GTAGTTCTTCCCGCCCCCGCCGTGCCCGGCGTGCGGGTCGTCCTTCGCGGGCGGCTTGTCCTGGGCCCCGGCCGCCCCGGCCAGGAGCCCGCCGGCCAGCGCCGTGCCGCCGAGGAGGAAGTTGCGACGATCCGAGTCCGCGCTCATGGCGCACCTCTCAGTGTGGGTGAGGCCCGCCAGCCTTCAAAGCCATTCTCCCCCGTCCCGGGGACGAAGCCCAGGCTTTGTCTCCCGGACAGGGCCCGTTGAGCCGTACAGTCTTGACGATTAGTCCGAAGACCTTCACCGGGGGGGATGGACGAGCGAAGGGCTTCACGGGCGGCCAGGCCGCCCGCTCCGGACTCACGTTGCCCCTGACCAGCGTAGGCCCGGGACCGATGACGTGTCCCGGCCGCCGCCGGGCGCTTTAGGCCGCGGCCCCGGCCATCGTGCGGCACGCCTCCGCGCACCGCCGGCAGGCGTCGGCGCACCGCTGGCAGTGTTCGGGCTTGTGCTTCCCGCACTCGGCCCCGCAGGCGTCACAGACCTCGGCGCACACCCGGCAGACGCTCGCCACGAACTCGGAGCCCCGGCTCATGAACGCGGCCGCGAGCCAGCAGACGGCCGCGCAGTCGCGGTCGAGCCGGATGCACTCCGCCATCATCTTCACGTCCGACTCGCCCAGGCAGGCGTTCGCGCAGTGCTCGCACTCCTCGGCGCAGCGGACACAGGCCTCGATACACGACTGGTGTTCACGGTGTGCCATGACAACACCTCCAAGAACGGGGGAAATGTAACCGTGCCCGCCAGCCGGTTCATTGAGACTCAGCAACTCGGGTGCCGCGCCGGGAGTCCGGGGTTATCCCGGTGAGCTTCTCGGCGGCGAGGTACTCGACCGCCGGCCACCGGCGGTGGACACACTTCACGCCAGCGAACCCCGCCCCCGTGAGGTACTCAGGCAGCCGGCAGCGGAACTGATCCGCGGTGTACTCGACCGACTCGAATCGGCCTACTTCTCCTTCTTCGTCGTGACCTCGACCTTGGTGACCACGTGCTTGCCGCCCTCCTCCTTCATGGTGACCTTGACCTGGGTGTGCGGCTTGAGGTCTTCGAGCTTGGCGTCCTTGCCGTCGATGGTGACCTTCGCGTCCTTGGGCACCGGGTGGGTGTGCTCCTTCTTGTCGGCGGTGGCCATCGTGAGCTTGCCGCCCTCGACCTTAACCACGTGCCCCTCGTGGACGTGGTCCTTCTTCTCCTGCGCCCGGGCGGAGGCCCCCCAGCCCACGAGGACCAGGCCCGCGGCCAGCAGGCACGCGGTGGTGATGCGATGCGTCATGACGTCCGTCCCCTCGGTGAAGTGGCGGGCGACCCGTGCGATGCTCGATGCCGGCGGTCGCCCGCGACCGGCACCGACGACTCGAGCCAAAACCAGCCGGCCCGCACCGGGATGGTCAGTGGCCCTTGTGGGGGTCGCCATTTTCCGGGCGTGGGGCAAGGGGCTGCTCCTCGTGCCCGTGCCCGCCCCGCACCTCCGGGGCCAGGATGGCGGGATCGACCCCGGCCCCGCCGCGGTAGACGATCCGCCCGCCGAGGA
>CAYUHJ010000369.1:0-2163 GCA_964444365.1 uncultured Alcaligenaceae bacterium | reverse complement strand
GCCATCAGCCCCGTCGCGGTGCGGGCCAGGTCCGCCCGCTCCCTCCGCCAGGCGTACAGGTCGAGGGCCACCGCCCCGAGGAGGAACGCGATCGGGAAGTGGACCGTCGCCGGGTGCCACTCCCAGGGCGGGAAGGCCCCGCCGGACGGCCCGGTCCCCCCGTGTGCGAGCAGTGACATGGCAAGCCCTCTGGTGTGGTCGTCACGGGGCGGAGGCCGCGCCCGCGGTCGTAACCCCGGAGGTAGTCACCGGCCGGGTCCGGGAACGAACCCCCTTGGTCACAGGTACGGGCACCGGAAGCCGAGCGCCTCGGCGAGCCCCGCGGGAAGCGGGGCCAGCGTGAGCACGAGGACCGTGAAGAGGAGCACCCCAACGGCCCACCGCCCGGCCCCGACCGGGGACAGGTCGTTCCGCGTGGGCACCCCCTTCTCCCCGGCCAGGAGGTACACCAGGATCGCCCACCCGAGGAGACCGCCCCAGACGAACAGCCCGAGGAACAGGAGGGCGAAGAGGGCGACCGCGCCCGCCGCCGCCCCGCCCGCGCGGCCGAGGAGGGCGTCGGCCACGTGGCCGCCGTCGAGCTGCCCCACCGGCAGGAGGTTGAGCGCCGTGACCATCACGCCGATCCACCCGGCGAACGCGGCCGGGTGGAGCCGGAGGTGCTGCCCGCCGACGAGCTCCTGGCCGACGGTCAGTTTCGCGAGGAGCGCGAGGATCGCTGACGACCCCGGGTACGTCCCGCCGTCCGCCATCGGGACGACGGCCGAGTGCCCGAGCCCCCACCAGAGGAGCGGGACGGCGACGAGGAGCCCGGCCAGGGGGCCGGCCGCCGCCACGTCGAACAGCGCCCGCCGGTCGGCCGGGAGCCCCCGCATGCTGATGAAGGCCCCGAACGTCCCGAGCCCGAAGGGGACCGGGATGAAGTACGGGAGGCTCACCGCCAGCCCGTGGTGCCGGGCCGCGAGGTAGTGTCCGAGCTCGTGCACCCCCAGGATGAGGAGGAGCGGGATCGCGTACGCGAGGCCGTCAACGATCCGACCCGGCTCCCGCCACACGTCCGCCCCGGCGTGGTGGGCCCCCACCGCCGCGGTCGTCACCAGAGTCAGTCCGAGGAGGAGGGCGTTCAGCCAGGGGCGGTCACCGGCCGGCGGGGAGGCCGGCGCCGGGACGAGCAGCACGACCGGTCGCCCGTCCGCCCCCTGCTGGAGGAGCGGCGTCGTCCCCGTCCCGGCGAACCGGGCCTCGAGCCTCGCGAACACCTCGTCCGGCGGGCGGAGGAGTTCCCCACGCAGGAGGAGGGTGCCGCCGGTGTCTTCGGTCGAGTCCACCCGGAAGACCTCGTCGAGGCCGTCCGGGGGTGCCGGCCGGGGCGGCGGGGGCTCGTGCCCGGCATGACGGAGAGGGCGATGCCCCGGGTGGCAGGAATCGGCCGCGAGCGCTGCCATCGCGAGGCAGCAGAGGAGCATGACGGCCGGGAGGAGGATCGGGTTGACCGCCACCCCGGCCAAAAGCATCACGAACGCCGCGGCCAGCGGCAGCAGGCAGATGAGGTGCGGCCACCAAGACCACCGTCGGTGTTGCATGTCACGTTCCATTTCGCACCGGCCCCGCCGCCGCTACGACAGCGGCCGGGGAGCGGGGTTCGGTTCCCGTCTACCACGCGCCCACGCCCGGGCGGAAGCCGCCCCGTAAGATCCGACGCCGACCTCGCCCCTGAGGCCGGGCTCCGAAACTGTCACCGTACCGGCCGGGCGTCGCGGTCTGTCACCGGTGCGGGCGGGCTTAACCCGCCACCATGCGCCGACACACTTCCGCGCACCGCTGGCACGCCTCCGCGCACCGCTGGCAGTGTTCCGCGTGGGTGTGCCGGGCGCACTCGGCCCCGCACCCCTCGCACACGTCGGCGCAGACCCGGCAGACCGCGGCCGCGTACCGCGACCCCCGGCTCAGGAACGCGGCGGCCGCCCGGCAGATGTCCGCACAGTCGCGGTCGAGGCGGACGCACTCGGCCATCGCCTTGACGTCGGCTTCGCCGAGGCACGCCTCGGCGCAGTGGTCACACTCTTGGGCGCACCGGACACAGGCGTCGATACAGCTCTGGAATTCATGATGTGTCATAAGTCACCTCCCGTCGGGTTTCGTAGTCGCGGCTCACGCCACCGG
>CAYUHJ010000368.1:0-3944 GCA_964444365.1 uncultured Alcaligenaceae bacterium | reverse complement strand
GCGTACCGCAGCGGGGAGCCGGGCGCGGCCGGGTCGGACTTCCGCAGGAAATACACCAGACCCAGCGCCGCCACCCCGAACCACACGAGCGGCGGCAGCCACAGCCAGGACGCCACGGCGAACAGCGTGATCCCGACGAGGCTGCCCGTCAGGTCCAGGGCGTAGGACTTGGACCGGCTCGCGATCCGGGCGAAGCACCGGCCGAGTTCCTGCCCCGGCCCGACCATCACGGCCCCGACCAGGAAGAAAAACACGCCCGCGACGAGTTCCACCGGCACCGTGAACTCGGACGGCCGGTTCGCGGCCAGTTCGGTGCCGAAGAACACGACCTCCGGGTTCGCCTGGTTGTCGACCGCCGTGTGCCGCTCGAACAACTTCCGGAACGCCCCGACGAGCAGCGCCGCGGCGACCGTGCCGAGCAGCCAGTACGGCGTCCGGTTCAGTTCCCGCCCCGGCTTGCGGGCGATCAGACACCCCACGGACATCCCGACGAAGCACGCGAGCAGGACGGTGTTCGTGAAGAACGACAGGAACAGCACGTGCGCCGGCAGCCACCGAATGAGGGCGAGTTCGAGGAACAGGATCAGCCCGCTGACGAGCAACAGGTCGAGTGCGGGTCGGGATCGCTCCATCGTCGGCGGCACCTCGGGTCGGCGAACGAGGGGCGATTATCGCGCGAAGTCGGCCGGGTTGAGAAGCCCAACCTCGGGAGGCGAACCCGGCGCGAGTTTGCGGGTAGCCCTCTCGCGGAGCGAGAGGGCTACTGAGGTTCAAAGGTGCGGAAGGATCGCACCGGTCTGGAAGAACGTCCTTTCGCAGGGGGCTGTCTTTTCCGCCCCAACGGGGCGTCCGAAGTTAGCCAGGGGTGGAGCGCAGCGGAACCCCTGGAAGACCAGGGCGAGTTTCCGTCGCAGCACCGAAGGGGGGACCCAGTTTTCCCCAGGGTCGCCCCTTCGGGGCTTCAGAATTGTTGTGGCCAATTCTCCCAGGGGTTCCGCTTCGCTTCACCCCTGGCTACCGACGGACGCCCCGTTGGGGCGGAAAATGTCTCCCGCGCAGCAAGGGCACTTCACCGGCAATTCAGCCCTTCCGCGGGTTCGGGAAGTGCTCGGCCATCGCCTGCTTCATTTCGCGGACGGCGCGTTCCATCCCCACCAGAACGGCCCGGCTCACGATGCTGTGGCCGATGTTCAGTTCCTCGACGCCGGGGATGCGGACCACGGCTTGCACGTTCCAGTAGTTCAGCCCGTGGCCCATGTGGACGTCTAAACCGCGTGCCTTCGCGTGGGCCGTGGCGGTCGCCAGCTTTGCGAGTTCTTCGGAGACGGCCCGGTCGCCGACGGCCTCGGAGTAGCTCGCCGTCTGGAACTCGATCGCGTCCGCGCCCAGTGCGGAGGCCATGTCCACCTGCTCGATGTCCGGGTCGATGAACAGCGAGACGTGAATCCCCGCGGACTTGAGGCGGTCGACGGCGGCCCGCACCGGGTCCGCGTTCGCGACCACGTCGAGCCCGCCCTCGGTCGTCAGTTCCTGCCGCTTTTCCGGGACGAGCGTCGCCTCGTCGGGCTTCACCTTCAACGCGATGGCGATGATCTCGTCGTAGGCCGCCAGTTCCAGGTTCAGCCGCGTCGTGACGGTGTCGCGCAGGACGTACACGTCCCGGTCCTGAATGTGCCGGCGGTCTTCGCGCAGGTGGACCGTGATGCCGTCCGCGCCGCCGAGGGTGGCGAGAACGGCGGCCGCGACGGGGTCGGGCTCCTTCGCCCGGCGAGCCTGACGGAGCGTGGCCACGTGGTCGATGTTGACGCCGAGACGCATCTTTTCTTCGGGTTTCCGGTTTCCAGTTTCCGAGTTTCAAGCAGGGAGTTTCGGAAGGCTTGAAACTCGGAAACTTGAAACCGGAAACTTGGGGGGTTAGCGGGCGTACCGCGTCAGGTATTCGAGCACCGCCGCGTAACGGGCCGCCTCGCGGGAGAGGATTTTGTACAGCACGATCGACAGGACGATGAGCCCGATCCGCTCGAAAATCAGGCCGGCGACCGGGATCGCGAAGAAGAACGCGAACGTGACGTAGTTCAACAGCATCACGCCGAGGACGAGCGGCACGCCGAACTGCGCCACCCGGCTGAGCCGGTAGCGGGGGTCGACGTACATCTTGAACATCAGGCTGAATTCGTGCAGGACCGGGATGCGGCCCCAGAACCCGGTGCCGTCGCCGGAGCGGGAGAACAGGCCGGGGACGATCACGCCGGTGAGGGAGTCCGTCAGCAGCGGCCGGTCGGAGTGGGCGGGGTCGGTGCCCGCGGCGAGCCCTTCCGGGGCGGCCCCGAGGGCGGCGGGAAGTTGCCGTTGAAGTCGAGCGAGGGCGTCTTCGAGGGACTTCAGGCGTTCCGCGAGCGGGTCGGCCGGGGGGGGCGTCGTGGCGAGGGCGGTCGGAGATTCGATCAGTTCGGCCATGGGCGTCGGTGCCTCTGCGGGAGCCGACCGAGTTGGGCCGGCGTCCCAGTGATTCGCTCGCGGCATCCGCGGATTCCGACCCTCTCCCCGATCTCTTGCCCCCTCCCCCTGGGAGGGGGGAGGGTTGGGGTGGGGGTCGCTTCAGTCGTGAGCCCACCCCCCACCCTCACCCTCCCCCCCAAGGGGGGAGGGGACCAGAAAGAGCGTGGAGCAGAGAGGTTGCCTTGCACTACTTCTCCGGCAGCGGGCTCGACTTCTCCTCCGTCGGGAACTCCTTTCGCACCGGCAGCGTCACCTTGCCCGTCGCGGCCCACTCGCTGCCGCGTTCCAGCACGCTGGCGAAGCCGACGCACCGCAGGGACTTCACGTCGTGGCCCATCGGCGTGTGGAAGACGCGACCCTTGCCGTAGTCGACGGTGAAGATCATCGGCTCCTTCTCGCCGGTGCCGCCGGTGGCCTTGTCCGAGTACGCGACGGCCAGCAGCGTCACGTTCTTCGCCGGGCCGCGGAGGCGGTCGTAGAGTTCGTCCTGCGTGTGCTTCCACTTCGCGGGCATGTCTTTCACGATCGGGTGGTCCGGGGCGATCGTCTCGACGACGAACTCGTGCTGCTTGCCGTGGCTGCCGCCGCGGCCGGGGGTTTCGTCGAGGACCATCTTGCCGTCCTTCAGGCGGATTTGCGGGCCGGACTTCTCGCTCCGCCCGCCCCACCCGCCGACGCCGATGATCTGGTTGTACTCGGTCCAGTCGCCGAAGGCGTTGTTCGCCGCGTGGACGACGGTGACGCCGCCGCCGCCCTCGACGTACTTCACGAAGTCGGCCTTCGTCTCGGCCGGCCACGGGGCCCCGTTGTAGTTCAGCACCACGACGCCGTAGTCCGCGAACTTCGGGCGGAAGCCCTCGGTCCCCTTTTCCGGTGAGGTCGCCACGTCCACGGTGAAGCGTCCGCTGGACTCGAGGATCTGCTTCAGGACCGGCGTGGTTTCCTTCCACTTGTGGTTGTTCTGGCCGTCCACGATGAGGGCCTTGACCTTGTCCGTGTCGGCGGCGGTGGCCGGAAGCGTCGTGGAAAGCAGGATCGCGAAGGCAGTGACAGCGCGGTGTCGCATGGTCGGCCTCGGGGAAGGAGGGGCCGGGCGGGTCGGCCCGCGGGGTTGCGGGGGTACTGCGATTGTGCGGCGGGGTGGGCCGTCCGTCAACGGCGTGATAGCATCAGGGGGGAACCGCAACCGAGGAGAACAGCCGTGAGCGAGGAACTCGACGACGTGGTGAAGGTGGCGACCGGCACCGTGGTGCAGATCGAAGTCTGGCAGCAGGCGCTGCTGGACGCGGGGGTGACGTGCAAGGTGGTCGGGAACGACCTGACCGGGGGCATCGGCACCGCGTTCCCCGGCGGGGCGATCGAGCTGTGGGTCCGCCGGGCGGACGCCGCGCGGGCGGAGGCGGCGATCCGGTACGCCGAGGAGCACAAGGGGCACCCCGCGAGGG
>CAYUHJ010000367.1:0-3992 GCA_964444365.1 uncultured Alcaligenaceae bacterium | reverse complement strand
GGATCACCCTCCGCGTCGCCACCGAGAAGAAGGACTAACCCGCACCGGGCGGGGCGGCGGCCCCGCCCGCTCCGCCCCACTCAACCGAAAGGAATCACCGAATGTACTACGACACCGACCACTTTGCCCTCCATTCCCGTCTCCTCGATCTGACGGACCAGCTTTCCAGCGGCGTCGATCCCGACTTCGATGTCGCCCAGGACGACCTGGAGCGAGAGTTCCAAGAACTCCGCCTTCACCTCGGCCGGATCGAATAGGGAGGCCGCCATGAAACTTCTCATCGATCACATCGCCCGCCACCGCAACGGCATCTGCGGCGCACCGTTCCACCCCGTGATCTTCCGCGACCCCGACGAGGGTCGAATGCTGTGGGTGGTCTTCGACACGGACCACCACGTCGCGGTCTTCGACCTCGACAAGCTGGCCCTGGGCAACGTCGCGTTCGGCGTCAACTCTTGGCGGGGCGACCGCTACGAACCGCATCTGAGACAGGCGACAGCCGCCTGGCGGCAGGAAGCGTGACCACGACACGAATTCCCAACGACAATTAGCAACACGAAAGGAGATTCCAGCCTATGACCCAATCCACCCAGCTCACCAACCCCTTCTTCGCCGGGCGTATGAAGCGGGCCGCAACGAGGAACGAGGCGTGTGACCGGCCCGTCTACGCCCGCCTGCCCCAGTCCCCGCGCAACGGGAGTCCCGTTCCGCACCTGACCAGCCTCTACCACTTCCACCGCGCCGGCGACTACGGCGACCGGGCCTACCCCGGCAACTGCGGCGGCAACCTCATCAAGGATCTGCTGACCTATTTCGAGCCGGGTCTCGTCTTCGACCCGATGAGCGGGTCGGGCACCTGCGCGGACGTGTGCGAAGAGATGGGCGTGCCGTGCGTGTCGTTCGACATCCACACCGGGTTCGACGCCTGCAACGCGGCCGAGTTCCCCGGCCCCGAGACGTTCGACTTCATCTGGGCGCACCCGGCCTACTGGCGGATGAAGCTGTACGCCGATGACCCCCGCGACCTCTCGCGGTCCCCCACGCTCGACCACTTCCTGCGCCGCTACGGGCAGTTCCTCCGTAATTGTGCGTCGGCTCTGAAGCCCGACGGCAAGCTGGCCGTCCTGATGGGCGACTACAACGACCGCGACGAGGGGTTCGTCCCGCTCACCTTCCACACCAAGCGGCTCGCGTTCGCCGCCGGGCTGCGGCAGCACTGCACCGACATCATCCGCTTTTCCCACGGGGCGAGCAGCGGCAAGAAGGTTTACCGCAGTCGCTTCATCCCCGGCCTGCACGACACCTGCATGGTCTTCGCCAAAAATCGATAACCACATCACCCGAGAAAGGACTCTCGCCATGACAAAACCCCATTCTCGCCTCACCGACATCGCCGCCAGGCTGCTGGGCATCCCAACCCTGACAACCCGAAACTCCGACCGGCTCGACTTCCACGAGGTGGCGGTCTGGCAGATCGAGGCGGCACTTACTGCCGCCTTTGAAACCGGCCAGCAAGCCGCACCCGCAATCCCGCCGGATGCGAGCGTACCGACGCCGTTCGACGGTTACGAAATCCAGCCGTGCCGGCTCGTGCGGGATGCCGACGAACGACACTTGTCATCCGTCGAACCCTGCGAGCCGTTCGAGGCCGACTTCTGGACGCTCTACGGGCACGTCCCCGGCGAAGGCGTCATGGCGGTCGGCGATTTCGACACCCGCGAACATGCCGAGGAAGTGTACGCCCGGATCACCGGCCGCCGGTTCCCGTGACCGCGGGGTACTCCGAGTTCGGGCCGGTTGACATTCCCAGCCGGCCGCGCTATATGGGGGGATGCCACATCCCGACCGATTGCCTGAGTGCGGAACGTCCACGTCCTGAACCTCGGGGCCGGCGTCCAGTCGAGCGCCCTCTACCTGATGGCCCGCGAGGGCCGCATCCCGTGCGACGTGGCGGTCTTCGCCGACACCGGCGAGGAGCCGGCCGCCACATACCAGCACCTTTCCCACCTCGTCTCCCTGGGCGGGCCGCCCGTTCTGGTCCGTTCTGCCGGCAAACTGGGCGACGACCTGATCCACGGGCGCAACTCGACCGGCCAGCGATTCGCGTCGATCCCGGCGTTCACGAAAGACGCGGCCGGGAAGGTCGGCATGGTCCGCCGCCAATGCACCAAGGAGTACAAGATCGAGGTCGTGGACCGAACGATCCGGCGGGAACTGCTGGAACTCAAGCCCCGCCAGCGAATCCCGGCGGGCGTGACCGTGTACCAGTTTTTCGGCATCAGCACCGACGAGGCGGGCCGGGCCGAGCGGGGCAAGAAGCGGTTCGCGGCCGTCCGGCACACGGTCCCGGTCTACCCGCTGATCGACCTGGGCTGGAGCCGCGCCGACTGCCTCGCCTACCTCCGCGACCGGCTGCCCTACGAGGTGCCCAAGTCGTCCTGCGTATTTTGCCCGTACCGGACCAACCAGTCCTGGCGGAACCTGAAGGCCACCGATCCGCAGGGGTGGGACCGGGCGGTGGAGATCGACACCGCGCTGCGGGCCGACGGGAGTCTTGTCACCCGCGGGTTCCGCCAGAAGCTCTTCCTGCACCGTTCCTGCGAGCCGCTGGCCGGGATCGACTTCGACGCCCTCGCCCCGAACACGCTCGACCCGCTGACCGTCGGCGAATGTCACGGCGTCTGCGGCGTCTGATATAACCGGCCGCGCAACCTACTTGCCGCACCCGGAACACCTCGGCACGCCCGCAAACCGGGCCGTGAAGTCCGATCATTAGCCGCCTACCTGCCCGAGTCCCGCCAGGGCTTTCTTCGGAGGAAGCTGAAGCCGCGGCCGGCCCGTGCAAGCTGCCAAGACGGTTTCCCTGCGGGAGCCTCCGCCTTTCGCTTGGCACGGATGCCGTGCGGCGGCCGTCCTGGCGGCTTCGGTCGCTCCCCCGAAAGCCCCGTATGGCGGGCCGTAACCGGAAGGAGACATGACATGACCGAAGCCACCCCTTACTGCAACCCCTGGAGCCTACACTTCGAGTCCGACGGGACCGAAGACTACGCCATCGTCCGCGACGCCGACGGGCACGTCCTTGCCGCGAGTTCCACGTTCTGGTTCCCGCAACAAGGTGACCCGACCCCGGCCGCCCTTGCCGCGATTCGGCTCATGGCCGTGGCCCCACGGCTGCTGGAAGCCTTGCACTACCTGCTCGCGGAAACGGTCGACATGGACCTGAAGTACGGGATCGGCCTGAGCGAGGGCGAGGAGGACGCACGCGAGATGGCTCTGTCCGCCATCGCCGCGGCCACGGGAGAAGACGCATGAGCGGGCCGACCAACGCGGACCGGGCACAGTGGGCACGCAACGCCCTTGCCACGTTCACCGCCGAGACGTTCGGCGGGGAGCATCCCGACACCATGCACCACGACGACCTGGAGGCCGCTGTCACGGACCTGATCTGTGACCTGTTGCACCTGACGGAGCGAAGCGGCTTTAATCCGCAGCGAGTCCTTGAAAAGGCCAACAGCCACTACCGCACGGAGACGTTACTGGAGGACTGATTTCCTGGCCGGGGCCGCTGTGGCTCCGGCCACCCTCCAGGCGTGCCTGACGTGGCCAAAATCGATCCCCCACTTCACATCTTTGACAGCCCGCGTTGAGGCCGCGTTCGCGGTCTGCGGCTGTACTCAAATGACGATTCCGAAACCGATCATGGCGACGGTTTCGGCTGCCGCCTCTCCACCCCTTCGGCGAGCACCGCGAGCCGCCGGACTTCACCCATCCCCACTCTTCAGAATCTTCAGGCCACGGCCTTCAGCCCCGGCCGTTTGCACAACGCCGTCATGGCATCGCGTCGAGCGAGGCCAGTAGCCAGACAAGGCCACTTCGAGAGGCTACTCCGGCATTTAAGCCGGATGGCCCCAGATGGCATTTGGATGAGGGCGTTGAAGAGCTTTTTCGTTCAGGCGTCTTCCCTATGCACGGCATAGGCCGGATTTCCCCGG
>CAYUHJ010000366.1:0-4010 GCA_964444365.1 uncultured Alcaligenaceae bacterium | reverse complement strand
AGGTGCTCGCGGAACTCCGCCCACGTCTCGAACGCGGTACAGGCTCGGGTAATGGAATCCAGCGGGTTCATCGGTTGTTCCTATGGGTCAGGGAGGTCGCCGGGAATTCCCGGCGACGGGTGCGAGTCCGGTTCTCCCGGACGCAGTTCACGCCACGGCCAGGGCCGGGGCGCTCGGGGCCGGGTCGAGGTCGCGGTCGAACCCGCCGGCGGCGACCACGGCCCGCAATGCATGGCGGTGTTTGCAACCTGAAGGAACCTTCGCCCGGCCCGCGTCGCACGTGCAGAGGTCGCCCCGGTCGCCCAGCGTCACCTCGTACACCTCGCCCGACGCCAGGTTCACGGCGTAGAACCGGCGGAACCCGCGAACCGCCTCGAACTGCTCGGCCACGTCGTAGCTGTCGTCTTCGGCCTTCGCACCGGGCTTCGCGGACTTCTTGCAGGTGATGGTCAGCGTCCCGTCGGCTAGGGCGGTCGGGTCGGGGCTCCGCGTCCACACCCACCGGCGGGAAGCATACGTCTTCGTCGCGGGGAGGTCGCCGGCGAGGGGGAGGCAGGTCAGGCACATGGGCTTCACTCCTGGAAGGTGTCGGGTTCGATGAGTGAAGTATAGCCTGCAGTATACTGCAGGTCAACTGCAGATTATGAATTTGCCTTGCAAGCTACCTGCAGTTATAATCTAATGCCCGACGTGAACTCGGAGATGAATGCAATGACCGCCGCCGCTACACTTGACCGCATGGCCAGCAAAAAGAAACCGAGCGGTGGAAAGAACACCACACCTCGTAAACCAGTTCAGTTCCCTGTGCTGTGGCTGGAAGTGGCCCGTGAGCGTGCCCGCCAGAACAAGCGGCCTACCTTGTGGCATCTCATCGAGTTGTTGAAGGCTGACGCGGAGGCGGCCGGGATGACTGACCTTCCACCCGCACCGTGGGAAGAACCGCCCCTGTCCGCGAAGTGACCCATCCCCAACGCCAACGGCCCCGGAACTTCCGGGGCCGCGTCGCTTCCAGGTGCAGGATTCCCGCACCTGCGTCAACTGCGGGAATCCCCGCAGTTCAAGGCGAGAATCCTCGCCTTCCCGTTCTTGCCGGTTATAGTCTCTTGTTCGGCAGAATCGTCTACTGTCCACCCCTGGACAGTAGACGATTCGCTTGTGTAATCGGATGACAGACGCAGCGGGGTCATTCAAGCGAATAGTCAGGTGTCCACCCCTGGACACCTGCACGCCAGGACGGACGATCTATAACCGAGAGGGTTACGGTTGCCGGGAATTCCCGGTGACGCCGTCCTGCGAATCCGCAGCACGAAACCTTCCCGGCGTCAGGAAAGTGTCCCGCCCGCAAGACGATCCCCTTCACGCAGGTGCCATCCGGGAATTCCCGTTTGGACGCTCGGCACCGCGTTCTGTGGTGATGAGCCCTACGGTTGAAATGGGTCATGGTCGATTTCTTGTCGGCACCGACAAATAATCCCGGTCAGAGTGTCGCCGACGGGGAGCAATTTGCCGGCGTCGGCAACATGGTCGAATTCTTCCCGGAGGCGGGAACAACTACCGCCGGGTCAATTACGGGATATCCCGTGATTGCCTTCACCGCTCCCGCGTCACGATCCCCACGATCTCGCCGGACTCGTCCCGCTCCAGGACGGTTTCCTTCACCGTGCTGCGGGGCGTGGCGGACTCGACGGCCCGGCCCACGGCGGCGGCGACGAGGTCGGCCAGGTCCGCGGGGTCGAGCGGCGCGGGGGTCGGGGCCGGGCGGGGCGGCGGCGTGCGGAACCGGGCGGCGAGCCGGGCCGCGTCCCCGAGGGCGGACTCGGCCAGCCAGACGACGCCCGGACCCGCCGCGGCCCGCAGACGGTTCGCACCGGCCACGTCGCCCGCCACCCGCAAGGCCGCCTCCGCGACGATCACCGCCGGGGACGGGGCCGGGGTCCGCTTGCTCTCCGACACCCGCTTCGCCGGTGGCGTGGCCTCGAACCACACCCGCCCCGTGCGGGGGTCCTTCCAGGCGGTGCCGCGCGGCGTGACCTTCGTCGCGAACTTCATCGCTTGCCCTTCCGCGGGTAGTAGTAGGCGACGGCGGTCGCCCCGGTCGCGGCGGCGGTCAGCTTGGGGGCGGCGGCGACGAGCCGCTCGGCCAGGTCGCCCGCGGCGTCGATGAACCGCGTTTCATACTCCGCGGCCACTTCCAACGCGGCGGCGGCCTTCACCGCCTGCTTCGCCGGCTCGACGGCCTTCCGCGCCTCGGCGGCGAGCCGCTCCAGCTCCGCGGCCTTCGCCTTCAGCCGGGCGGCGGCGAGGGCCAGCCCGTCGAGCTCGGCGTCGTCCGTCGGGGACGGGTCGCCGTCCGCCAGCCGGTCCCGCCACACGTCCGCGGCGAGGCGGTGCCTCTCGGCGGCGATCTCCGCCTCGGTCTTCGCGGTCACGGCCCGGGCCTGCAGCGTGTCGGCCTTCTTCACGGCGGCGGCCACGTCCGGGTTGCCGTCGAGGGCCAGGTTGACCCGGTCCAGGGCGGGGCGGGCAGACTGCCCGGCGGCGTGCATCTCGGCCACGAGGTCCGCGGCCGCGCCGGGGGTCAGGGCGAGCGTCTGCCGCAGCTCCATCAGCACGAGGCCGGGGTTCGCGGAGTTCAGGCTCACGAACTCGGGGGCACCCACGAACCGGGCCACGGGCTCGAGGGCCTCGGCGGTCGCGGCGGGGGAATCGGTCACGCTCAGCATCGGGGGAAACTCTCGGGTGTGGAAAGGGAAAGGGCCGGGGTTCCCCCGGCCCGGATGCACTCAGCCGAAGATGGGTTGCCACTGCTTCGACGGGGCGGCGTTGGTCGGGGGCTTGTCGCCGGCCCGGAGGAATTCCCGCATCGCGGCCTTCTCGTGCGGCAGGGGCTCGTCTCGGAACGCGGCCCGCAGGTTCTCGACCGTGACCCCCGCGTCGCTGACCTTCGCCCACCGGCGGACGGACTCCATCCGCTCGGCCTCGTCGTCCGGCGGGGCGGGGAACTCGGCCGGCTCGGGCTCGGGTGCCTCCATCGCGGCGGGGTCGTCGGGCTCGTCGTCCGTGCTCATCGGGTCGGCCAGGGCGATGATCTTGCGGATGAGCTTGAGCCCCTCGTCCGCCGTCCGCTGGCCGTTGAACACGTCGGCGAGCAGCGCGTTCGCCGCGGCCTTCAGCCCGTCCAGCACGCCGCCCCCGCCGCCGGGGACGGGTTCCGCGGCGAGGCCCGCGGCCTCGGCCAGTCGCTTCAGGCTGCGGGCGCGGCGGCTGCCGACCCGGTCACAGAGGCTGCGGACGGTGTTCATGCGGGTGCTCTCGAATAGGCCCTTGACGGTGGCAGGTTCGGCGACGAGGTCGACACTCAACACGCTGGCGATGGACTCGACGACTTCCTCGCCGCCCCGCCAGTTCGTTTTTGCGCTCGCGACGTGGCTCAACCCGAGGGCGGTCGGGTTCCGCTCGGCGAGCTCGAAGACCTGGTTCGCGGCCGGGTGGCTCTTGAGGACGTGCATGTCCCCGCGGGGCAGCCCGTCCTTGCCGATGGTCACGTTCGCGATCCAGCCGAGCTTCGCGGCGAGGTCGCGGTCGACCCGGTCGTGTTCGTGGTTCAGGTACACGCCCTTGCCTTCGTACAAATGCGGCTTGAACGCCTTCACGTCGTACCGGCGGCCGTTCTTGCTCCGCGTCCCACACAACAGCACGCCCCGAATCACGCCCGCGTTGCGGTCGATGCGGTTGGCGGAGAAGGCGGTTTTCGACTCGATGACTTGTGTGCTCATAGTGGCCCCGATTATCCGGTTCTCGCGAACCGCGGAACCATGCTGGGCTGACGAGCTAGCGACGTGGCGAGCAGGGGTCAGGTGTCATCCGATGACACCTGCGGCAGCAAGGACCCGACGCAGAAGGGAAACGAAAATGGGGGCCGGGAGAGCGCAACTCCCGACCCCCTGCCAGCTTCTCGACCGGCATCCCAATCATACGCCAGGGGTGCCCCATGTCCTTCGACACCGCCG
>CAYUHJ010000365.1:0-4065 GCA_964444365.1 uncultured Alcaligenaceae bacterium | reverse complement strand
TGACCCCTCACCCCCGCCCCTCTCCCCAGCGGGGAGAGGGGAGAAAAGCCATTCCCAGAACCCTCGACTGCGTAACACCTATTTGTGACCCTTTGTGTGACCTTTGAGTCTTTGTGGTGAAGTCAACTTTGCTCTACAACCCGTCCAGCCGGCCGGATGGCGGGTTCGGCGGGGGGAGGTGCTTGACCAGCACCTGGCTGCGGCGGCCGTTGCGCTCGTACAGTTCCCGGCGGGTCGGCGGCAGGTCGTCCGGGGTGCCGAGGGAGAACCCGCCGCGCTGGATGAAGTAGTTGATCGCCTGGGTGGACAGGCAGTAGAGCACGGCCACGCCGCGCGTGCGGGCGACGCTCTCCGCGTAGGTGATGAGCTTCCCGCCGATGCCCTGGTTCTCGTACCGCGGGTCGACGTACACGCTCGCGAGCTCGGCCTTGCTCTGCTCCGGGTACATGTGCAGCGCCCCGCACCCGACCGGGTTGCGGTCGACCTCGAAGACGAAGTAGTCGCCGATCTGCCGCTCCAGGTCGGTCCGGGTCCGCTTGACGAGTTCCTCCGCCTTGATGCCCTGCTGGATCAGGTTGAAGACGGCCCGCACGTCCTTCTTCTGGGCCGGGCGGATCGCCTGGTACTCGTTGGTGTAGACCAGCGTGCCGATGCCCTCGTTGGAGAAGACCTCGCCGAGCAACCCTTCTTGTTCGCGGCCGTCGATGATGTGGATCCGCTCGACGCCCTCCTTGCCCGCCTTCACCGCGTGCGTGAGCTTCGTGATTTCCACGCGCGAAAACTCGGTCCGGCTCCGCTTGAGCAGGCCGTCGGCTTCTTCCACCGTGAGTTGCCGAATGACCCCCTTCGGCCCGCGGATGCCGCCCTCGGTGCAGAGGTAGACGAGCTTCACCGCGTGCAGGGTCTTCGCGACTTCGACGGCGACCGCGTCCGAGTTGAGGCGGTACGACCGGCCGACCCCGTCGATGCCGACCGGCGGGATCACCGGGATGATGTCGCGTTCGAGCAGGGTCTGGAGCAGAAAGGCATCGACCCGTTCCACCCGACCCGTGAACTGGTGGTCGACGCCGCCGAGGATGCCGGCCGGGTGCGCGACGACGGCGTTCGAGTACGCGGCCCGCAGGTCGTTGGCGGTCAACCCTTCCAGGATCTCGTGCGACACGCGGTTGGCGGCGGTGATCGCGATCTGCAGTGTGGCGGCGTCCGTGATGCCGCTGCCGTCCAGGTTGGACGGCGTCACGCCGGACTCCCGCGCGAACCGCTCGACCTGCGCCGCCGCCCCGTGGACCAGCACGACCCGGATGCTCAGGCTCCGCAACAGCGCGATGTCCAGGAGCAGGTTCGGGAAGTTGTCGTCCTCGACGATCGCGCCGTCGATGGCGATGACGAAGACGCGGTCCCGGAACCGGGGGACGTAGCGCAGGATTTCGCGGAAGTACGTCAGGCGTTGCATCATGTCGGGGATCGGTCCAGTGGGAACGGCTATGGCGGGCGTTGGCCGGGCGGATCGAAGACGGGCCGGCCGACGGAGGTTCGCGGTCTAGAATAGACCGAACGCCCGAGAGGACGTAGAGCAATCCCGGCCCGCGAGACCCTGACATGCCAGAGAACGTCGTCATCATCGGTTCCGGCCCCGCCGCTTGGACGGCCGCCATCTACGCCGCCCGGGCGAACCTGAACCCGCTCGTGATTCAGGGGAACCCGCACGACGACCGGAACCGCGTCAACGGCACCCTCCCGCTCGGGCAACTGGCCCTGACCACGGAAGTCGAGAACTTCCCGAGCTGGCCGGCCGGCGACACGCGGGCGTACCTGAAGACGGCCCTCAAGCCGGACGACCCGGACTTCCCGTACTGGGTGGCGAACGACAAGCCGCAGCCGACCCACGGCATCAACGGCCCGGAACTGATGGCCCTGATGCGGCAGCAGGCCGTCAACGTCGGCACCCGGATCGAGTCCAAGGACGTAATCAAGTGCGTGCTCAAGAAGTCCCCGTTCACGCTGACCACGCACGACGGGGCGACGGTCGAAGCCCGCACGGTGATCGTCGCCACCGGGGCGCGGGCGAACTACCTCGGCCTCCCGAGCGAGGACCGGTTCAAGAACCGCGGCGTCTCCGCGTGTGCGGTTTGCGACGGGGCGTTGCCGCGGTTCCGGAACAAGCCGATCGTCGTCGTCGGGGCCGGGGACTCCGGCTGCGAGGAGGCGACGTACCTGACGAAGTTCGGCAGCACGGTCCACATGCTCGTCCGCCGCGACGTGATGCGGGCGAGCAAGATCATGGCCGAGCGGGCGAAGTCGAACCCGAAGATCGCGATCCACTGGAACACGGAAGTGGACGAGGTGCTGGGGGACGACAAGGCCGGCGTCACGGCCGTGCGGGTGCGGAACAACAAGACCGGCGAGAAGGCCACCGTCGACGCGAGCGGCCTGTTCCTGGCGATCGGCCACACGCCGAACGTCGGGTTCCTCGACGGGCAGCTCGAACTGACGAGCATGGGCTACCTGAAGTGGACGACGCTGGCCCGCACGTACACCAGCGTCGACGGCGTGTTCGCGGCCGGCGACGTGGCGGACGACTACTACCGGCAGGCGGTGTCCGCCGCCGGCACGGGGTGCATGGCCGCCCTCGACGCGGAACGGTGGCTGGGGCACCACGGGCACATCTGATCGTGCGCCGACAACGCCCCGCTTCGCGTCGCGGCTACACCCTCTCCGAGACCCGCATGCGCCGTTCCGTCGTCCGCCTGATTAGCGCCAAGGAACTCCGCGACCTGTTCCGCGACCGGCGGACGGTCCTGCTCATCGTCGGGCTGCCGGCGGTGCTCTACCCGCTGTTCGGGGTCGTCGGGCTGACGCTGGCGAAGACCATCGTCGCGCAGAAGACCGCCATCGGCGTCGTCGGCGAAGAGCACCTTCCCGCGGACTCGTCCGGGTTCCCGCCGCTGCTCAAGCAGGGCAAGTTCGCCCCGGAGTTCCAGGAGGGCGGCGACGCGGTGGTGCTGACGCCCGTCACCGGCGACCCGGACGCGGCGGTCCGGGACCGGTCCGCGGACGTCGTACTCGTCGTCCCGCCGGACTTCGCCAGGTCGCTGGCCGACGGCGGGACGCCCGTCCTGAAGGTGCTGTCCCGGGAGGGGGACGAGAAGTCCAAGCTCGCGTCCACCCGGCTGACGACCGCCCTCACCCGCTGGGCGGACAAGCTCCGGGAGGCCCGCTTCAAGCTGAAGAACCTGCCCAGGGACTTCGACAAGGTGTTCGTCCTCGAAGACCCGCTCAAGAACAAGCCGCAGGAAAAGATCGCCGCCGACGAGATCCGCGACCAGTTCGCCAAGGTGTTCCCGTTCATCCTGATGATGTGGCTGCTCGCCGGGACGATCCAGCCGGCCGTCGACCTGACCGCCGGCGAGAAGGAGCGCGGCACGATGGAGACGCTGCTCATCTCCCCCGCGAGCCGGGCGGAGATCGTCGCCGGGAAGTTCCTGGCCACGACGGTGTTCGCGTACCTGACCGTGGTCTGGAACGTGGCCTGGCTGACCGGGGCGGCGATGGTGCTGGAGTGGCACCTCGGGTTCCCCATCATTTCGCTGCCGGGGCAGTTCGCGTGCCTGACCCTCGGGGTGCCGCTCGCGATGCTCTTCAGCGGCGTCTGCCTCGCGCTCGGGGTGTTCGCCCGGAGCACGAAGGAAGGGCAGTACTACCTGCTGCCGCTGATCTTCGTCGTGATGCCGCTGGCGTTCTTCAGCATGACCCCCGGCGTCGAACTCGGCGCGGAGAACCTGTGGATCCCCGTGACGGGGGCGCTGCTGCTCCAGCAGAAGTTCCTGAGCGTGTCCGGCGACCCGGTGCCGTGGGGGTACTTGCCGCTGGTGGTGGTGTCCCACCTGGTTTGGGCCGGGTGTGCGCTGGGGTTCGCCGTCTGGCAGTTCCAGCGGGAGTCCGTGCTGTTCCGCGAGTCCGGGCACGACCAGGGGTTTTTGGCGCGGTTCTTCTCCGCGGGCGGCAAGCCCTGACGGCCGTGTAGCCGCGACGCGATAGCGGAGCGCGGGACCGAGTCCCGCGCTC
>CAYUHJ010000364.1:0-4069 GCA_964444365.1 uncultured Alcaligenaceae bacterium | reverse complement strand
TCGGTTTTCGTCTGCGGCACGCCTCGCAACGGACCGTCCGACCCGCCGCCACCGGTACAGTCGTCCCACGCGGGAGGCCGACCGGTGCAGGGCGAACGCTGGTTCTACCGCTCCGACGACGAGTGGGTCGCACTCGCCGAGCGGCTTCAACTCACCGCCTGCCCGCACTGCCGGAAGGCCGGCAACCTGATCCGGCACGGTGTCCTGACCGGGTTCGACGATGCCAACCCACCCCGCAGAACCCTCCGGGCGCGTCGAATGTTTTGCAGCAATCGCCACCGTCGACCCGGTTGCGGACGCACCATCAGTGTGTGGATTGCCCACACCATTCGGCGATTGAGCCTCGGCACCCGCACCCTCTGGCACTTCCTTTGGCGGGTGGCGACCGGCACACTCATGGACGCCAACGGCAACACCCACGCCCCTTTCAGCGACCGAACCCTCCGACGGATCGTGACGCGTGTCGACCTCGCCCGGAGTCGGATTCGCACCGCCCTGTGTGCGCGATGCCCGCCGCCGACCGGGCCGCCCGACCCCGGACCCAGGCCCGTCCTGGCCGAAGTCCTCGCCCATCTCCCGGCTGCTTTTCCTTATCCCGAGTGCCCCCTCGCCGCCTACCAACAGGCGACGGGAACCTTCTTCCTGTGAGCCATTTCGAGCCGTGACACCGCGTTGACACTCGCCACATTCTGGTCGCACACTGGGGCGGATCGCCAGGTCAATCCCTGCGAAAATCACCGACAACGCAACCTGTCCTCCCGGATCGTCCTGGGTCGTGGTGGAATCACGCTCGCCCCATCCCACACCCCGCGAGCCACCCATGAAGTTACCGTCGATCTACCTGAAGATGCGGGTGCTCGGTGCCATCGACACCGCACCCGGCAAGACCCGCCACGAGCGGGTCCACCAAGTCGCCGCCATGACCTTCCTCGACGAGGAGGGGAATAGTCGCCAGTTCACCTGGCGGACAATCCAAACGTGGTTCTACCGGTACAAGAACCACGGCATCACCGGCATGACCCCGCGACCCCGCTCCGACAAGGGGCACACCCGCAAGGTCACACCCGAGGAGTTGTTGGAGGCCATCAACGCCGCCAGGCCCCACTTCCCCACCAACCGCACCAACAAGATGGCCATCTACCGATTCTGCGTCGAGAAGGGACTGCTCGACCCCGACCTCATCGCCCAGACCACGTTCTACCGGTTCGTCCGCGAGTACGACTTGCTCGCCCCGACCGACACCGACCACAAGCAACGCCTCGCGTTCAGCATGAAATACGCCAACCAGCTCTGGCAGGCCGACACCCTGGTCGGACCCTATTGCAACGCCGGCGGGACCAAGAAGCAGGCCCGGCTCATCGCCTTCCTCGACGACGCCAGCCGGGTCCTGTGTCACGGGGAATTCTTCTTCGAAGAGAACACCGACACCCTCATCCAGGCCCTCCGCGCCGCCTTCTACAAACGGGGCATCCCCGAGCAACTCCTCGTCGACAACGGGTCGATCTACTGCTCCCAGGAGATCACCCTCGTCTGTGCCCGCGTCGGCTGCCTCCTGCGTCACACCGCCGTGCGTGATGCGGCGGCGAGCCGCGCGAAGGACGCCCGGTACGAGGCCATCGTGTCGATGCTGCTCCAACTCTACTCGAGTCTCGAGTGCGGACGGCGTCTACACCAAGCGGGCGAAGGCCGGGCGGGAGCGGGAACAGGTCGACCAGCCGTGCCTGTGCCTGCTCGGAACGGCGGGACCGACGCTCTTCTACGAGTCGCTGTCGCCGCGGATGCTGACCTACGGCTTTCTGGCCCGCATGCTCGTCGTGGAATGCCGCGACCGGGGTCTGAGCCGGGAGGAGGTCGACCGGCCGCTCCCCGCGTCGATCCGGGAGGCGGCCCGGTGGTGGGCGGAGTTTCATCCCGGTGGCAACCTCGACCGGGAGCACCCGAACCCGGTCCGGGTGCCGACCGCGCCGGACGCGAGGCAGGCATCAAGGAATTCAAGAACGCGATCGACGAGGGACCTTATGCGGAGGCCCGTGCCCGACTCGACGACCCCGGCATGGCCCTATGGGCCCGGGCCGGCGAGAAGGCCCACCGGCTGGCGTTGATTTATGCCTGCAGTGCCGACCGCGAGAACCCGGTCATCACGCTGGAAGCGGCCCAATGGGCGATCGCGTTCGCCCGGCACCAGACGCTGCGGATGCTGCACATGGTGCACCGCCATGCCAGCGAGAGCGAGTTCGACGCCAAGCGGAAACGCTTGCTGGACGTGCTGGAGCGGTGGCGGGGTTTGCACGGTGACGAGTGGATGCCCGGGCACAAGCTGAACCGCCAGGTGCCGTGGTCGGTCCGCGAGCACGAGGAAGTCCGCGACGCCCTGCTTCAACAGTGCCTGATCGAGTACCGCACGACGGCGGTCGGAAACAAGGGCGGCCGTCCCGGTGCCGTCTATCGGCTGCGGCCCACCCGGGAGGCGCGATGAGGTTATTGTCGTTATTGCACCGGGGGTGTCGCGCGAGCAGGAGGTTATTGTCGTTATTGCACGGGGGGTGTCGCGCGAGGAGTGCGGTATTATCGCGCGAGGGTATGGGGTCAAAAACGACAAGAACTCTCTCTATCTCTCTATTTATACATATAGTATAATTATATTCATGTATTGTATGAAATAGGATATGCAATAGTTACTTCCAGAACTAAATGTTCTTCAGAATGACAGCTGGATCAGCTGGGCCATCAGACACAGTGACGTTCGCCTGTCCGGATTTTTCCCGAAACCGTTGCCCGGTAAGGGCTAAATGGCTGTTGCAGGTTTTTCGCGGCCCCATCCGCGCCGCAAATCCTGTAACCGAATCGAACGCTGAGAAGTGCACCATGAACGCACCCGCCGCACGAACCACTGGCACCGAGGAGCAAACGATCCTGTTCAACATTCTGGCCGAGCTCGAAACGTTGGGCGGACTTCCGGACGACGCGACCACGCCGTTTCTGGCCACGCTGTGTGCGGTCGGCCTGCCGTTCGCGACGGGGGAGTGGTTCGGGTTCCCGCTCGACTCGCGTCAGCGGATGGCGTTCTCCCGCGCCGCCCGCCGGCTCGCCGCCCGCGGTCTGGTGCGGCGGGTGACCGAAACGCACCGCGACCGCACGGTCGCGCTGGTCCCCACGGCCGAAGGCGTGGCTCACGCCCTGAACCTGGCGGGCACGCGAGCCGACCGGCAAGCCGTCCGTGTGGGCTTGCTGCGAACCCGCTGGGGGACCGTACTGGCCAACGCCATCTGACCGGCTCCGGCCGGACCCACTCACCCACCGACCGACTCATCTACCGACCCGTTCCCCGTCCCGAACATCGCGGGAGGAATGCGTCGTGAAGATCGAACTCTGGCCGATCGTGGACGTGAAGCCGTACCCCGGCAACCCACGGCAAAATGACGATGCCGTCGATGCCGTCGCCGCGAGCTTGAAGGAATTCGGTTTCCGTCAGCCGATCGTTGTCGACGCCGACGGCGTGATCATCTGCGGCCACACCCGGTACAAGGCCGCACTCAAGCTCGGGTTGGACAAGGTGCTCGTGCACGTGGCGACCGATTTGTCGCCCGAGCAGGTCCGAGCGTACCGCATCGCCGACAATCAGACGGCCTCGCTGGCCACCTGGGACTACGACCTGTTACCCATCGAACTGGCGTCGTTGAAGGAGGCCGACTACGACCTCGGGCTGCTCGGGTTCGACCCGGACGAACTCGCCAAGCTGCTGGATCCCACGTTCGCCGACGGGCTCGTCGATCCGGACGACGTACCTGCCCCGCCGGACGAAGCGATCACCCAACCCGGCGACCTCAGGCTGCTCGGCAACCACCGCCTCTTGTGCGGCGATTCGTCGAAACCCGAGGACCTCGACCGATTGCTCGATGGATCTGACATCCACTTGTGCAACACGGACCCGCCGTACAACGTGAAGGTTGAACCACGGTCGAACAACGCTGTTGCCGCCGGGCTGTCGTCGTTCCAGGGCACGACCCATCACCAGAAGCTCGATGTCGAGCGGCACCCCGGCAAGGCGAAACCCACGCAGAAGAAGCTC
>CAYUHJ010000363.1:0-4101 GCA_964444365.1 uncultured Alcaligenaceae bacterium | reverse complement strand
CGCCCCAACAGTGGAGGCCAAGCGTCCCGATACGAGTCGCCGGAGAGGGCAGAGGGAAACTTCACCGGTGGGGCGGCCGCTCCCTCGCGGTCGCGGCTCTCGATGCTTACCCCAGCGTCACGCGGTCGCCGGGGGCGGGGACGCCGACGTCCGCGAAGCCGATGCCGCGGAGGGTCTCCGCGAGGGCTTCCGCCTGCTCGCGCTCGCCGTGGATCAGCCGGACCTTCCCGACCTTCCCCGCGATCGGGGACAGGTACGAGAGAAAGTCCTCCCGGTCGGCGTGGCCGCTGAACCCTTCCAGGTGGACCACGTCGATCCACTTGTTCCAGTCCCGGCCCAGGAACCGGACCGTCGGCTTCGGCTCCATCAGCCGGCGGCCGGTCGTGCCGGCGGCCTGGTAGCTGACGAGGATCACGCTGCACCGCGGGTCGTCGACGTTCTGCTTCAGGTGCCCGACGATCCTCCCGGCGTCGCACATCCCGCTCGACGCTATCACGACGAACGGCCCCGGCTTCGTCGTCAGGTGCATGCTCTCCTCGAACGACCGGACGTAGTGGACGCCGTCCCCGCCGAGGATGCCGTGCCCCTCCCGCACGGCCGCGGCCACGCTCGGTTCCAGGCTGTTCGGGTGGGCGCGGTAGACGTCGGCCACGTCCGCGGCGAGCGGGCTGTCGACGTAGATCGGCACGTCCGGAACCTTCCCCGCCGCCCGGCCCCGTTGCAGGAAGTGGATGATGAGCTGGCACCGCCCCAGGCTGAACGCGGGGATCAGGGCCTTGCCGCCGCGGGCGACCGTGGCCGTCACGGTCTCGTAGAGCTTTTCGATCGTCGCGTCGAGCGGGACGTGGAGGCGGTTCCCGTACGTGCTCTCGCAGACGAGCACGTCCGCCGGCGGAATCTCGGCGGCTTGCTTCAGCAGTGGGACGCCGCGGCGGCCCAGGTCGCCGCTGAAGGTCAGGGTGTGCGTGCGGTCCGGGCCCTCGACGGCGACGTGAACGGCCGCCGACCCGAGGATGTGGCCGGCTTCCACGAACCGGAACTTGACCCCGCGGCCGACGTCGACGGCGTTGCCGTACGGCACCCCGACGCACTGGGCCAGAGCGCGGTCCACGTCCGGGAAGGTGTACAGCGGCTGCACCCACGGCTCGGCGTAGTTCCGGGCGATGTTGAGGTGGGCGGCCTCTTCTTCCTGAATCTTCGCGGAATCCCGGAGCATGACCCGGAGCAGGTCGCGGGTCGGCGGGGTGCAGTAGATCGGCCCGGCGAATCCCTGGCGGACGAGCGTCGGCAGGTTGCCGCAGTGGTCGATGTGCGCGTGCGACACGATGACCGCGTCGATCTGGTGCGGGTGGAACGGGAAGTGGCTGTTCCGCTCGCGGGCCTCTTCCCGCCGGCCCTGGTGCAGCCCGCAATCGAGGAGGAGCTTGAAGTTCCCGGCTTCCAGCAGGTGCATCGACCCGCTGACGCCGGACGCCGCCCCCCAGAACGTGAGGGACGGCTCGGCGGTTCGTAACGGAACGGCGGGAGAAGGGTGAAGGTTCATTCACGCATTCTAGACGCCCGGCGCGAGTCCGGGGAAGGTGAGCCGGTTCCGGGGCGATCGTCCCGCGACCTTGACACCCCTTCCGGACGCGGGTAAACGGCCGGCGGCGCGACGAAACTGCGCCGCTCGTCTGGGGGAACGAAGATGACCGCGTGCCGACGTCCGCTGCTTCGCCTGCTGGCTGTCGCCCTGTTCGCAGTGGCCGGCCCTGCCGTGGCGCGGGCGGAATCCCCGGTCGGGAAGATCGTGTCGCGCGTCATTCCGGTGAACAACCGCATCCACGCCACGGACCTCATCCTCGGACAGATGCAGACCAAGCCGGGCAAACCTTACGACGAAACTGTCATCCTCGAAGACGTCCGCCGGCTCGCGAACACCCGGTGGTTCGCCCCCGGCGGCGTCGAGGTCAGCACCACGGTCGAGTCGAACGGGCAGGTCACGGTCTTCGTCAAGGTCATCGAACTCAACAACATCATCCGCGAGGTCGTGTTCATCGGGAACCAGCACCTCTCGGACCAGGAACTGTACGACCTGACGCAGCTCCGCCGGGGCAGCCCGCTGAACCCGGCGACGAACCAGATCGCGGCGCAGGCGGTGCAGAACAAGCTCCGCGACGACGGCCGGTACTACGCCAGCGTCACCCTCACGGAAGGCGACAAGCTCACGGACACGCGGGTCGTGTTCCACATCGTCGAGGGGCCGATCGTCCGCGTCCGCGGCGTCGAGTTCCGGGGGAACTCCGCGGCCTCCACCGGCCGGCTCAAGACGCAGATCGCCGTGTCCGGCCCGCTCATCCCGAAGGTCGTGACGGTGTTCAGCCAGAAGTTCCAGCCGCCGATGCTGGAACTCGACAAGCAAAAGCTCACGGACTACTACCACAAGCTCGGCTACCTCGAAGCCCGCGTCCGGGAGGAAATCATCCCCGCGACGCAAGACCTGAGCGAAGTCACGGTCGTCTACCACATCGAGGAGGGCCGGCCCTACGACATCGGCGAGGTCCGGGTCGACGGGAACAAGACGTACACCGAGGAACGGCTCCGCCGCGTCACGGCTCTGAAGCCCGGCCAGCGGTACGACAAGGACGTGGTCCAGGCGGACATCACCCGGCTCAAGGCGCTGTACGGCAACTCCGGCGTCAACATCGGCATCGAGGAGGGCATCTTCGCGGTGCCCGGCAAGCCCGGCGTCGTCAACGTCCACTACCGGGTGTACGAGCCCGGCCGGGAGCCCGACCGCGTCGGCCGGATCATCATCGAGGGGAACACCGTCACCGACCAGCGGGTCATCCTCAACCAGTTGAACCTGCTGCCGGGGCAGATCCTCCAGTACCCCCAACTCGAGATGGCCCGGCAGAACCTCATGCGGCTCGGCATCTTCGACGGCGAAGACCCGCCGACCGTGGAGGTGCTGCCGCAGGACAACGACAGCCCGTTCAAGGACATCCGCGTTCGGGTGAAAGAGACCCGGACCGGGATGGTCGCCCTGACCGCGAACGTGAACTCGAACGCCGGGGTGAACGGCAGC
This sequence comes from uncultured Alcaligenaceae bacterium, assembly GCA_964444365.1. GTDB lineage: Bacteria > Planctomycetota > Planctomycetia > Gemmatales > Gemmataceae > CAYUHJ01. Next base: position 1,034 of record CAYUHJ010000363.1, on the reverse strand, counting down.
CTCGTCGTGAACCAGCGGAACTTCGACCTGTTCCGCCCGCCCGAGTCGTGGGACGACCTGCTCGGCGGCAAGGCGTTCCGCGGCGGCGGCCAGGAACTGCGGCTCGAAGCCATGCCGGGGACGCAGTTCCAGCGGTACTCCGCGACGTGGCGGGAGCCGTACCTGTTCGACAGCCGGTTCGGCCTGACCGAGAGCCTGTACTACTTCAACCGGGCCTACGTCGAGTACACCGAGAACCGCCTCGGCCTGCGGTCCACCCTCGACTACCGGTTCGCGGACAGCCCGATCTGGCGGGCGAACTTCGCCTCCCGGGTGGAGAATGTGAACATCTCGAACATCCCGTCCTGGGCGACGTCCGCGATCACGGAAGACCAGGGGAACTCGTTCCTGGTGGGGTTGCGCGGCGGGATCAACCGGGACACGCGGGACAGCTTCCTGCTGCCGACCACCGGGAGCGTGCTCGACATCGGCGTCGAGCAGGTGCTCGGGGACTACACGTTCCCGATCGGCACCGTCGAAGGCAGCGCGTACTACACGATGTACCAGCGGAAGGACGGCAGCGGGAAGCACGTCCTCGCGGCCCGCAGCCAGGTGAGCGTGACGACCGCGAACGCCCCGGTGTTCGAGCGGTTCTACGCCGGGGGCTTCCGCAGCTTGCGGGGGTTCACGTTCCGCGGCGTCGGCCCGTACGAGAACTTCCTGAACGTCGGGGGCACGTTCTCGTTCCTGAACACGTTCGAGTACCAGATCCCGATCCTGGCGAACGACAAGCTGTACGCGGTGACGTTCCTCGACCACGGGACGGTGGAGCAGGGGGTGAACATCACCAGCTACCGGGCCAGCGTCGGGGCCGGGCTGCGGATCGTCGTCCCCGCCCTCGGCCCGCTGCCGATCGCCCTCGACTTCGCGTTCCCGCTGGCGAAGGGGCCGTACGACAGCAAGCAGATCTTCAGCTTCTACGTCGGCTGGTTCGGCGGGCAGTAATCGACCGGCGAGCGGCGGGGCGTGAGCCCGCCGTGTGGTGCCTCGGCGGG
>CAYUHJ010000362.1:0-4112 GCA_964444365.1 uncultured Alcaligenaceae bacterium | reverse complement strand
GCACACCAAGTTTCGATGGTTTACACACCGAGTTTCGATGGTTTGCACACCAGCCACTCCGAAAGCGACCTGTCAAATCAGCGGCTTGCGAGTGGTTATCCACAGCGTAACACTCCTTGTAACACATATTTAACACCTCTTGGATAACCGTCGGCTGTGGGCAACTCGAACAACATGCTGAAAAGCCAGGGTTTACGTAGAAATGCCTCCGTGCCCTGACCGAGGGCCTGTGGGGGCCGACCGTCCCATTGCATTCAGGGATTGGGCCGGCGGGGTCGGCTATGGGATGCCCACAGTTGGCTGCAAACAGGGTCAGGAGGCGCGTAAGGCATTCTCCGGCTACCCCACCGCCTCCAGCCGGTCGGAACAGGTCCAGCGACCATTTATTTGCCATTCGTCGGCGTCGCGTTGATTCGCAGGCTGTGAGAGTGGCAACATCCTGATTCACTGCGGCTTTCCACGCTGTCGAACCGCTGTAACACCTGTGTTTCTGCGGCTTTCCAGCATGACATCATGCTGTCACCCGCACTCAGCCTCTTGCGCGAAGGATTTGAACCGTGCTATAGTCGGCTTAAAGAGGCCAAGAAATGGCCCGCGAAGGTCAGGAGGATTCTATGCCACGCAAACGCACACCCAAGAACACCACGTCTGAAACCACCACCCCACTCGAAACACCGACCGCTTCCCCGGTTGAAACCCCGCCAGCACCATCGTCCGAGGAGTTGAACCCCGCCGAACTGCTGCGCCAGGCGACGGCTACCGCCGCTGCGGAGCCGGTCCGAGCCGAGGCTCCGCCGGAACCGCATAGCTTCGTCGAGAAGGTCTTACGCGAACGCCAGCCCGGTATCGTCCCCGATCCGTTCGGCATCGCCGGCGACCCCGAGGCCGGGGTGCGGTTGTTCGAGAACCGCCGCGAGCGGCTCATGGTCATCAAGTTCGAGAAGAAGCCCGGCAATGACGTGCTCGACCGCATGAAGGACGCCGGCTTCCGCTGGAACCCCAGGGACCAGGTCTGGGTCCACCCGGTCCACCCGGAATTCGCCCGCCGCATCCGCATCGAGGCCGAACGGCTGTACCAGGATGTCCGCCAGATGGTGCGACAGGAAAAGGGCCTGGGCGAAAGTCCCGAGATTCCATTTTAGCCGATACCGCACAGGGGGCAGGACGCCATGCCGTCATTCCGAAGCCATTTTCTCATCTGCGCTGCCCAGACGCTGGTTGCCGACCGAACGAATTCGTGCGATACCGCGTCTAATCCTCGGCGAACTCACCGCGTACCCGGCGACCCCGCCGGCCACCACGGTCGCTGAACGTGGCCCGGAAGCCGCCGGGACGGCGGGGCCCCTCACTCTTCTCCGACGACCCGGACGAACCGACCGCCACACCCCGCGTATCAACCCCTACGACCCAAGGAGGCGACCATGCAGTACAAGACGATCATCCTGGAACTGATCCGGCAGAACGAGCCGCTACACGACCGGCTCCGTTCGGAGCGCAATCTCCTGGCGACGGTCGAGCGAATGGCCCTGGAGTTCAAGAGCCGCCACCTGGAACACCTCCGGTGCCTGACCGAGGCGCAGCCGCACCAGGAGCAGACACAGCCGACTTCGCAGGCGTTCGAGACGGCCCTGAAGGAGATGGAGGAGCGGTTGCTGCCCGCTTCGCTCGACACCGAGGACGAGACGCTTTCGCTGGACGCGGCGATGGCGTTCCTCCGCGGTCGTTCGCCGAACGGGTAACGCGGCCCCGCCGGCAGCAGAGCCTGTTCGACGCTCAGGCCGAAGACCCGCCCGCGGCTCCCGTCGAGACCGGCGACGACCGGGCGGTTCGACCACCGCCGACCGACCCGCCCGCCGACCAAGACCTTTTCTCCGGCCCGCCGGCCGACCCCGCCGCCGGCCACCCCCGCATGGCCAGCGGGCCGGTGGGCAAGGCCCGCGACATCCTTACGGCCGTCCGCACGCTGAAGGCTATCGAAAAGGACGGCCGGGCAGCCACTGCCGATGAAACGCAGGCACTTGCCCGGTTCTCGGGCTTCGGGCCGGTGGCCCTTTCGATCTTCCCCGAACCCGTCAGTGGCCGCTACAAGGACGCCACCTGGCAGGCACTGGGGGAGGAGTTGTCGAGACTCCTCACCCCGGACGAATACGACAGCGCCAGGCGCACCACCTTCAACGCCTTCTACACCTCGCCCGAGGTGATCGACGCCATCCACCAGGCCACCGTCCGGCTGGGACTGCCCGCCGGCGGGACGCTGCTGGAGCCGGGCTGCGGGGTGGGCAATTTCATCGGCCGGGCCGGCGCGGGCAGCCGGTTCATCGGCGTCGAGATGGATTCGATCTCCGGCCGGATCGCCCGCGCCCTCTACCCGCTGGCCGACATCCGCATCGAGAACTTCCGCGACAGCAAACTGCCCGACGGCCGGATCGACGCGGTCGTCGGCAACGTCCCGTTCGCCGACGTGAAGATGGACTATCGCGGCCAGAAATACGCCCTGCACGACTACTTCTTCGCCAAGTCCGTGGACTCCCTCAAGGCCGGTGGCGTCCTGGCCCTGGTCACATCGCACTACACACTCGACAAGCAGAACGCTTCCTTACGCGAGTTCCTCGCCGAGCGGGCCGACTTCGTCGGGGCGATCCGGTTGCCCTCGGATGCGTTCAAGCGGGAAGGGACCGCCGTGGTGACCGACATCGTGTTTCTTCGCAAGCGGGCACCAGGGGTGCCGGCCCATCATGTTGATGATGACTGGTTGGGTATTGCCCCGCTGGCGATCGATGGCGCAGAGGTTCCCGTCAGCCGCTACTTCCTGAACCACCCCGAGATGGTCCTGGGCCACTGGTCCCGCAAGGACACGCTCTACGGCGGCGAGGGCTTCAGCGTCGAAGCCAGCGGCGACCTGGCCGCACAACTGCGGCAGGCGATTGACCGCTTGCCACGTTTCGCGGTTGCTGTTTCGTCGCAGGTGGTAGCCGAACGGCCGGCGGCCTTCGTCCCGCCGCCGTTCGAGCGGCACGTCGGCGAGGGCAGCTTCTTCGTCGGCGAGGACCGGGCGATCTACCAGATCGACGGCGGGCAAGGCGTGCAAGTGGTTTATGGCGGTACGGCCTTACGGGCCGACGGCACCATGACCGGCAAGCGACTCGCGGGCCTGATCGGCCTGCGCGACAAGGCCCGCCGGGTGCTGCAATCCCAGAACGAGGGCTGGCCGGAAGAGCACCGCGAGCACGCACGCCGCGACCTGAACCGCGCCTACGACCGGTTCGCGACCGCCTACGGTCCCGTCAACAAGACGACGCTTTCGGAGGCGAAGGACGGGGCGACGATCCGCCGCATGCCCAACCTGGTCAAGTTCAAGGAAGACCCGGACGCGATGCTGGTGATGGCGCTCGAAGACTACGACGAGCCGACCGGGAAGGCCACCAATGCCGCTATCATGACGCGGGACGTGGTGGGCCACCGCCGCCCGGTCTCGGCGGTGCGCAGCGCCGAAGAGGGACTGCTGGTCTCGCTGAACCGGCACGGCGGGGTCGATCTCGACTTCATCGCCAGGCTCTACGGCAAACCGGAATCCCAGGTCGAGGCCGAACTCGGCGACTTGATCTTCAAAGACCCGGAGTCGGGCAAGTGGGAGACGGCCGACGCCTACCTCTCCGGCAACGTCCGGGGCAAACTCGACGTCGCCCGCGCGGCCGGGGCGCAATTTACCCGCAACGTCCGAAGCCTGGAGGCGGTTCAGCCCGAGGACGTGCTGCCCGGCGACATCGACGCCAACCTCGGCGCGCCGTGGATACCCGAAGGCGACATCCGGGCGTTCGCCGCCGACCTGTTCAAAGTCGCCCCGAGTGACGTGCCCGTTTCCCACCTGAAGAAAGACGCCCTCTGGAGCCTGGAGCCGGCCTACGCCGCCCGCGTGTCAGTTGCGGCCACCGCCGATTTCGGGACGGTGCGGGCGAACGGCACCTGGCTGCTCGAACTCGCCCTCAACATGAAGTCGCCGACCATCTACGACACCATCCAGAACGGTGACCGCGAGGAGAAGGTCGTGAACGCCGAGGAGACGATGGCGGCCCGCGAGAAGCAGAAGCTCATCAAGGAGCGGTTCCGCGCGT
>CAYUHJ010000361.1:0-4167 GCA_964444365.1 uncultured Alcaligenaceae bacterium | reverse complement strand
TTCCATCTCCAAGGACCGCGGATACTACAGCTGGGTTCTTCGCCCGCACACCCCTCACACCCCGGCCGACCCTCACATTCTCGAACAGGTCGTCAAGCCCCGGATGCAGCCGATCACGAAAGCGACCCTTGACGAAATCGTCGGCGAAGTAGCCGACTGGTTCGACACCATTCTCGAACAGACTTTGCTCGTTCCCCAGGCCAAGTAGCACCCCCGAGGTTCGTCCATGTCCGACACCGCCCTGACGTCTCGCCCCGCGTGGGCGGCCCTGCAAACCCACGCGGACGAGATCCGCCCCCGGCACCTCCGCGAACTCTTTGCCGGCGACCCCGACCGCGGCACCCGGCTCGCCCTCGACGCGGTCGGGCTGTACCTCGACTACTCGAAGAACCGCGTCACCGACGCGACGATGGCGCTACTGCTCAAGCTCGCCGACGAGGTCGGGCTGAAGGGCCGCATCGACGCGATGTTCCGCGGCGACAAGATCAACACCACCGAGAACCGCTCGGTGCTGCACGTCGCGCTGCGGGCCCCGCGCGGGACCGGCATCGTCGTGGACGGGCACGACGTGGTGCCGGAGGTTCACGCCGTCCTCGACCGCATGACCGGCTTCGCCAACCGCATCCGGGCGGGGGCGTGGCTGGGGCACACCGGGAAGCCCATCAAAAACATCGTCAACGTCGGCATCGGCGGCTCGGACCTCGGCCCGGTCATGGCCTACGAGGCGCTGCGGCATTACTCCCAGCGCGACCTCACGTTCCGGTTCGTCTCGAACGTCGACGCCACGGACTTCGCCGAGGCGGTCCGCGACCTCGACCCCGCGGAGACGCTGTTCATCGTCGCGTCGAAGACCTTTACCACGCTCGAAACGATGACCAACGCCCGCACCGCACGGGACTGGTCGCTGGCCGCGTTGAAAGACCCCGCCGCCGTCGCCCGGCACTTCGTCGCGGTTTCGACGAACGCCGACGAGGTGACGAAGTTCGGCATCGACACCGCGAACATGTTCGGGTTCTGGGACTGGGTCGGCGGCCGGTACTCGATGGACTCCGCAATCGGCCTGAGCACGATGATCGCCCTCGGGCCGACCGCGTTCCGCGAGATGCTGGCCGGCTTCCACCAGATGGACGAGCACTTCCGCACCGCCCCGTTCGCGAAGAACCTGCCGGTGCTGATGGGCCTGATCGGCGTCTGGAACAACGCCTTCCTGGGGGCCGAGACCGTCGCGGTGCTGCCGTACGACCAGTACCTCAAGCGGTTCCCGGCGTACCTGCAACAGCTCACGATGGAGAGCAACGGCAAGCGGGTCACCCTCGGCGGCAATCCGGTCGACTACCCCACCGGCCCGGTCTACTGGGGCGAACCGGGCACGAACGGCCAGCACTCCTTCTACCAACTCATCCACCAGGGAACGCGGCTCATCCCGTGCGACTTCATCGGCTTCTGTCAATCGCTGAACCCGAGCGGCGGGCACCACGACCAGCTCATGTCGAACCTGTTCGCGCAGTCGGAAGCGCTGGCGTTCGGCAAGACGGAGGAAGAGGTGAAGGCCGAGGGGACCGCCGACTGGCTCGTCCCGCACCGCGTCTTCCCCGGCAACCGGCCGTCGAACACGATCCTCGCGGACAGGCTCACGCCGCTGGTGCTCGGCAAGCTGGTCGCCCTCTACGAGCACCTCGTCTTCACGCAGGGGATCGTCTGGGGCATCGACTCGTTCGACCAGTGGGGCGTGGAACTCGGCAAGAAGCTCGCCCAGCGGATCATCCCGGAACTGGAAGCGAAGACGGAGCCGCCGCTGGCGCACGACTCGTCCACGAACGCGCTCATCAAGCGGTACCGCGGCCACAAGGGGAAGTGATGAGCGACGGGGAGGCACTGCTCGCGGCGATTCGCGCGAACCCGCGAGACGACCTCCCCCGTCTGGTGTTCGCGGACTGGTTGCAGGAACGGGGCGAGGGCGCTTACGCGGAGTTCGTCCGCCTCAGCTGTCGGATCGCGAGCGAGTCGTTGACGGCCGCCGAGCGGAAGCGACTTCGGTCCGAACGATTTGCTCGGTTTCAGCAGATGCGTGCCGATCACCCCGAGGCTTTTCGCGACACTCACATCACGGTGAACGACTACTGCCGCGGGATCGGCCCGGAATCGGTCAGTCTCGCGGCCGCGAACTTTCTTCACATGGCCCCGCACTGGGGGCTGGTGATCGCTCCGAGCACCGTCACCCTGTACGACCCGGACGACTGCCCGGACGCACTGGATAACTTGTACCTGTCGCGGATCGATCACCTCCGCTTGCTCTCAAGTGATTCGGCAGTCGATTTCGGCGGACGTGAGCCCATCGGCCGGAAGGCGATGCGGCCCGCGCTTCTGACACGGGTCGCCGAATCGACGCAACTCGAACGGGTCCGCACGCTGGAAATCGACGCCGTCATTGCAAGCGTCGAGGGGCTCACCGCCCTTCGACGCTCGCCCCTGCTCGAACGTCTCGAAGGATTGAAGATTCAACTGTGGGCGTGCGGTGCGAGACGAGCGGTTCATGTCGAAACGTGCGGCCGAGGAGCGGAGCCTTATGCGGCGGCAATCGAACGTGCGATCGCGTCCCTTTCGGCGGGTTGAGCCGACCCCGGCCCGCGGGTGAAGTGACGGGCTCCTGGGAGGCTGCGAGCTTTGTTCGGTTCGTGCCGCCGCGTCGCGCCCGGTCCCGAGCTGAACGGCCGGTTTCCGTTCAGTTTTGGGGCGGGGGCGTGCGTAGAATCCGGGCGTCGCGGGGCCGACCCCCGCACCCCGCACCCGTTCTCCTCGGTCGAAGCCCATGACCCGTCGAATCCTGTTGACCGCGGCCGTGGCGGCCGGTTCGTTTGCCGCCGGCGTCGTCTCCCCGGTCGCCCAGACCCCGCACAGGCCGCTCGCCGCCCAGTCCGGCCCGCCGCTCCCGGCCGCGCCGCCGTCCGCCCTGCCGGACGCGCCCCCGCCCGCCCAACCGGTGAACCCGGACCGGTTCGAGGCGGTCATCCGGAAGGTCGCGCCGTGCGTCGTGTCCGTGGACGCGGTCAAGCCGCCGGCCGCGAACGCCGCCCCCGGCAAGACCAAGCCGACCGAGGAGTCCGGGTCCGGGGCGATGCTCCGGATCGACGGGTTCCGCGGCACCTACGTCGTCACGAACAACCACGTCGTCGGCGGGGCGAAGCCGGGCGACATCACCGTCACGCTGCACGACGGCCGGATTCAGCAGCCCGACCGCGTGTGGACCGACCCCGAGTCCGACATCGCCCTGCTCCGGCTCGCGGCCGAGAACCTGCCGACCATCGACCTCGGCGACAGCGACCGGGTCCGCGTCGGCCAGTGGGTGCTCGCGTTCGGCAGTCCGTTCGGGCTGAACCAGACCGTCACGCACGGCATCATTTCCGCCCGCGAGCGGGGGCAGATTTCGCTCGGGAACACGATCCGCATCAAGGAGTTCCTCCAGACCGACGCCGCGATCAACCCCGGCTCCAGCGGCGGCCCGCTCGTCGACATGACCGGCGCGCTCGTCGGCGTCAACACCGCGATCGCGTCGAACAACGGCAACAACAGCGGCGTGTCGTTCAGCATCCCCGCGAACCTGCTCAAGCGGGTGTCCCGGCAACTGCTCGAAAAGGGGACCGTCAGCCGCGGCTACCTGGGGCTGCAACTCGCCCCGACGATCGAGCCGGCGGCGGCGCTGCGGCTCGGCCTGGACCGGGTGTGCGGGGCGATGGTGGACGGCGTCCACCCGAGCGGTCCGGCGGCCGTCGGCGGGTTGCAGGTCGGGGACGTGATCGTGAAACTCGACGCCGTCGAGATCCGCGACGAGAACCACCTCATCAACCTGATCAGCGCGTTGCCGGCCGGCCAGCGGGTGCGGCTGACCGTGTGGCGGGCGAAGAAGTGGCAGTCGGTCGACGTGACGATCGCCGAATGGGGGGCGGTCGCGAAGGCACAATAACGGCGGGGCTCACTAGTGAGAGTAACGAGTTCTCCGTGAGCGAAAGAACTCGTCCTACCGAATCGCGTGGATACTTTATTATTTCTCCCCGACCCCTCTCCCCAGCGGGGAGAGGGGTCGGGGGTGAGGGGTGAACTCATGCCCGCACCAGCGATTCCAAATGGGTGAAGGTGTTCCCCTCACCCCCAACCCCTCTCCCCAGCGGG
>CAYUHJ010000360.1:0-4224 GCA_964444365.1 uncultured Alcaligenaceae bacterium | reverse complement strand
GCCCGTGCGTCGCCGGGCCGCGTCGAAGGCCGATCCTCGGTCCGCTACGCCACCGGCACGGCGAACAGCAGCAGGTCCGCGACGAACAGCCCGACCGGGTTCGGGGTCGGGTCGTTCGCCGAATACCGGTCGTTCCGCACCACGAACTCCAGCACGTTCACCCCCGCCTGGAACGCCGCCCCCGCCTCCGCCGCGACGGTGAAGCTCGACAGCGACCGGAACCCTTCCACCCCGGTGCCGGGGTTCTCGCCGCCGTGCGTCAGCCCCAGCGACACGCCGTTCAAGCGGATGTCCACGCCGAAGTTGTCCGCCGCCCACAGCCCGGTGAGGACGGCCGTCGCCGCGTCCCGGCCGGCCAGGTCGAACGTCGTGCGGTACACGTACTCGCCCGGCGGGGCGTTCCCGTCCGCGTCCGACGAGTACGGCGAAATCCACCGGGTCGCCGCCGTGTTCGGCAGCCACGGCGGGGTCGGGTACCCGTCCTCCCGGACCACCTTCGCCGCCTGCGTCGCCCCGTCCGGCCCGGTGACGGTGAAGTGCGGGTCGACGGCCGCCGGGGACAGGTCCCACTCCACCCGCAGCCCGACCGGGTTGGGGTCCGTGCCGCCGTTGGTCACGACGAAGTCGATCGTGTTGGTGCCGACCGTGAACAGCGACGCGGGCAGGTCGAACCGGGTGAGGGCATAGAACGATTCGCTCCCGGCCAGCACCACCCCGGTGTCGACGCCGTTGACGAGGATGCGGGCCGAGTTGTCGGCCGCCCACCGGCCGGACAGCACCCACCCGGACCCGGCGTTCACGGTGAGGGTCGTCGTAAACGTGTACTCGCCGGCGGGGGCGGTGCCGTCGTCGTCGGCCTGGGCCGGGACGACCCACGCCGACCCCGCGGCGTCGCCGACCCACGGGCCGACCGGGAACCCGCCGGCCGACGTGAGCACCTTCACCGCCCCGGTGTACCCGCTCGGGGCGGCCGTCACGGTGAACGTCGGGTCGAGCGTCAGGTGGGGAAGGGGCTGGCCGTCCGTGCCGACCCCGGTGGACTCCAGCCCGGACACCGGCAGCGTGCCGCTGTCCGGCAGAGCGTTGTGCGAGTCGTCGACCCCGGTGTCGAACAGGTCCACGGTGGAGTAGGAATTGGAGAGCGTCAACGTCACGTCGTTGCCATCACCGCCGGTGTAGGAAATGGAGTATCTCACCCCTCCGATCAAGACCTCCGCGCCTTCCGGCAGGCCGGCGAACGTGCCGACGACCTTCGACGTCCCAGCCTGATCGATGAGTGTGTAGACCGCCCCGCTCACCGGGGCGAAACCCGGCAGGGCGTTGAGGGCAAGCCCGCCGCCGAGGGCGACCCGGCCCGACACACGGACCCGATCGTAGTCGGAACCGAAACCGACATCGAAGACGGCAGTTCCGCCCGTCTGCCGGTAGCTGCCGCCCACGACGACGGTCGCCGCCTCCCCGGCCCGGCCGATGGTGAACTGCCCGGCGAGGTCGCCGCCGATCCGGACGCCGGGGTTCGGGGATTGCACGATCTCGTTCGGCAGCAGGGCCAGGAACGGCCCCGCCACTGCCGGGGCGACCGCGACGATCCCGCCGCCGGGGAACCCCGACACGCTGTTGCCGTCGAGCACGACGCCCGTGGAATCGTATTTGATCGTCAACCCAGATCCGGTCACACCGTCCGCTGCCGCGATAGTGTTTCCGGTCACCGCTGTCTCGGTGACGCCCGAGAGGATGACGCGGTTCCCGACCACGTTCCCGGTCACTTCGATCCGCTCCGTGTCGCGGAGCGACATCGACCCCAGGCCGTTCGGCAGCGCCTTTCCGTCCCCGGTCTTGTCCATGACGTTGTCGTCGACGTCGATGCCCCACCAGTTCCCGGACGACACGCCGAACCGCTTGTTGCCGGCGATGAAGTTGTCGGTGATCTTCGTCTTGACGACCCGGAACTCCGGGTCTTCGCCTTCGATCCGCTGTTCGCCGGTGAGGAAGATCCCGTTCCCGCTGTTCCCGCGGGCCAAAGTGCGGCCCTTGTCCAGCCCGATCGTGTTATCCGTGATGACGGTGTTCCACGTCGGGAACCCACCCGACCCGGCCTTCCGCCACCTCACCATGATGCCGTTCCACGTCCCGCCGAATGCCCCGTTCGACGAGATCACGTTCCCGGTCACCACCGCGTTCGTCGTGTTGGTCAGCACGACGCCGTTGTGCCCATTCCCCGCGGCCGTCTTGCCGTCCGCCGCGAGGCCGATGGTGTTCCCCTCGATCCGCGTGGAGGTGAACAGCTTCCATCTCCGAGCGGGATCGCGGACATCGACGACCGAAATGCCGTTACCGAGGTTATTCCCAATGACGTTGTTCTTGATCTGGACGTACTCGGACTTGCTCACGGCGACGCCGTCCTCGCGGTTGCCGCCGCCATCGCCGGTCGGCAAGACGCCTATCAGGTTGTTCTCGACCACCACGCGGGTGAAGAACGTGGCCAGCACCTCATCCCCTAGGGTAAGGTCCGGGATCGGAGTCTGGTTCTCGATTTGGATTCCGTCCCCCTTGTTGTTGGCGATGACGTTGCGGTCCGCCGCCGCAGGCCCGCCGATGACCGCGTGGGACGCCTTGGATGTCACAATCCCGACCCCGTTCGGCTTGGCGGCGAACCCGTTGCCGCCGGTGAGCCCGATCAGGTTGCCGGCGATGGTGACGAGGGATTCGTTAGTGGACGTGACCACGCCATCCCGGACAGATGAATACTTCACACCGCCCCCGGAGATGTCGATGCCGGCTCCGGGGAACGAGTGGATCGATAATCCGCGAATGGTGATCGGGGACCGCGTGACCTCGGAGACGTTGTTCCGGACGGAAAGGCCAGGGGTGGTCTTGCCTTTGATCCCGCTCCCATCGATCTCGACCATGACGCGGCCGTTGAATCCATCAGCAGCCGCGTTTGGAGCAGAGCCAGGCTGAGTGTACCCGTCTATGACAATTTCGCGGGGTTCGAGAATCGTGGCCTCCGTGTTGATAGCGGGGTACGGCGTGGCCGGTTTGAGGGTGACGGGTACGTTCGGGTTGGCGTTAGGGATGTTGAAGCGGATAACGAAGATTTGGTCGTCACCAGCAGGGACGGTAAATTGCCCCAGGTTGACATCATTGTAGCGCTGAACCCCAAGTTTGTCGACGCGAACCAAAGAGCTGTCATAGGCACTGTTGACAGCGACTATGGCCTCTCGAAACGTGATGATTCCGTCTCCCCTGACGTTTGCGTCGGCAGCAGAGTTCACTACAATAGGCACGATGATATTTGCCGGCAAAGTTCTGTCTTCAAGAGATTCGATGCCCTGGCGAAGCGAATGGGTGCCGCGGATAGATGACATAATGAGTGTAAGCTCCAATTTTTAATAGGAATAAGAATCGCGATTGGAGGGGATCGCTATCGCTTGAGCTTTACAATCTCTGTTATTTGGAGGCGATCTTCTCGTTTAACTTCTCCGATATCCACAACCCACCAACTTACTCCATCCTCCTCGTTGAGATCAGCGTTGCTCGTGAGCAGTTTAACCGCATTAAACTCCCCACTTGGTGTTTCGACTCGCTCGCTTCCGATCATTACTACTTTGAATTTCCACTTCTCGCGCCCGAATTCCCGTGCAGACACCCATTCGGAATCTTTCTTGAGGGGCAAGAGAAGCAAAGCGAACGGGTTATTCAGTCGGTTTCCTGCGACTTCCACTTCAAAGACACCCTTCCCCGAAACGATGAATTTCTGATACGGCTTGCACGCTTCTTCCTTGTCGTGGGAGGTTCCCACGGTCACCAGCCACTCGTTCTCGGTCTGCTTCGAGTCAAGGATCTCGTACCGCACGTCCTGGATCGTACCGCCGATCAGCGTCTTCGTCCGCATCGTCCAGGTCGTCCCCTTCTTGGTGGGGTAGTACAACTCCGGTGGCTTCTCTTTGGGCAGCGGCGCGGCCTGCGGTACGGTCGGCAACAGCCCACACACGACGACCAGCAGGACCAAGCGAGTGCGTGACATCGCGCTTCCTCCACCGGGATCACCGACGACGTTTTGTATGTTACCATTCGTCGTTCATGCGGCCACACCAATTTTTCGGTCCAGCGAAGAAGATTCCTTGAACCGTCCCATTCGCATTCCGACTCCCACTCGACTCCCAATACCGGACACGGCGACGCTGGCGGGGTTCAGCCCGGACAGGGTGAACGTGGTGCGGT
>CAYUHJ010000359.1:0-4229 GCA_964444365.1 uncultured Alcaligenaceae bacterium | reverse complement strand
CATGAAGATCACTTGCACCCGCGACAGCCTGCTCGCCGCCTGCCAGATCGTCGGCGCGGCCGTCGCCCCGCGGACGACCCGGCCGGTCTTCGCCAACCTCAAGGCGGTCGCCCACGACGACGCGCTCACCCTGATGGCCACCGACATGGAGGTCGGCATCCGGTACGAACTCCGCGGCGTGAAGGTCGCCCGCGCCGGGGCCGCCATCATCCCCCCCGGCCGGCTCGTCTCCATCCTCCGCGAAACCGCCGACGACGAGATCAGCCTCGACGCGACCGCCGACACGACCACCATCCGCCTGACCACCGGCCGGTACGAACTCCCGAACCTCCCGCCCGACGAGTTCCCGGACGTCTCCACCTTCGAGCCGGGCGGCCGGTACCACGAACTGACGGCCGGCGTGTTGCGGACGCTGCTGAAGCGAACCGCCTTCGCCGCCGAGAAGAAGGAGAGCACCCGCTGGGCCGTCACCGGCGTGCTGTGGGAGGCCGACGGCAAGGTCGCCCGGCTCGTCGCCACGGACACGAAGCGGCTGGCCATGACGGAAGCCCCGGCCGAGGTCCACGGCGAGCCGGAGGCCAAGACCGCGTCCCACCTGATCCCGTCGAAGGCGATCACCCTGCTCGAACGGAACCTGACGGACGACGGCGAGGTCATCCGGATCGCGCTGAAGCCGAACGAGGCGCTGTTCCAGACGGAACGGGCGCTGATCCACACGAAGCTCGTCGAGGGGCGGTTCCCGCCGTACCGGGACATCATCCCGAAGAAGCTGGCGGTGAAGCTGCCGATCTCCGTGCCGGAGTTCCTGGCCCGCGTCCGGCAGGCGGCGATCATGACCGACGACGAGAGCAAGCGCGTCGACTTCCACTTCGAGCCCGGCCAGGTGACGCTGACCGCCCGCGGCCCGGAAACCGGTTCCAGCGAGGTCGTGATGCCGCTGGTCGGGTACGACGGCCCGGAGGTGGACATCGCGTTCGACCCGGCGTACCTGACGGAGATGCTCCGCGCCATCGACGGCGAGCCGACGGCCGTCCTGGAAATGACCGACGGCCAGAAGCCCGCCGTCTTCCGGGTGGGGGAGAACTACCTGTACCTGGTGATGCCGCTGTCGGGGTGACGTGTTGTCGAGCGGGCCGGTGCGTGGCGAGTCCCGCCGGTCCCGAAGACGCCTTCATCCACATTCCGGTCGTTGTGGCGGATCTCGTCGCAGTGCCTCCTCGATCCCCCAGACCACCAGCCCGAAGCGCAAGCGAGGGAGTAACCGGGAACCCTCGCTTGCGCTTCGGGCTGGTGGTCCTGGCTCCGGAGGTTCGCCTTTCGCCGGGAGGGTGTTGGTGGAGATAATACCCCATCCGACCCGCACCCCTGCCAGGCACCCCCATGTCCGATCTGCTCGACTCGCGCGACCCCGGCATCTTCGAACTCACCTCCACCGTGAAGGGCCCCGGCGGGAAGTTGCCGCTGACCGACGACTTGTTGCGGCACGCCCCCAGCGGCGACCTGTTCGGCTGGTCGCAGAACGTCGGCATGGGGCTGAACCCGGAGTTCCTCGGCCGCAAGGAGTTCCTCATCCTCTCGACGCACGGCGGGCTGCGGGCCGCGGACGGGTCGCCGGTCGCGCTCGGGTTCCACAGCGGGCACTGGGAGGTCGGGCTGCTCGTCGAGGCGGCCGCGAAGGAGTTTTCCCGCGTCGGCACGCTCCCGTTCGCGGGGGCCGTCACCGACCCGTGCGACGGCCGGACGCAGGGGACGATCGGCATGTTCGATTCCCTGCCGTACCGCAACGACGCCGCCCAGGTGATGCGCCGGCTGATGCGAAGTTTGCCGACGCGGGCCGGGGTGATGGGCGTCGCCACCTGCGACAAGGGCCTGCCGGCGATGATGATGGCCCTCGCCAGCCAGCACGACTACCCGACGGTTCTCGTGCCGGGCGGCGTGATGCTCGCCGGCGAACCGGGGCAGGAAGACACCGGGAAGGTGCAGAGCATCGGGGCGCGGTACGCCAACGGCGAGATCACCCTCGACGAAGCCGCCGAAGCCGGCTGCCACGCCTGCGCGTCCCCCGGCGGCGGCTGTCAGTTCCTCGGTACGGCGGCCACTTCGCAAGTTATCGGCGAAGCGCTCGGGTTGAGCTTGCCGCATTCCGCACTGTCGCCGTCGGGGCAACCGATCTGGCTCGACATGGCGAGGCGGTCGGCCCGCGCCCTCACCAACATGGCGAAGCAGGGCATCCGCACGACGGACGTGCTGACCGAAGCCGCGTTCCGGAACGCGCTCGCCGTGTTCGCGGCGTTCGGCGGCAGCACGAACCTGTTGCTCCACACCCCCGCCATCGCCTTCCACGCCGGCGTTCGCCGACCCACCGTGGAGGACTGGACCCGCGTCAATCGGCAGGTTCCCCGGCTCGTCGATGCGTTGCCGAACGGCCCGGTCGGGCACCCGACGATCCGCGCGTTCCTGGCCGGCGGCGTCCCGGAAGTGATGCTCCACCTGCGCGAAATGGGCCTGCTCGCGCTCGACGCCCTGACCGCGGCCGGCGAACCGCTCGGGGCCGTGCTCGACTGGTGGAAGACGTCCGAACGCCGGGAACGCCTGCGAAACCTGCTGCGGACCCGCGACGGCGTCGACCCCGATTCCGTCATCATGTCCCCGGACGCGGCGAAAAAACGTGGCCTGACGAGTACCGTCACGTTCCCCCGCGGCAACATCTCCCCGGACGGCAGCGTCATCAAATCGACTTCGATCGATCCGTCGGTCGTGGACGCGGACGGCGTCTACCGCAAGACGGGGCCGGCCAAGGTCTTCACCACGGAGAAGGCGGCCATCGCGGCGTTGAAGGGGCAGGGGCCGAAGGCGGTCGTCCCCGGCGACGTGCTGGTGCTGTGTTGCCGGGGGCCGCTCGGGTCCGGGATGGAGGAGACGTATCAGGTGACGAGCGCGTTGAAATTCATCCCGTGGGGCAAGCACGTCGCGGTGCTGACGGACGCCCGGTTCAGCGGCGTGAGCACCGGCGCGTGCGTCGGCCACGTCACCCCGGAAGCCCTCGCCGGCGGCCCCATCGGCAAGCTCCGCGACGGCGACCGCATTCGCATCCTGGTCGACCGCGTCCGCCTCGAAGGCTCGATCGACCTGATCGGCAACGAGTCCGGCGACTTCGGCCCGGAGTGGGGCACCGCCGAACTGGCGAAGCGTCCCCCGCGCGACGACCTGCAACCCGACCCCGCGTTGCCGGCGGACACGCGCCTGTGGGCGGCCCTCGTCACCGCCAGCGGCGGCGTCTGGGGCGGCTGCGTTTACGATGCGGACGCGATTATTGGGAGGTTGGGGCGATGACGGATCTCGAAACATCGTGGGTCTCGTCGCAGAGCTGGTCCTCAATAATGCGATTGATTCCTGAACCGATCGACACACGGAAATTGCGTCTGCTCTTCGTTTCGATTGCAAGGACCGTGGTACGCGAGGCGGAAATTCATGGGCCGGGTCGCTTCCCATCCGCACCCGGTTGGTTTCGCGAAAGTGAGTTGCCGGAATATACCCGTGGCATTGAGGCTGCTGAACGATTTGCCGATGGCGCACTCTCACGCCGTGAATTGACCGGAGCCAAGTCTCGATCAGGCGGACCCTACAACGTCTTTCACATACCTTCGGGACTTACGAGCCTCACCGAACGAGCATCGATCACTCAACTAGAGGCATTCACCAATGAGTTTAAGGTTCCAACTGAGATAGAGTTAGTGGACACGATCCGCGACATCTTCGGCAACCCGTTCCGCCCCGTCGCGTTCGATCCCGCGTGGCGAACCGAAGCCGCCGTCGGCATCGCGCAGGCCGCCTACGACTCCCGCGCGTTCGGCAACCTTCCCGTCCTCGCGGACGCGCTGCAAGACGCCGGGTGCGAGCACCCCGACGTCCTCGCCCACCTCCGCGGCCCGATCAACGCGAGTATGGCCCGGCGGATGGGGTCGGACAGCGTCGGCCACGCAGCTAATACCCGAGCGAGGTCGGCATCTTCACTGCATCCGGCACTGCACCCGTTCCCAAGCGATGACGTAACTTGTTGTCCTGCCATGACGTTGCGGTGCGTATCCGACGGACTGTCGATCCGGAGGTTGCGGGTTCGAGTCCCGTCGCCCTCGCTGGTGACTGATGCGGACAGGACGTGCTTGGAAGCGACTAGAGCAGTTTAGATTTCATTCTTGCGCCGATTCGTGTAATCGGCTATTCTCGTC
>CAYUHJ010000358.1:0-4231 GCA_964444365.1 uncultured Alcaligenaceae bacterium | reverse complement strand
CCCGGCGGCGGCTTTAGGCGTGCCCGTCAGAAGGCCGTGTGTTGCTGCGGGGACTGGCGGAGAACGCAATCCCATGCTCGGCAGGATTGAAGGAGTTGCCGGGCAGACCGGTCAAGCGCCTGGTGGGCCGGCAAGGGTTGGGGAGAAGGGTACGGGCGCGTGGGAGAGAGTTCACGCGGCAAGGATTGCAGCATCCTTGGCACTACCGTCCGGGTATCCGGGCCAACACACAGTGAACGCGATGACTCGGGACGAGCCTTCTGTGAGCGGGTCAGCGCTGGACGTTGCCGCCCCGGATGAAGCCGGCGTGCATCAGAGCACGGAGCAGGAACCGGTTCGCCTGCTCGTCGGTCGGTGAGGGAACACCTGCGACAAAACCGTCGGACGGAGCGGCTGGTTCCTCGCTTCTAGGCGTGAGATGCTCGATCAATTCTCGCTCCACAGCATGTCGCGGACGCTTCAGCACCTGCCAACCCGGCTCCCCGTTCGTCAGGCGGTGGTGGACTTCCCGGAGGCCGAAGTTCTCGTCCGCCAGGCACAGGAGGTACGGGTTGCGGAGGACGGCGAGTACCAGCGGGCGGTGTGGGTTCTCGTCCTGCGGCTCACCCCGTCGGACCCGCCGCGTAGGCCGGCCGGGCAGGTCGATGAGACCCCGGTCGTAGAAGTCGATGATCGCACCCAGGTGGCGGCTGATCGTTTCGGGGGACTGGGTGAACAGGGCCGGCTGCTTGACGGCGGCCCGGAGGTATTCCGGCAGCGTCAGTCCGTCGCCCGCAAAACGCTCTACCACTCCGGTGATGTGACCGGCGACCGTGCCCGCCGACATGCCGAACAAGGACGGACATTTCACAGCCGCCTTGACGTACTCTTTCGGGGTCAGGCCGTCCGCGGCGAACCGGTCGATCACCTCGCGGACGTGCCGCGAGACCGTGTCAGGGGTGGCGTAGAAGAGCGCCGGTTGCTGCACCGCGGCCCCGACGTAATCGCGGGTGGTAAGCCCTTCTGCGGCGAATTCCCGCACGACGCCGTCGATGTTCGCGGAAATCCTCTCGACGCTGCCCGAAAACAGAGAGGGCTGTTTCAACGCCGCCCGGAGGTAGGCGCGCAAGGTCAGGCCGTCGGCTGCAAAACGTTCCGCCACGCCCTCCACGTTGCCCGCGACCGTCCGGGGCGATTGGCTGAACAGCGGGGAATGTCGGACGGCGGTGCGGAGGTAGGCGCGAGTCGACACCCCGTCGGCCGCGAATCGACGCACGACGCCCTCGATGTTCGCTGCGATGGTGTCCGGCGCGGACGCGAAGAGGGACGGGGTGTTGACCGCCGCCCCGACGTAGTCCCCGGCCGTCAGGCCGTCGTCCCGGAAACGCTCCACGACGCCGGTGATGTTGGCAACGACCGTGTCCGGGGATTGGGTGAGTAGCGACGGGTGATTGAGGGACGCTGCCAAGTAGTCGCGGGTCGTGAGACCGCTCGCGGCCAGCCGGCCGACGACCGTACTCACGTTTTCGATGACTGTTGCAGGCGATCGGAGGAGGAGTTGAGGCTGTTTCAATACGACCTGCAAATACGCTTCACTCGTCAGGCCATCGTCCCGAAAATGCTCGACCACGGCGTTGAACTTAACGTCCATGTCGAAGAACGCGGATTCGGTACTCAGCGTGCCACCCGCCGGCCTAGCGTACCCCCGCGAGTCGAGGAATTGAGCCAGTTCGAGGAGCCGCGGCGCGGTCGCGTCCTTCTGTTGCTCGGTCAGCGGCAGCTTGTCGAGTTCGCGGCGAATCCTCGGCAGAAAGCGTTGGGCGGGGTCACTGTCCTCGGGCAATCGGGGCGTCCATCCGTGGCGGTTAACGAGCGTTAACCGTAGCGCACCTCCAACTCTCGCGCAAGCATTTCTCTGTTCCGGGTGGCGTGGCTTCGACGCCGAGTTTCACCCGTCCGGATGCCGGGGTTTTCCAGCACTGCCAACGGCTTGGTGCCTCGACCAACCGGCCCAAGTGTCCCCCGACCCGGTCAAGGGGCGTGAGGAAAATCACAACCGATTCCATCACCATATCCGCGATTCAGCACTCGCACCCCGGTCGTGTTGCAGTCGCCTTGCGATGCCTCTGAACCTTGCAAAACGGCTCTGGCTGCGGGGGAGCAGAGAGGCGTTAACGAAGCGTTAACGAATCTGTGGTACGGTAAAATATGGCATGATTCGGGTGACCCAACAGAACAGTGCCGACGGGGCCAAGCGTTACTACGCTGCGGCCGACTACTACCTCGACGGCCAGGAACTCATCGGCCAGTGGGGCGGCCAGGGTGCTGCCCGCCTCGGCCTCCAGGGCACGGTCAACAAGCAGTCCTTCGAGCAACTCTGCGACAACATCAACCCCCGGACCGGACAGCCGCTGACGGTTCGCACGCGCGGCGAGCGCACGGTCGGGTACGACTTTACGTTCTCGGTCCCCAAGTCCGTGTCGCTGCTCTACGGCCTGACCGAAGACAAGAACATGCTGGAGGCGTTCCGCGGAGCGGTCGCCGAGACCATGCGCGAGGTCGAATCCGAGATGAAGACCCGCGTCAGGAAACGCGGCCAGGACACCGACCGGCCGACCGGCAACATGGTCTGGGCCGAGTTCGTCCACACCACGTCCCGGCCGGTGAACGGCGTGCCCGACCCGCAGCTTCACGCCCACGTCTTCGCCTTCAACAGCACCTGGGACAAGGACGAGGACCGCTGGAAGGCGGGCCAGTTCCGCGAACTCAAGCGGGACGCGCCGTACTTCCAGGCGGCCTTCCGGGTGCGGCTGGCGAACCGGCTGCAGGACCTCGGCTATGGGGTGGTGCGGAAGCGCGACGACTTCGAGGTCGCGGGCGTGCCGACGGACGTGCTGAAGCGGTTCTCCCGCCGGACGGAACTCATCGAACAGACGGCCCGCGAGCGCGGCATCACCGACCCCGACCGCAAGGCCGAACTCGGTGCCGAGACGCGCGAACACAAGGGCAAGAACCTGTCGCTGGCCGAACTGAAGCGGGAATGGCTGGGGCGGCTCTCGACCGAAGAACGCTCCTGGCTCGCCAAAGTCCACAAACGCGAGACGAAACCGACCCGGCCGGAGTCGGGGGAACGCACGGCCGTGGACCACGCCATCGACCACAGCTTCGTCCGCGACGCCGTCGTGCCGGAACGCAAGGTGATGACGGAAGCCCTGAAGCGCGGCCTCGGGGCCGTGGCCGTGGACGCGGTGGCGACGGAGCTTGCCCGAAGGCCGCTCATCCGCAGCCGGGTGGACGGCCGCGACCTGGCGACCACGCGGGACATGCTGGCACTGGAATCCAAGTTGGTGGCCTTCGCCCGCGACGGGCGGGGCCGCTGCCGCCCGCTCGGCGATCCCAAACGCCCGTTCACCCGCGACTGGTTCCACGACGGCCAGAAGGCCGCCGTGCGGCACGTTCTCGGCTCACGCGACCGGGTGGTGATGATCCGCGGCGTGGCCGGCACCGGCAAGACGACACTGGAGCAGGAGATCGGCGAGGCACTGGCGGAGGCCGGCAAGCCCGTCGTGGCGATTGCCCAGTCGGTCAAGGCCAGCCGCGAGGTGCTCCGCGAGGAGGCCGGGTTCGCCGAGGCCGATACCGTCGCCCGCTTCCTCAAAGACAAGGAAATGCAGGAATCCGCCCGCGGCGGGGTGATCCTGGTGGACGAGGCCAGCCAACTCGGCACGCGGGACATGCACGCGGTCTTTTCGGTCGCGGAGGCCGTGAACGCCCGCGTCGTCCTGGTCGGGGACCGCCGCCAGCACAAGAGCGTGACGGCCGGCGAGCCGCTGAAGCTCCTCGAAGAGCGCTCCGGCCTGCCGGTGGCCGAGGTCACGGAGATCCTGCGCCAGCACGGGGACTACAAGAAGGCGGCGGGCTACTTGAGCGAAGGCCGCATCGGGGATGCGTTCGCGGAACTCGACAAGTTGAAGTGGGTGAGGGAGGTCGGCGACGAGGACCGGTATCGGGAACTGGCCGACGCCTACCTTGCGGCCGCGAAGGAACGCACCAAGGACGGGAAGCCGAAGACGGCCCTGGTGGTCTCGCCCACGCACGCCGAGGCGGCCCGCGTCACGGACGCCGTCCGCTCGGCCCTCAAGAAAGACGGCACCCTCGCGGGAGAACGCACCGTGACGAGCTTCGTGGCCGCCCACCTGACCGACGCCCAGAAGGCGGACGCGACCGAGTACGAGCCGGGCGACGTGATCCA